>NZ_JBXSQH010000001.1:0-522878 GCF_057063525.1 Gilliamella sp. X-46 | reverse complement strand
AAAGCGGATATTGAGGAATATATCCATTATTATAATCATAGAAGAATTAAATTAAGCTTGGACAAAAAGAGTCCTGTTCAATATCGGGAGTATTATTTTCCAGCAGCTTAGTTTTTTTGTACAACTTTTGGGGTGCAGTTCAAATACTCCTAAAAGCAATTTAGTAAGGTTATTTTATCGACAATTTCAAAATTGTTAATTACCAATTATATTGTTTGTGATCTTGATCGACTTTTACATCATTTAATTTAAAAGTTAAAATAACTTGTATAAAATAATGTTTAAATTTTTCATTAAATAAAAGATATAAAAATGATTAAATATCAGGATGTTGCAAAAAAAATCAAACAGACGATTTATCAGCAGCAATTAGCTAAGGGCACCCAACTTGCCAATATTGAAGGGTTAATTAATCAGTATCAGGTAAGTCGTAGCACAATTATCAAAGCACTTAATTGTCTAGAACGACAAGGCGTTATTTATCAAGTGCAAGGCAGTGGCATTTTTGTTCGTGAACGCAAAAAAAGAGGCTACCTCAATTTTTTACAAAGTCATGGTTTTACCGTTGATTTAGAAGATGTTTATGGTTCATCGACAGTATTTAATGTCGATATTATCAAGCCCTGTTCAAAGGTTAAAGAAAACCTACAATGTGATGACGATGAAGAAGTTTATTTTGTTAAGCGATTACGTTACGTTGAAGGCAAATTATATGGCTTAGAGCAGTCATACTATCGCAAAAAGCTCATTTGTTATTTAAATAAAGAGATCGTTGAAAATTCAATTTTTAATTATATTCAAGAAAATTACAATATTAATATTGGTTTTTCTGATAAATATATGCAAGTAATAAAGCTTGATGCTGAAATGGCGCAATATTTAGGACTGCAAGCCGGTGAGCCAGCACTTTGTGTTGAAGAAATATTTTATACTTCATCAGGTGAACCATTTGATTTTTCAAAAATCATTTATCATTATGAAAATGCAAGATTTTGCATACAAAATCACTCAAAGTAAGTTTCAGTGATGAGTTATTAGGAAGATGAATAAGAAATCGATCATTCATCTTCCTTTAATTATTAGCAAATTTAACTGTTAACAATTAAATTCTACCACCAACACCCTTAAACTTTTCAACCAATGCGGCGATTTTTTCAAAGACTCGGCTCTTTTTAATTAAATATTGGGGATTCAGTGGGCTCATTTTAGGTAGAATCTCGTTCAGCTCTGTGCCATTTTCAGTTGCATACTCTCGCTTTAACGACGATGCAATATAGCGTTTTGTGGCTGCTTCATTTAAATTTTCCTCTTCAATTAAGGAATTAAGCTCTACC
The DNA here is from genome assembly GCF_057063525.1 of Gilliamella sp. X-46. NCBI lineage: Bacteria > Pseudomonadati > Pseudomonadota > Gammaproteobacteria > Orbales > Orbaceae > Gilliamella > Gilliamella sp. X-46. Next base: position 521,544 of record NZ_JBXSQH010000001.1, on the reverse strand, counting down.
TGTAACTCTTGCTGTGCATACAAGAAAAACGCATCAATAATCGAGGCTTTATCTGGAATAGCATCAAGATCAGTTTGTTTTATAAATTCGACAACTAGCTCTTCTTTAGCTCGATTTTCTAAGCTTGATCGAATTAATCGCTGAGCATCTTCGACAATGTCCTGTTTGGTTTTTTCTTGTTTATTTTGTTCATAAATTAACTCAAGAATATAATCCAAATTGATCTCTTGTGATTTTAATAGATCTATTTCAAAAACTACATCATCCCAGTCAACCCTTTGCTGATCTTGTTGATTGGCTTCTTTTTCTCGGCGTAGCCAATCACGAATATCATTATAGGTTGAACGATAATTTTGAATTGCGCGATCAGTCGGTAGTTTAACTGCTTGCATTTTTTGCAGATCTTCATCAGTCACATAATGCTTGTTTTTAAACGCTAAAACCGCTTGCTCATCAGTCATATCTAATTGTTGGAAATCTTTTAATGCAACAAATTCATCATAATTTTGCAACACATTGTCAGCACGCAAGTATTCGCCAAATAATTTAACAAACGCTTTTTTATCTTTGTCGGTAATAATTTCGTCAGGACGTGGGAATTTGTCTTGCAATTCGGCAACGATAGCTAAATAGCCATGGTGCAATTCACCTGAACTTTTATCAGTAAACCCTTCCATGTATTCCTTAAAGCTTTTTTCTAACACCACTTCACGAGTATTGCTTTTACCAAATGTTTTTATTGCATCAATGGTAGCTTGTTCTAAATCACGGAACGCCACAATATTGCCAAAGGTTTTAGTGGCATTATAGATACGATTGGTGCGTGAAAAGGCTTGAATTAACCCATGATATCGCAGGTTTTTATCGACAAATAACGTATTGAGCGTTGGCGCATCAAAGCCAGTTAAGAACATGCCAACGACAATTAATAGATCGACTTCTTGATTTTTGACTTTTAAAGACAGATCACGATAATAGTTTTGAAATTGATCGCAACTGACATCAAAGTTAGTTTTAAACATCTGATTATAATCTGCTATCGCAGCAGCTAAAAACTCTTTAGCACTTTGATTTAAGGCATCGGTTTCAAAACTTTCATCGGCAAAATTACCCTGTGCATCTTGTTCTTCATTGGCAGAATAAGAAAATATGGTGGCTATTTTTAATGGCTGATTGGCATTTTTTTGTAATTTTTTGAATGATTCATAATAGAGTTTAGCCGCATCGACACTACTCACTGCAAACATGGCATTAAACCCTTTACTTTTGCCCATTAAGCGGTGTGTTTTTTGTTTAAAATTATTCAAAATATATTGTGTGATTTGCTCAATACGGTTTGGGTGGAGTAGTGCTTTTTTATTTTCAGCAGCGCTAAGTTTTTCGAGATCTTGTTCTTGCTCTATCGATTTAAAATTAGGGCGCACATCATTATAGTCAACTTTAAATTTTAGTACCTTTTCGTCACGAATTGCATCGGTTAATACATAAGCGTGTAGTTCACGACCAAAAACATCTGCCGTGGTTTGCGTCCCTATTGCGTTAGTATGCATAATCGGCGTGCCAGTAAAACCAAATTGGTAATACTTTTTAAATTTACGCTTTAAGTTTTTTTGCGCTTCGCCAAACTGGGAGCGGTGCGCTTCGTCAAAAATAAATACCACATGTTTATCATAGATTGCCAAACTATCGTCGCTTTTCATCAAATTATTAAGTTTTTGAATCGTTGTGACAATAATTTTATTATCGGTTTTCTCAATATTGCGTTTAAGCCCAGCGGTACTATTTGAGCCATTGACACTATCTTTTGAAAATTTTTGATACTCTTTCATGGTTTGATAATCCAGATCTTTACGATCCACCACAAAAAAGACTTTATCAATAAATTCTAATTCGGTTGCAAGGCGTGCCGTTTTAAAACTGGTTAATGTTTTGCCTGATCCTGTTGTGTGCCAAATAAAACCGCCACTTTGTAAGCTACTCCACTTTTTGGCATGATAAGCGCTAATGATTTGCCACAATATACGCTCGGTGGCGGCAATTTGGTAAGGGCGCATAATTAACAATGTGTCATTCACATCAAGCACCGAATAAGTCAGTAACACATTTAACAGCGTGCGGCTGGCAAAAAAGGTGGCAGTAAAGTCTTTTAGATCTTTTATCGGTTCATTTTTAACATTTGCCCAATTCATTGTAAAATCAAAGCTGTTTTTATCGCGCTTAGTGGTGTTAGCAAAATAGCGGGTGTCGGTGCCATTTGAGATAACAAACAGTTGTAAATATTTAAACAGTGAATTGTCTTGATTAAAACTCTCTTTACTGTAACGATGCACTTGGTTAAAGGCTTCACGAATGGCAATACCCCGCTTTTTTAATTCAACTTGCACAAGGGGTAAGCCATTCACCAAAATAGTCACATCATAACGATTTGCATAATTGCCAGTTTGCTGAAATTGACGGATAACTTGTAATTTATTATTGGCGACATCTTTTTTATCTAACAGCTTGATATTTTGGATATGACCATCATCAAAAACAAAATCATAAATATGATCGTGGTGGATTTTGCGACTTTTATCGATCATCGATTCATTGGGTTTATCTAAATACTCTAATACAAAACGTCGCCATTCATCATCGGTAAATTGCATTTTGTTTAGTGTTTGCAACTGCTCACGAATATTGGCTAATAACTTTGCATGCGTGTTTAAATTAGGTAAATATTCATAGCCTTGTCGAGTTAAATCATGAATAAATTCGTTTTCTAAATCCGTTTCAGTCTGATAAACAGCTGCTGTTTCTTCAAGCTTGTCGTAGTTATCTAAAATAATATAGCTATTGGTTTCGGCAATTGGTTTTGTATAAGTCGTCATATTCTATTCCAGCTATTTAAAATTATAATTTTTAAGTAAATGATTAAGTAAAAATGCAACAGTTTGCTTTTCAGGTTCAGAAGGTTCGGAAACCATTTCATTAGATAAGGTTGAATGGCTGGTAAAATTGATAATCCGTGTTAAGTAAAGTTGTTTATCGTCAGGCAATAAGTCTGACCATTGCGGATAGCCTAAAAAACAGGCGGTTTTTTCATATAAGTTACGTAATAGGGTAAAATGATATTTTTCAATTTTATTTTCCTTAACCGCTTCTTGCAGCAACTGTTTTAAATAAAGATGATAGGAAAAACTACGGTTTGAATCGCCTTTTTTCTCTTCTAATGCAAATTTACCGTCCTCAAATCGTCTTAAAATATAACTATCTTTTGAAGTTAATTCATTATAAAGCACATTATAAAACAGCGGGTTATGGGTCGTAATAATAAATTTAATGTCAGATTCACAGGATGTGATTAATTGGGCAATATCTACCGCCAATTGGATAAGGTGATTTTCGTCCAATGAACTGACGGGATCATCAATAAAAATATAGCGTAAATGGTCAAATTCATTAGTCGAGCGTTCGCTTTTGTCAGTAATATTGCGCTCTGCGATAACTAAGTTAATCAGTGTAAAAAAAACACTCCAAATTAAATTGTTTTCTTCGCCTTTAGAGATTTTAATATTATCAATACGCTGATCATTATCCCCAGCTAGCGAAAAAGTAATAGCAGAAAAATCCTCGTTGAAATGTGGCAGTAATCTTTGGTGAGTATAGGATTGAAAGTAACGAACAATATTTTGGTCTTGTCCTTGGTCTTTCAAAATCCAGTCAGTAAATGAGTTAGGTTGAATGATTAATTGATGTTTACCCTCTTGGTGTTTATCATTATCCCAAGCAAATAAATCCTCAGTAAAGGCGTTATAGTACAGGATTTTGTGCCTTGTTAAGGCGGTATTATTCTCTTTATCGCCTTTATGCTGCGATATAATTAAATTCTTAAAGGTTTGAGATAAACGCGTTTTACCTGTACCGTTAAAGGCATAGATTAATTGGACTTTTCTATTGTTTTTATCCAGCTTTTCAGCAATATTCCTTAATGTGGTATTCATTTTTTTATAACTCTATCTTATTATTCTTGCACTTTCGGAAAGTCTAATAATAAATTCCGATAATATTCATATTGTTTTTGGCGTAATGCAATCTCACGCGGTAAACCCTCGGTGATTGAATTGGTGAGCGCATCGAATTTGTCTAAGATTTCGACAATACGGGCTTGTTCCTTGAGGGGGGGAATGGGGATTTTAAACTCTCTTAATGCTTTTAAGCCTAAATTTTTTATTGTAGAACCTGTTTTCTGAGTTTCATAATACTTTTGGGCATAACCTGTTTGTAAAAAATAAAATAAAAACTTTACAGATAAACTTTCTGACCTTATTTTGAAATAAGCAACTGATTTTCCTAAAACAATTTTTTCATTATTAAAAAGTGAAACATTTCCAATTGTTCCATTAATTGATAAAAAAACGGTATTTTCTACAGTAAATGTTTTGTTACTTTTTTTAAAAGTTATGTCATCAACTTTTTTTGTATTATTATTAAAAATTATTTTTCCATTATTAAGATTATTACCATTAATAAAATAATAATCACCTGAATTATCATAATTTGGGGTTCCATGCAAACCATCACCAATAGTACAAATTTCACCTAAAGATTTCCACTCAACCTCATCTTCTTTAAAGGTCAACAATTTATCCCGATAATAGTTGTATTGTTTTTTACGTGTGGTAAGCTCCGCTGTGAGCTCTGCTGTGAGCTCTGCTGTGAGGGCTGTAAATGTGTCTAAAATACGGACGATTTCGGTTTGAACGTGTAGAGGGGGGATGGGGATCTCAAGTTTTCTAATAATCTGAGCATTAATATTTGTTTGTGTACCAGTACCAAGTGATTTTATATATGTATATTTACTAGATAAAAAATGAAATATATATCTATAATTTGCTATCTTTCTATCAAGATTTATATTTGCACATGCTTGATTAGTCGTCATGGGTATTTTATTAATACCTACTTTTCCAACTGTAGCACCATACATAGCAATAATTACACAATTTTTCGGTATCCATTTTGCGCTTGAATTATTTACTCCTTTTTCTGTAATTTTTACACCTGTATCCCAAATATTTCCAAAATTTATTTCTTGTGTTCGCAACCAAGGGATATCACCGCCATAATATTCAGAAATATTTGTTTTTGGTGTTCCTCCTGAAGATATTTTAGCCACTTCCCCCAGCGTCTTCCACTCAACCTCAACACCTTTTAGCAACTCAGTTATATTGCTACTCTTAATCATGCTTCAATCTCCACCACAATTGCATCAATTTGGGAACGTAAGCTATCAATTTTAGCTACCGTATCTTTTATTTCGGCATTAAGCTGGGTGATATCAATCACTTCACGGGTATCTTTGGCTTCAACATACGAACTGACGGATAGATTATAGTCATTTTGAGCAATGGTTTGATTATCGACTGATTTAGCAAAATATTCGATATCTTGCTTGCTATCAAATACTTGCATAATTTCTTGAATATGTTCATCAGTGAGCACATTATTATTGGTCTCTTTTTTAAACAGTTTGCTGGCATCAATAAATTGTGTCGTTTTGACGGTTTTATTTTTGGCAAGCACCAAAATATTAACCGCAATCGTTGTTCCATAAAATAAGTTGGGTGCGAGCGAGATTACAGTTTCGACAAAATCATTATCGACCAAATATTTGCGAATTTTTTGTTCCGCACCACCACGATAAAATATCCCCGGAAAGGTAACAATCGCAGCTCGCCCACACTCGGACAGATAACTTAGTGCGTGCATAATAAAGGCAAAATCGGCTTTCGATTTTGGTGCTAGCACGCCAGCGGGCGCATATCGGTCATCATTAATTAAGGTTGGATCGTCACTGCCAATCCATTTAATTGAATAGGGTGGATTCGAAACGATTGCATCAAATGGTTTTTCGTCGCCAAACTTTGGATTAAGTAATGTGTCGCCTAAAGCAATTTCGAATTTATCATAGTTGATATTGTGTAAAAACATATTCATTCGAGCAAGGTTATAGGTGGTATGATTAATTTCTTGACCGAAGAATCCATCCTCAATGATATGTTCATCAAACTGTTTTTTCGCTTGTAATAATAAAGAACCCGAACCTGCCGCTGGGTCATAGATTTTATTGACCTTTGTTTGATTATGTAAGGCTAATTGTGAGATTAGTTTCGATACATTCGGTGGTGTAAAAAATTCACCACCAGATTTACCGGCATTCGAGGCATAATTAGAAATCAAATACTCATAAGCATCGCCAAACAGATCGATTTGATTGTCGGCAAAATCACCAAAATCGAGTTCGGCAACACCATTAAGTACCGCCGCTAATCGTTTGTTTTTATCGGCAACTGTATTACCTAATCGGTTACTGGTGGTATCAAAATCGGCAAATAATCCTTTAATATCGCTTTCTGACGGGTAACCATTAGCTGAGCTTTCAATTGCATTAAAAATATTGGCCAAATCAGTATTTAAACTTGAATTGGTATTGGCTTGAGCTACAATTTTACAAAATAATTGGCTAGGATAAATAAAATAGCCTTTGGTTTTTATTGCGTCTTTTTTAACTTCATCGGTAATGACATCATCGGATAATGTGCTGTAATCGATACCTTCTTCACCACCTTCAATATAATTGGCAAAATTTTCACTAATAAATCGGTAAAATAATGAACCTAAAACATATTGCTTAAAATCCCAACCATCGACAGCACCGCGAACCTCGTCGGCAATTTTCCATATTTGGCGTTGTAGTTGATCACGTTGTTGCGTTCCGGACATTGATTGGGCGTTATTAGAAGTCATATTTTCAAAATTCCTAAATAAAAAATAGGTATTGCCTAATAAGAAAGTAATCGATTTTTACTTCTTTATTAGTCATTTTATTGCTAACTGTTATAGGTCTATATCATAGCTGATTTGTTGTTATTTTTCTATCTGCGGGCTTTTTTATTGCTTTATTTTGAATAAATCTAAGGTTAATAATTTCTTCCATTTTTCACATATCAAAAAAACATCGATCTGGTCGCGCTCCTTGATTCTATTGCTGATTGAAAGTTGTTGATGAACATCATCCAATATCTTTTAAGAAAGATAGAAAATAAGTTAATTGATATAGGCTATTTTTCTATTTATAGGTAGATAAAATTCGAAAACGCTTAACGCTATTTTTAAGGTTTTTATTAAAAATCTAAGCAAATTGGTCTTTTGAGTTTTAGGTTTGGGTAGTACTACGTCATCATAAAGTCCAAAAACTAAAAACCAGAACCCTTTTTTTTGCCATATTTTAAAAATAAATAAAATCAAATAATTAAAAACTCACTTCAAAAAAGGGTTTTTAAAACCTAAATAGCTATTTGCCTTTTTACATACAATATTGATAGTATATTAACTTCTAGTTCACTGCCGTGTAGGCAGTTTTAATTTACACGGCGTTAAGGTAGAACTTAAGATTTGAGTTCACTGCCGTGTAGGCAGTTTTAATTTAGTTCACAATCAGCAATACCACTTTCTGCTAGTTCACTGCCGTGTAGGCAGTTTTAATTAATCACGAAACGGTATAGAATCCTGAATGTTTTTTACAAAAATATAGCCTAAAACGTAACAGTTGTGTAACTACTTCATAATAAGCATACAAGTTAGTAAAATTACGCCGCTTGTTTTTGTGTTGTATATGTAATGGGTGACATGTTTATTGATACTTCATTAGGTTTTTGGGTGTTTCAGTGGTTGGATAGCAACTGGTCATATACGTTTAGCCAAATCAATAATGATGGTTATTTTTTCTAGGGTATTATCGCCATAGCACTTGTTGATGATACGGCGATAATTTTGTTTTATGTATATTCATTACAGTCATTTTTTTAACTACTGTAACCGAAGCAAGTAATTTCTACCATTAAATTAATAGGGTATTTTTAATATCTTCGATCGTTTTTGTGCCAGCTAATTGCATGGTAATAGACAGTTCTTTGTTAAGATGATCAAAGACGGATTTTACTCCCTCAGCTCCACCTAAATTCAGACCATAAAGAATAGGGCGTCCAATAGCAACAAGATCAGCGCCACTTGCCAATGCTTTAAATACATGTTCGCCACGTCGTACACCGCTGTCAAAAATGATTGGAACACGTTTGGCAACAGTAGCTGCAATACTAGGCAATACCTCAAATGAAGCGGGAGCGCCATCTAATTGTCGCCCACCATGATTTGATATCCAAATCGCATCAGCTCCGGCTGATATTGCAATTGATGCATCTTCAGGTGATTGAATTCCTTTTACAATAACAGGTAAATTTGCCATTTCTTTAATTTTTTGAATATCAGAAGGAACAATACCTTGTTTTGCTGCGGCATAAATTTCACTAATGCCTTTACCTGAACCATCACCATTGCCGTTTGATTGACTGTAAGCACTGAGATTTTTCATAGGGAGTGGAAATTGAAATTTATTAACAATATCCTCTTCGCGATAACCGCCTAACGTTGAATCAACTGTTAGAATGATTGCTTTTGCGCCTGCTTTAACGGCTTTATCGATAATAAAACGGTTAAAATCATCATCTTTACTCATATAGAGTTGAAAAAAATACGGTACATTGGGCGCGGCATTTGCGGCATCTTCAATAGATGTATTTGCATAAGTACTAATACAGAAAATAGAACCAGCCGCAGCGACGCCTTTAGCGGTGTCTTTTTCGCCTTGCTCATGAGCCAATCCTTGGGCAGCTGATGGTGCTTGAATAATGGGTGTTTTTAAGGGGATATCCCACAATTTTGTTGATAAATCTGCGTGATCAATACCTTGTAATACACGAGGAATAATTTTTTTGCGATTAAACGATAAGGTATTTTCTCGCATTGTCCATTCGTCTTCGGCACCACCACGGATATAACCAAAAGCCCCAGCCTCCATTCTTGCTTTAACTAATGCTTCTAAGGAAGCAATATTAACGATCTCTATAGCGTGTTCTTCATTACTTGTATGGTATGACATGATTCGCTCCTAATTATGAGAGTTAATACAACAGTACGGTTATATCACAGCTATTTTTTATTTAAAATTAAATAAAAAACATTTTTGACAAAATAGCACTTTTTTATATTCATCTTTGTAGGCGCTTTGTTAAGTACAGATCATAGCCTGAAATATAAAGAAAATAGCAATGAGTTAGTGGGGTTTTTTAGTTTGCTGTAAAGGGATTCAATAAAAAGCTTATTTTTTTGCTAAACAAAAAATAAACCTCGATATTATTCGAGGTTTTTCAATAATTATATATTGCCATTGTATATTCAAATACTAATAGCTTATTTTATTCCATATTCAGCCCGATAAGCCTCAACTTGTATGACTTGCTCTTTTCGCGCTGGATCTTTGTAGAGGTATTGGATCAAATCATCAAGCGTAATAATTGAAATAACATCACAATGATAGGTTTGTTTAATTTCTTGAATTGCGGATAGTTCACCACGACCTTTTTCTTGACGGTCTAGGCAGATGAGCACACCAGCAAGTTTTGATTGGTTATCTTCTAATATTCTCATCGATTCTCGAATTGCGGTACCGGCGGTAATAACATCATCAACCAGCATAACGCGTTGCTGATAGATTGAACTACCAACTAAGTTACCACCTTCACCATGGTCTTTGGCTTCTTTGCGGTTAAAGCAATAAGGCACATCAATATTATGCTGTTCAGAGAGTGCAACAACGGTTGATGAAACAATAGGAATACCTTTATAAGCTGGACCAAAAATAACATCGTATTCTAAATTGGCATCCATGAGTGCAGCTGCGTAAAAACGACCTAATAAAGCTAGATCTTTACCGGTATTAAACAATCCTGCATTAAAAAAGTAGGGGCTTTTGCGTCCTGATTTTAAGGTAAATTCACCAAATTTTAATGCTTGTCTATTTAAAGCAAATTCAATAAATTCACTTTTATATGATTTCATCGATTTTCTCCAATTAATCTTTTAAGGACTGTTTTTGAGCATCAATAATTGTTGCGATGCCATTTTTTGCTAATTCTAACAGTTTTAATAATTCGTCATGACTAAATGGTTCGCCTTCGGCAGTGCCTTGCACTTCAATCATACGACCATCATCTGTCATAACAACATTCATATCGGTTTCTGCGTTTGAATCTTCTATATATTCCAAATCACAAATCGCTTCGCCCTCAACGATACCAACAGATACTGCGGCCACTAATGATTTAATTGGGTTTTGTTTTATTTTTCCATTGGCAAGCATTTGGTTGATAGCATCGTTTAAAGCAACACAAGCACCAGTAATTGATGCGGTTCGAGTACCACCATCGGCTTGAATCACATCACAGTCAAGTGTAATTGTATGCTCACCGAGCAGTTTTAGATCAATCATTGCTCGTAATGAACGAGCAATTAACCGTTGAATTTCCATTGTTCTGCCAGTTTGTTTGCCTTTAGCTGCTTCGCGTTGGGTACGTGAATTGGTTGCACGCGGTAACATGCCATATTCAGCCGTTACCCACCCTTGGCCTTGTCCTTTTAAAAAGCGGGGGACCCCTTCATCAACAGTGGCATTACAAAGTACTTTGGTTTCACCAAATTCGACTAATACAGAACCTTCTGCATGCTTAGTATAATGACGGGTTATTTTGATTGGGCGGACTTGTTCCGCAGATCGACCAGACGGGCGCATGCAATTCTCCAGCAGTTTTAATTAAAAATTATCGTTTTGAGTTAATCATTTAGGAGGACATCAACAAGATTTAAGCGATGTTTAGCCTAAGCTAAGAGCGCATTATACAGAATTTATGATACAATGCCCAGCAAGTTTTTTACAAATTTAGGATGTTATTATGATTTCAAGCATGACTGCTTATGCAAGAAAAGAGGCCAATCAACCATGGGGAACGGCTTCTTGGGAATTACGCTCAGTTAACCAACGTTACTTAGAAACGTATATTCGTTTGCCTGAGCAATTTCGTTCACTTGAACCTATCGTTCGCGAAAAATTACGTAATCGCCTAACTCGTGGTAAAATCGAATGTAATTTGCGTTTTGAATTAGATCCTTCAGCACAACATCAAGAACTTTCATTAAATAAAGAACTGGCTAAACAGATAATTAATGCTGCAAGTTGGATTCAAACTGAACAAGATACAGCTCAAATTAACCCTATTGATGTATTACGTTGGCCGGGTGTTATGTCGGCAAAAGAGCAAAATTTAGATACTATCTCACAAGAAATTTTAGCTCTACTTGACACCGCAATTGATGAGTTTATTGCGGTACGTGAGCGCGAAGGTAAAGCGCTTTGTGATCTTATTATCAAACGATTAGAAGCGATTACCGTAGAAGTTGACAAAATCCGCCAATGGATGCCACAAATTCTTGAATGGCAAAAAGAAAGGCTAAAAAGTAAATTAGAAGAAGCCAATATTGAACTTGACAATTCCCGTCTAGAACAAGAAATTGTTATGGTTGCACAGCGCATTGATGTTGCCGAAGAACTTGATCGATTAATGACTCATGTAAAAGAAACTTATTCAATCTTGAAAAAGAACGAAGCAGTAGGGCGCAGGCTTGATTTTATGATGCAAGAATTTAATCGAGAATCTAACACTATTGCGTCTAAATCAATTAATGCTGATGTTACAGCCAGTGCGATTGAACTCAAAGTGCTTATTGAACAAATCAGAGAGCAAGTACAAAACATTGAGTGATCATTTATTCAATGAATAGAATACTTGGCATTTTAGCCGTCATATTGGCATCTGTTTTGTGGGGGACAACGGGCACAGCAGCTACATTTGCTCCCTCGCTTTCTCCTTTACTTATTGGCTCGTTAGCAATGGGCATTGGTGGCATTTTACAATGCACATTGGCGATACCCAAAATAATCAAAGAGCGTCATTTGTTAACCAAACATTTTGGTTTTCTTATTGTTGGTGCCATTGCGGTAATGATTTACCCTTTAGCTTTTTATAGCTCGATGCGGTTGTCTGGTGTGACAATAGGAACGGTGGTCTCTATTGGTTCTGCGCCGATTCTTTCAGCCATTATTGAATATATTAGCCGTGATTTTCGGTTAACTAAACAATGGTTAATAGGAGCTAGCTGTGGCATTTTGGGAATAATTTTACTTGCCTTTTCAGAAAATAACTCTACTACAAATCAATATGATCATATCACTATTGGCATTTTGCTAGGCTTAATCGCTGGATTCACTTATGCCTTGTATTCATGGTCTGCACGGCAATTAATGTTAAAAGGTATCGCAACAAAAGCGGCCATGGGCGCGACTTTTGGTTGTGGTGGCATCTTACTTATACCTGTTATGCTACTTACAGGATCTGCATTGTTTGACTCATTAACCAATATGACTGTTTGCATTTATATGGCATTGATTCCCATGTTTCTTGGGTATTTATGTTATGGCTATGGTTTATCTAAAATATCAGCCAGTTCAGCTATTACTATTAGCTTGTTAGAGCCGGTTATTGCAGCCATATTAGCGATGTTAATTATTGGTGAACAAATGTCATTAGTTGGGTGGTTTGGGGTTATATTGATTTTTCTGTGTCTTATGTTTGTGACCTTATCAAGTATTACAAACTCATCGCCTTAGACATAATAAGGCTACAATACGAGATACTGAGTGGAATTAATAGGTTTTATTTTGATTTTACTAAAAATAGTTCAGTAATTTTAGTTTATAATAATTTAGAATATATATTTTAACTTCATTAAGTTTTGCTAATAAGGAATATAACGTGAAAAAATTAGTTGCATTATTTTTATTGTTCATATGTTTCTCAAGCCCATCTTATGCTCAAGATTTTCGAGATTTGAGTTTTGACGAATTATACAAAAAAGCGGCAGAAGAAAATAATCCAGAAGCACAATTTTATCTTGGCGTTAGGTACCTTTATGGTATTTCTGTCACAAAAGATGCGCAAAAAGCAATAGAATGGTACGAAAAAGCTGCGGCACAAGGTATTGTATATGCTATGACTAATATCGCTAGCTTATATTATAAAGGTGAAGAAGTTGAACAAGATTACACCAAAGCTTTTGAATGGTTTCAAAAAGCAGCAGAAAAAGACGACGAAGCTCAATTTAATTTAGGGTATATGTACGAAAAAGGCCAAGGTGTTGAACAAAATATAACGAAAGCTTTGGAATGGTATCAAAAAGCGAGTGAAAATGGCAATGTAAATGCTCAATATTCTTTAGGTGATATGTATTTTGATGGTAAAGTTGTTGAACAAGATTATAGTTTAGCTAAAATTTGGTTGGAAAAAGCGGCCGAGCAAAATGATCCTTACGCACAATGGAATCTTGGCGTGATATATTTTAATGGCTATGATGTTAAAAAAGATACCAAAAAAGCGAAAGAATTGTTTAAAAAAGCTTGTGAAAATGGAGTTAAGCATGAATTTTGTGAACAAAAATAAAAACAACTTCAGTAAATAAAATTGGGCCAAATTAAAAAGGGCGTTAAGCCCTGATTAACTTAAACGGCAGTATTAATTACAACAATGTCTTTTCTTGAGTGATTTAAAATACCAATAAAGTATCAAGCAAGCTGTAAAAGTTGATAACAAATCTGCCGTTGGTGCTGCTGCCCAAACGCCATCAAGCCCAAAGAATAATGGCAAAATATAGAGTGTTGGCAATAAAATAAGGATCTGTCTAGAAAGACTGAGTAAAATCGATACTTTTGCCATACCAATGCATTGGAAAAAGCTTGTGGTCACCATTTGGAAACCAATAAAAGCAAAAGAAAGTGTGGTATAGCGTAGTGCAATGGCTGATATTGAGATTAAATCCTCGTCAGCACTAAATGCACGGACTAAAATATCCGGAATAAAAAACCCAAGAATAAAGCCAATACTGGTAATTACAGTTGCTACTTTAACGGCATAGAAAAAAGTGGTTTTGACACGCGAATAGTTTTTTGCTCCGTAATTATAACCAATAATGGGTTGCATACCTTGATTAATCCCAATAACAATCATAATTACTAATGTGATCAATCGGTTGGCATTAGAATAGCCCGCAATAGCATCATCACTTGATACGTTAGACAGTGGTGCATAATGTACTAATTGCCAGTTGATAAAAACCACCACTATAGAAGCTGCAACCTGCATGGCAAATGGAGACATACCGATTGATATAATCGATTTAATATAGGTCAAGTTAAGGGTGAAATTGCGCCGATATAGCTTAATATTACTGTTTTTGCTGATAAAGTGTTGCATAACAAATAAGAAGCTAATAAACATGGATAACGTGGTTGCAAAAGCCGCTCCACGCATTCCCCAGCCTAAACCAATAATAAAAATCGGTGCTAAAATAATATTGGCAATTACACTAATAAACATGGTAACCATTGCTTTAAATGGATAACCACTGGCGCGCATCATATTGTTATAATTAAACGTTAACGTAATAAAAATACTACCCGGTAAATAAACCTCTAAAAATTCTCGAGCATATACATGATTAGTCGCACTAGAGCCGACAAAATGTAAAACGGGATCGACAAAATAGAGCAATAACGAAAGCGTAATGCCACTCAGAACTGCGGTTAGCATAAACGAGGTACCTGCGACTTTTTCGGCTTTGTCGTTTTCGCCACGACCCAAAAAAATCGAAATCCGGCTCGCCGAGCCAATACCTACCAGCATACCAATGCCTGCAGTGAGGTTCATAACTGGCAAAATAATGCCTGCACCACTCAATGCTTCACGACCAATCCAATGGCCAATAAAAATACCATCAATAATGTTATACAGCGTATTTACAATTGTGCCAATTACCGCAGGCAGTGCATATTGCCAAAATAATAAACTGATTTTTTTATTTTTAAAATCATTATAAACATCAAGAGAGTGAACCATTGCTTTTATTTTTCCGCTGCTAATATTGTAAAGAAGTTTTAGGTAGCTATACGTTTGAGTATAAGGCAGTATCATTATTATTCGAATTATCCATGATATGATCATGGCTGCGTATAGGCTATATTACCAAAATAATATACTGGATTTACTATTTTTACTTATTTTTTATGATTATAGCTTATAGTAATTATCTAAACTTTTCTATTGTTACTGTGTAGTTAAATCTTGTCAAAAAATTTCAGATAACCATGCATTTCAGTATAGATTTAATGCAAGTTAACAGCACTAGTTTAACAGAGTGATAAATTGTTAATAGCACTTTTTTGACGCTTTGATAGAATAACGCTCTTACTGATTATTGCGATCAAAATAGGAACCTCACCGATGAGCGTACAAATAGAAAAGATCATATTGCATAAATTAATTAGAAAAAGCGACACCGAAATCGAATTACAACTTCGTGAATCAATGCTAGGTAATGAGCAAGCCGTTGTTAATCTAATCGAAGATATCAACCGTATCTACAACAACAAAAGCAAAGCCTATGGACTATTTAATAGCGATAGCTTATTTGAACAATCACTAAAAGAACTACGCCTTGGCAATCAAGACTTCTTACATTTTAGCCAAGAATCGACCAAACAACTGCGTAACGAATTGGCTAAATACCCTTTTGCGGAAGGGGGAACGGTTGTATTTTGTCAGTACCGTTATTTGGCGGTTGAATACTTGATTATTGCTGTACTAAATAGTTGTTTAAGTATGTTAGTGAATGAAGATTTAGATATCAGCGAAACACAATACTTAGACATTGACCATGCCGATATTATTGCCCGTATCGACATTACCGAATGGGAAACCCAAGCGGACTCAAAACGCTATTTAACTTTCTTAAAAGGACGAGTAGGGCGCAAAGTATCTGACTTTTTTATGGACTATTTAGGTGCTAGCGAAGGATTAGATGCAAAAGCGCAAAACAAAACACTGGTTAAAGCGGTCGATGATTACTGCCAAGAAATGCAATTTGACAAGCAAGACAAAACCAGCGCGCGCGAAAACGTTTATAACTACTGCCAAGCCCAATTACAAGCAGGCGAAGAAATTGAACTGAAAAATCTGGCCAACGAACTACCTGCCAGTGTTGACAATAACTTTATTGAATTTATTAAAAACAGTGAATATGATTTAGAAGAAACATTTCCCGTTGATCGTAGTGCACTGCGTCAGCTTAAAAAATTCTCCGGTAGTGGTGGGGGATTAACGTTAAGCTTTGATTCAAATTTATTAGGTGAACGCATTAAGTGGGATCCGCAAACTGACTCCCTAGTAATTAAAGGTGTACCACCTAATTTACGTGATCAGCTACAACGCAATAGCGGTTCCAACTAATTATCAACCAACAACGTTATTAGGACAAAACATGAAATACATTGGTGCACATGTCAGTGCAGCAGGTGGGGTAGACAATGCCCCAATTAACGCCTATCAAATTGGCGCAACCGCATTTGCGCTATTTACTAAAAATCAACGACAATGGCACGCCAAACCGCTTGAGCCCACAATTATCGACAGCTTCAAAAAGCGTTGCGAAAAATATGGCTTTACTAGCAAACAGATCTTGCCTCACGATAGTTACTTAATTAATTTAGGCCACCCAGATCGAGAACAGCTCGAAAAATCACGCACCGCCTTTTTAGACGAAATGCAACGGTGCGAACAGCTAGGGCTGACATTACTTAACTTTCACCCCGGTAGTGACTTAAAACAGATTTCGGTTGATGAATGTTTAGCACGTATTGCCGAATCGATTAATATCACGCTTGATAAAACACAAAATGTGGTTGCCGTTATTGAAAATACTGCGGGGCAAGGCTCTAACTTAGGCTATAAATTTGAACATCTTGCCCAGATCATCGACCAAGTTGAAGACAAAAGCCGAGTTGGCGTTTGTATTGACACTTGCCATGCCTTTGCTGCTGGCTATGACTTGCGTACTGAAAAAGCCTGCCAAGAAACCTTTGCCGAATTTGAAAAAATTGTAGGTTTCAAATACTTGCGAGGCATGCACTTAAACGATGCCAAAAGCGAATTTGCTAGCCATGTTGATCGTCATCATAGCTTAGGCAAAGGCAATATTGGCGAAGCAGCCTTTAAATACATTATGCAAGATCCAAGAATTGATGAAATTCCCCTTATTTTAGAAACCATCGATCCCGACATCTGGGCGCAAGAAATAAGCTGGTTAAAGCAGCAAATAAATGCATAAAAATTATTATATTTTCTATTTGACTATAAACAAAGTGGGTAATGCTTACCCACAAACTAGGTTAAACATTGCATAAATGTTTAAACATGTTTCATTATTCCAATTGCGTTACAAGTTCAATTATTTCCGGCAAAATATCCAAAATCAAAGCTAATTGTTGCATTACAAGCAGATCATTATTGGCTTTATCGTCATCTACTGAATTGACGGAAATGGTATCGATATAATCGACAACAGACTTCTTAATGAATTGGTATTCGCCATCTATCTTTTTATCGCTTAACAGATTAATAATATAGACCGACAAATCGTCAAACAGATCGAGCGTCTGTTTTGAGATACATTTATCACGATGTGCGCCTAAAGTTGAAAGATAACTAATTAACGTATGATTAAGCGTCAATAGACGAAATCCCTGATCAATAACCACCGGATTCATATGTGGCTCTTTGGTCATCAAACTAATTAACGACGATAAATCTGCATTACTATCATGCGTAGCTCGTCTTGCTAATCGATATTGTAGATCATTAGTTTTGCCAGACAAATACTGGCGTCCAATTAACGCCAAATAGTGACTATCATCATGACAAACACGATCAACGAGTTTAGGCAGATTTCTAAACTGCCAGTCAGGCCAAATAAAGCTCACGGCAAACCAAGCAATAAAACAACCAATCAACGTTGCAATAATGCGCGAAACAGCCACCGCAATACTGCTTTCGCCAATCAAGCTAAAACTAAAAAACACGAGTAATGTAATAAATGCTGTCGCGTAAGCATATTGTGAATTCTTAAATAGAAAAAATAGCCAACCGGTAATAATAATTAACACCAACTGTTCAGGTACACTTGGAAATAAAAACGTTAACGGAATACCCACTATGATCCCCAAAATTGTCCCCATTACGCGCAATTTTAGGCGATGTTTTGTGGTGGAATAGTTTGGTTGGCACACAAACAAGCTGGTTAAAATAATCCAATACCCATGTGATAAATCAGAAAAACAAATGACCATA
Source organism: Gilliamella sp. X-46 (assembly GCF_057063525.1). Taxonomy (NCBI): domain Bacteria; kingdom Pseudomonadati; phylum Pseudomonadota; class Gammaproteobacteria; order Orbales; family Orbaceae; genus Gilliamella; species Gilliamella sp. X-46. The sequence continues at coordinate 503,377 of NZ_JBXSQH010000001.1, read as the reverse complement.
TAACCCACAAAAAATACCACACACATACGAATCGCATGGCGAAACAGTGCGGACTTAACCGTCAAATTCCCTTTGATTTTAACAAAAATATCATGAAAACGGGTTAACTCCTCGTCAATTAACTGATTATCTTCTTGCTCTTTTGATAAATGTTGCTCGGTATCAATATTGGCAAGTAACAGATCGATAGATAGCAAATTTTGATGCAAACTTCTTAGCGCCTTCACCATCATCATATCGGCTTTATTGCTTGCGTGATACTGATTAATTGCCTCTTCAAGATACAAAAAATAACGCGAAAACAACGAATCATGCTGATAAGTCTGATTTAACTTAATCGCCATTGCCAACTGAGCACATGCCTTCGCCTGTAAATTTAAAATACGCGCAAATCGAAACAAGATATCACTATGTTTAAAATGCAGACTCAATGCTTGATAATTTCCATGTGCCGAACTTGCGCGCTCGTGGATATCTTGTGCCACAAAATAGTAGCTCAGCATCTTCCTAATATAAGCCTGCCCACGATAGCTTTTTAACCGATTAAATAGCGAACGCTTGGTGTGATTAAATGCGCTCACAAGCTGATTATTACTATCGGTCAACTGCAATGTCTGCTTTACAAAATCGTTGGTCTCATCAGGATCGAACATTGCCGCCTTAGCATCAAGATATTGCGCCAAATAAATAAAACACAGTGACAGCGACTGCTGGGTTGTACGAATGGGTTGGATGATCGACTCAATTAACGAAACAACATTATACCAAAGCGCGCCAAGTAACAAAAAACAAGGCAACGTATAATTGTCGGTATATAGGTTATGTCCAAGCATGGTATAAGCCGCAATCAAAAGCGACCCAAAAGCAATCACCCCATAACGCTGACCAAGCGACCCAAGCATAATAAAAATAAAAGTCGAAGACACCAAACCGACAATAAATAACACAGGAAGATCAAATAACAGCTCGACCGAAAAAGTCGCAATAGCAAAACAGAACAACGTAAAGACCAAATTAATACAACGGCTTAATAAACGCGTATCAATCTCGGTCAATCCTGCCGCAACCACTCCAAGTGTAAGGGGAATCACAAGCGATGTTTGCCCCAAATACCAAGGAACCAAAGTCGATCCAGTCAAACTAATTAACATTCGAAGACTAAAAAGAAGGTTGCTACTATAAAAGACTTTGCGTAAAGTCAAAATGAATCCGTGCACGGTATATGAACTTTGAATGGGATAATAGCGAATAGGATACTATATTGAGGCAGATAGGGAAAGTATACTTTGTAATCGTTGTTTTTTGTTAAAAAACAGTCAAATAAAAAACTTGAATAAAATCAATACCTTTTCTGACCAATTTTTGAGCGGAAAATCAGGCCTTTTTGTTTTGGTGAATAGAATAAATTGGGTGCGGTGGTTTCGGACGTTTTGACCTTGGGTGAACAAAATAGCTATTGTGACCACGTCCGAGCAAAGGGAATTAGAGCGAATTCCCTTTGCAATCCCACGCTTTGGCTGCAGAATGTGGCCTGCGGCACTACTCGTATCATCCTGATACTCGCCTCTACGAGGCCATCTTCGCTGTGCTCAGATGTTCAAATTTGTTCCAGACAAATTTGTCAGACGCAGCACAAACTCGCCAAACATTCTTGTTTGGCGTGCTAACCTCGCTCTGTTGTCGGCACATTCTGACGCCGGAATAGGACAAACAACATAATCTTAGGTATTTTTTGTGAGTTGCTTTTTTGTTAAAAAGTAATGTAATTACATCCAAAAATTGGTCAGTAAAGATATTGATTTTATTTAAGTTTTTATTTAGTGGTTTTTAGCCAAAAATATCACCAAAACCATCCCCCCAAAAAAATAGGCCAACAAAAGTTTAACCTTACACACTTAACAAAACCTTAAAATTTTTAACAAAAACTAGCGTATTCTTAATCAACCGGTTATAATTCAAGCGCATTTAAAACAAGAGAAAGCTCATTAATTGAGCGAAAATTTTAAAAAAATTGAAATAAAACAAAAAATTACTTGACGGGATAATCGAAATGCGCTACCATGCATGGCATCTGGCATCTGGCATCTGGCCTGCCAAACCTACGCCCAAAATCTTTTTCAATTTCACCGTAGTCTAAATCAGATACAGTTCTTATTATCATCACCGAAGTCATTTCGCGTAGCGAAATCGGCGACGTTGTCGGCAAGGTTATCACCGATTCCCAAATTGTTATCTAAATTTTCGTTATTATCAAAATCCGCGTTGTTCTTCGTGGCATTGTTCTTGTTGTCATATACACAGGGTTCTGTGGCATTAACGGCGTATACATCAGCGTATATAGAGGGTACTCCTCCGTATTTAACGTTCGACGGTGGTCGAACAAAGGCAACATCAACAGATAGTTTATTGTCTATTAAGTTGCGGGATGGAACAAGGTACACACCGTCAACTAATCCATCAAGTGTTACAAATCCGATAAGATTACCTTATGCAGGAAGTACTTTGGGAGATATAGATATGGTAATCCCATCATCAGTGAATTCAGTGAGTTTAAGTGATTTGGTCACTAGGTATAATTATTGGGGAGATGATGATGGAGATGGACAAGGTACTAATGGTGTTACTGCTACAGGGAGTATATCGGTATCATTTACGGATAAAAATGGCAATACCGTTAGTCGTAGTGATACATTAAGTATTTGCAGTGCACCTTATAAGGTAACGTTAAGAAGTATGGGAGGAAGTTTAACTACCCAGTATGGTGTGCCAAGGAGTAGTAATTTCGGTGGAGCTACAGTGGATTATTATATCAATCCGTATGCTGATGTTGGTGTTTGTTACGCAAGGCCAAATTTGTACTTTGGTGGTACTGGTGCTACTGTTGATGGTTTCCGTGACGATTCCAAGTACGCAGGTCTATCCAACATATGGTCTCCTACAAAGGGTTTTTTAACTCAGTCAACGAGTTCATCATCTTACGACCGAAATTTTCCGACAACAGGTGCTGATGGTTTGTATTTTGATTTAGACATAAGTGGAATTAATGCAAGTCAGTTGACGTGGTCTGTTGTCACAAATGGTAGTAGTATAATAGCTACAGTGACAAGTGTTACACCTAGTGATGGATGGATTCCTAGTGCTGATAGAGGAAAAGTTGTCGCACGTGTTAAGTTAAGCGGTCCTAGAGTGAGTCGTAGTCAGTGGAATTCAAGTAATCCTAGTCCTCTTACTCCATTGTCTTTGCCACAGACATTTGAGTTAGTGGGTAGGGATAGTGGGGGTAATGTGATGGTTAAATATGGATTTGTGTTAAAGCAGTGGTTCATCAATCGGGGTATTAATACGGATACTCAGTCTAACCAATCCTCTTGGTGTAGTAGTTTGGGTTATCGTTTGCCACAGGTCGAGGATTTAACTAACGCTAGGTGTGGTGTTAGTAGCGACTTCTCATGTATAAATGGTGTAGATGGCGCCACGCCTAGTTCATCTGGTAATAATTTCATGCGTCACATAGGTGCTGGTTTTTTCACGGAGTGGGGCCGCGTGGGCAGCTACGCTGATGGGGACTTCGTCCACAACCACTATTGGGCAAGCGGCGCGGCAGGTGGCTATGGTTTTGCTGTCCGCTCGTACGAAGGCGCCGTCAACGGCCCCAGCGTTTCCAATAGCTATTCCGCTGTTTGCACCGCACCTTAGCTTTTATTTCTTAGTCCTTAATTTTTTGGGCACGGAAGGCGTTTATGGTACCAATAGAAGTTAATCTAATAAAGAATAAAGCCCCCTGAGAAAGTTGGGGCTTTGAGCAGACAAAGCCTGCGAATCCAGTGATTTCATGACTAAAAGTAAAAAAAACGCTTCCGCTGCCGACGCTGAAAGTGTAGTTGGCAGTCGTGTGGATTACCTGTGGTGGTTTAAAGCTGTGGTCTATTTTAGTTCGGCAAGGTTTCGGGCGTTTTTACTTTGGTGAAAAAACAGCTATAGTGACCACGTCCGATTTAGGGGATTTTTGTGAAATGAACTGCACCCAATTCATTCTATCCACCAACCAAAAAATGGTCTTATTTCCCACAAAAATCGGTCAGAAAAGATATTGATTTTATTAAAGTTTTTATTTGGTGGTTTTTATTCAAAAAAACATCACCAAAACCATTCCCTCAAAACACACCAACAAAAGTTCAACCTGATTCTTAACAAAACTTTACAAGTTTTTAACAAAAAAACTAGCGTATTATTAATTAAACGATTATAATTTAAGCGCTTTTAAAGCAAGGGAGTGCTCATTAGTTGAGCGGTCAATTATAAAAATTCAAATAAAACAAAAAATTACTTGACAGGATAATCGAAATGCGTTACCATTTATGGCACATGGCACATGGCACATGGCCTGCCAAACCTATGTTCTAAATCTTTTTCAATTTCACCGTAGTCTAAATCAGACACAGTTCTTATTTTCATCACCGAAGTCATTTCGCGTAGCGAAATCGACGCCGTCATCGCGGTTTTTTCAGGCGATGTTTTCGGCGGGCTCTTCGACAACCTCTTCGGCAAAATTATCGTCGATATCCAAGTGGTTGTTAAAACCGCCATTATGGTTTAGACTTTCATTGTTATCTAAATCGGCATTATTCTTTGCATCATTGTTGTTATTGTCCTATACACAGGGTTCTGTGGCATTAACGGCACATACATCAAGGTATATCGTGGGTAGTGCGCCGTATTTAACTTTTGACAATGGCCAAACAAGGGCAACATCAACGGATAGTTTGTTGTCTATAAGGTTGCAGGATGGCCAAGTCATCACGCCGTCTACTAATACATCAAGTGTATCAAATCCAATAAGATTGCCTTATGCAGGGAATTCTCTGGATGATATAGATATGATAGTCCCGTCATCGGCTAGTTCAGTTGATTTAAGTGATTTAGTCACTCGATATAATTATTGGCGTGATGATGATGGGGATGGACAGGGTGCTAATGGTGTTACCGCATCGGGGAATATATCGGTATCGTTTAGGGATAAGGATGGCAATAGAGTTAATCGTAACGATGCATTAAGTATATGTAATGCTCCTTATAGGGTAACTTTAAGTAGTACAAGGGGATATTTACAGACACGTTATGGTGTTCCTAATAGAACCAGTTTTAGTGGAGCTACGGTGAATTATTATATTAATCCGTATGGTGGTCCTAGTGTTTGTTACGCAAGGCCGAGTTTGTTGTTTGGTGGTACAACTGGCATCGATTCTAATGATGATCCTCGCTATGCAGGCCCAGCTAACATATGGTCTCCTACAAAGGGTTTTTTAACTCAGTCAAACGATTCTTCATCTTACGAGCGAAACTTTCCAACTACAGGTGCTGATGGTTTGTATTTTGATTTGCTCATAGGTGGAGTCGATGCACGTTGGTTAACGTGGTCTCCGGTCATTCGTGGTGGAATAACGGTTACGGTGACAAATGTTTTTGAAAATGTTGTCGCACGAGTTAAGTTAAGCGGTCCTAGGGCAAATGGTGCTCAAATATACACAAATAATCCTCGTCCTCTAGATGTACCCTCTTTGCCACAGAGATTTGAGTTGGTGGGCAGAGATAGTCGTGGTAATGAGGTGAGGTATGGATTTGTGTTACAGAAGTGGTTCGTCAATCGAGGTTATGTTCTCGATAATCGGTCTAACCAATCCACTTGGTGTAGTCGTTTGGGTTATCGTCTTGCTAGGGTAAGTGATTTGACCAATTCAAACTATAGTAATTTAGGCGCCACACCTAGTTCATCTAATAATGATTACAAGCGTCACATAGGTGCTGTTTTTTTCACTGAGTGGGGCCACATGCACAACTACGCTGGTGCGGGCTTCGACTACGACTACTTCTACTGGACGGGTGACGCGGCAGGTATCGATGGCTTCGGTGTCAGCTCGAACTACGGCAACATCCGCTACTCCCTTGTTTCCAACAGTAGTTACGCTGTTTGCACCACACCTTAGTTTTTAGCGTTTAGTCCTTAATCCTTGGGCCGCGGGGGCGGTTATGGTGCCTGAGAGGACAATCTAACAAAGAATAACGCCCCCGCGTCAGTTGGGGCATTTTCCTTAGGGTTGCGCTGTTGCGGCGAAGCCACAATCGCGCCGCCCCCCGCCGGCGACGCTGAAAGTGTCGATGGCGGTGGCTCAGGGGTAAAATCAAATAAATAAAGAGAAGTCATGTAATGGAAATAGAACAAAAATTAGCATTAAGTGAAAATCCGATACATTTTTTGAAAGAAGGCCTTTTTTTAAAGGCTTATAACCAGTCATTTTATGTCATGAGTCAATTATTAGGTTTTAACCTAAAACCGATAATCAAGCATATTAAAAAACTTGACCAAATCGTTGTATGTGGTGGATTTCCGGCTAATGTTATTAATAAACGTTATCCTATTGTGTTTTTGGGTTGGTGGATAAAATGAATTGAGTGCAGTGGTTTCGGACGTTTTGACCTTTAGTGAATAAAATAGCTACAGTGACCACGTCCGAGTCAGGGAATTAAAGCGAATTCCCTGACAACCCACGCTTTGGCTGCAGAATGTGGCCTACGGCTACCCGACGCCGCCGCTCGGTCTTAACGCACCGTTTGTGATGCGTTCCAGACGCAGCACAAACTCGCCAAACATCCCTGTTTGGCGTGCTAACCTCACTCTGTTGTCGGCACATTCTGACGCCGGAATAGGACAAATAACATAATCTTAGGTATTTTGGGTGAATTGTTTTTTGTTAAAAAGCAATGTAATTACATCCAAAAAGTGGTCAGGAAAGGTATTGATTTTATTGAAGTTTTTATTTTTGTATTTTCAAGGAAAATCAATCGCTTACACAACCTAAGCAAAGCGCCGACATACAACAAATCAACAAAACCACGAATAGCGGCCTAATAACAGCAATTTAACCGCTCCAAACCCTTTTTTTAACGATAATTTAAAATTAAATAAAATCAATAAATTATAAAACACCTCAAAAAAAGGGTTTTCAAAGATGAAATTGTTGTTTATCTTTATACAGCAAGATTTATCAAATCTTGAGCTCTACCTTAACGCCGTATAGGCGGTTTAGAAACCAAATTTGTCTCGTCCGAAATCGCCACCACTCCTTAACGCCGTATAGGCGGTTTAGAAATAACCATGCAGCCATCTACATCGGCAATCAATCCTTAACGCCGTATAGGCGGTTTAGAAAAAACGCATTACGCAGCTTTAGCAGATAACAATCCTTAACGCCGTATAGGCGGTTTAGAAATCTTGTTGCAACCTTAACCGATTGCGCATAACCCTTAACGCCGTATAGGCGGTTTAGAAATGCAATAATCGTATCAAGCTGAGCCGCTGCCACCTTAACGCCGTATAGGCGGTTTAGAAATGATCTGAATCCCAACTTGTAAAACTGTAACCCCTTAACGCCGTATAGGCGGTTTAGAAATTTCTGATAAAATTGGAATTAAAAATAAGGAGCCTTAACGCCGTGTAGGCGTTTAATTTAAATAAAATCAACCATATAATTATAAAAACACAACAATATTCCCAAAAAACGATGGTTATGTTATTTGTCTTATTCCGGCGTCAGAATGTGCCGACAACAGAGTGAGGTTAGCACGCCAAACAGGGATGTTTGGCGAGGCTATTCTCCGTCTGGAACGGATAATAGCCGGTGCGTTAAGACCGAGCGACGGCGTCGGGTAGCCGCAGGCCACATTCTGCAGCCAAAGCGCGGGATTGCTAAGGGAATTCGCTTTAATTCCCTTAGCTCGGACGTGGTCACTGTAGCTATTTTGTTCACTATAGGTCAAAACGTCCGAAACCTGCGCATCCAATTTATTCTATTCACCAACCCAAAAAAAAGACCTGATTTTCCGCCAAAAATCGGTCAGAAAAGGTATTGATTTCATTAAAGTTTTTTCTGACTGTTTTTTTAACAAAAAAACCTTATAAAACACAATAACCCATCCCAAAAACGATAGTTATGTTGTTTGTCCTATTCCGGCGTCGGACAAATTTGTCTGGAACAAATTTGAACACCTGAGCATAGTGAAGGTGGCCTCGAAGAGGCGAGTATCAGGATGATACGAGTAGCGTAGCCGCAGGCCACATTCTGCAGCCAAAGCGTGGGTTGTCAGGGAATTCGCTCTAATTCCCTTAGCTCGGACGTGGTCACGATAGCTATTTTGTTCACTATAGGTCAAAACGTCCGAAACCACCGCACCCAATCCATCCTATTCCCCAACCCAAAAAGGCCTGATTTTTCGCCCAAAAATCAGTCGGAAAACATATTGATTTTATTAAAGTTTTTATTTTGTGTTTTTACATAAAAACCTACATAAAAAACAGCAGCCAAATAGCTGCTGTTTTTTTATTGCATTTGTTTTTTTCGATTATTTAATCGCTTTAGCCACAATTTGTTGCGCCTCTTGCTGTAGCGTATTTAAATGCTCATTACTTATAAAGCTTTCAGCATAAATTTTGTAAGCATCTTCTGTTCCAGAAGGACGAGCGGCAAACCAGCCATTTTTGGTTATCACTTTAAGTCCACCAATTGCAGCATTGTTAGCCGGTGCAGTGGTTAGGCATTGAGTGATTTTTTCACCGGCTAGGTTGTCGGTGGTTAGTTGGCTGGCATCAAGTTTAGCTAGTTTTTGTTTTTCGCTAAACGATGCAGGCGCTTGGATTCGTCCATAATAAGAAACACCAAATTTATCTTCGAGTTCTTGGTACTGTTCTTGTGGGTTTTTGCCCATTTTGGCTGTCATTTCGGCTGCAAGTAGGCATAGGATAATACCATCTTTGTCGGTTGCCCATACTTTGCCGTTGGTTCTTAAAAACGATGCACCTGCGCTTTCTTCGCCTGCAAAGCCTAGTTTGCCGTTGTAAAGCCCATCGGCATACCATTTAAAGCCAACAGGGTATTCTAGATATTTTTTGTTGAGGCTGTTTGCCACGCGGTCGATCATCGAGCTTGTAACTAGTGTTTTGCCAATAGCGATATCTTTGTGCCATTGTGGACGATTTTGGAATAAGTAATTGACACAAGTTGATAGGTAGGCATTTGGGTTCATTAGTCCTTTAGGTGTGACAATACCATGGCGGTCAAAGTCGGTATCATTGCCAAAGGCTAAATCAAATTGGTCTTTTAATTTTAATAACCCTGCCATGGCCCAGCGACTTGAGCAGTCCATTCGAATCACTTCGTCATGATCTAGGTGCATAAAGCTGAATGTTGGATCGACTTTGTTATTTACAATGTTGAGGTTGATACCGTATTTTTCGGCTATTCGAGGCCAATAGGTGATGCCAGCACCGCCCAGTGGGTCAACGCCAATTTGTAGCGATGATGATTTGATCAGCGCTAAATCTAAAATGTTTTCAAGGTCGTTGATGTAGTCGGTTTCGTACTCTTTGGTATGAATGTAATTTGAATTTATGGCCTTGTCTAAAGTTACGCGCTTGACTTCATTGAGTTTGTTTTTTAATAGTTCGTTGGCGCGGTTTTCAATTTGTTTGGTGATGTCCGTATCCGCAGGACCGCCATTGGTTGGGTTGTATTTTATTCCGCCATCTTCTGGTGGATTGTGCGATGGGGTTATTACAATGCCGTCGGCTAGCTGAGTTTGTTTGCCTTGGTTGTAGGTTAAAATAGCATGCGATATCACAGGCGTTGGTGTATAACCCCAATCTTGCGCCATGACAACCGTTTGTTCGTTGGCAACAAAGACTTCGAGTACTGATTTTAATGCGAGTTCTGATAATGCATGAGTATCTTGACCGATAAAGCATGGTCCTGTGATATTGTTGGCTTTGCGGTATTCAGCAATGGCTTGAGCTACGGCTAATATATGTGCTTCGTTAAATGTGCCTTTGTTTGAACTGCCACGATGGCCAGAGGTGCCAAATATGACTAGTTGGCTAGCGTTATCCGTGTCAGGTTGAATTTGATAATAGTTATTTCGTAATGTTTCAACGTTAATAAGATCTGATGGTTGAGCTAACATTCCTGCGCGGTTTTGCTTGGCCATTTTTTAATCCTCTTTCATAAAATAGTATTTTTATAATGGCTAAAAACGTGAACGAGTTAAAGCGTGTCGCGTTTTTAGCTTTTATTTGTTTTTATTTGTCCGGTTAAGGTAAAAAAGCATTGGTGACTTGGTTTATCATTGTTTCAGATATGCCCATGTCACTCATTATTGATTCTATAATATATTGTTTTCTGGCAGTGTTGGTGTTGCTAATAACCCAATAAGGTGTGCCAATGATTTCACGGGGTTTGGTGTTTTTACCCGATGTTTCTAGCAATTGTTTGTCTTTGGCTAAATATTGGCGTTTGCTGCCGTGTAATGAGGTGGCAGCAATGGCAAAGAGTGCTGGATTATAGTTATACAGTGCACTAAGTAATAATATAAAGCGATTAATAATGGATTTTTCATTTGTGAAAGTATCGCTAGTTAGTAAGTCATTAAAAGGCGTATAATGGCTTTCTTTTTGTGCAATGATATTTTGTTTTGCCAAGGTCGGCTGATCTATATTCAATAAACGTCGTAATATACTTGATGCATTTTCGCCGATGTGTTTAGTTTGGCCGGCAATAAATTGGTATAATTCTTCGTCGATTTCTATCGTTTTCATTGTGTTACATGTGCCTATTAAATTATTTTACGGGACATCCTAAAGCAGGAGTGCTATCTAAATGCAAATTATTAGCCGATGTGTGGTTTAAACAATTATCTGATGGTTGTTTTAATTCAGCACTATCATTTTTTTGGGGCGTTTGATTTGCATCATGGCAAGCCGTTATCATAACTGATAATATTAATGGAAAAAATAACCGTTTCATATACTCATTGTTCGCTTTATAAACTATTGCGCTGAGTATAACCTAACTTAAAGATAAATTGTATTGGCTATCGATAAAATAATGAAAATGATGTTGTCGTTTTTCTAAAACAATATTATGCTAAAGAAGGTATAATAAGCAGATACCGATATGATATGAGGAATTAATTATGAAAAAAATCGTCACATTAACTATTTTAGCTGCAATTTTATCAGGATGTAGCAATAGTGATCTTTATTCTGGCGATGTTTATACTACTGATCAAGCCAAACAAGTTCAGCAAGTGAGTTATGGTACAATTGTGTCAGTACGTCCAGTTAAAATTCAAGCTAATGCATCATCAGACGGTAAGAGCGAAAACGTAGCAGGTAACTTAGGCGGTGCGGTTTTAGGTGGTGTATTAGGTAATACTATTGGCGGTGGTACTGGCCGAGTGTTAGCTGTTGCAACAGGTGCTATTGGTGGTGCAATTTTGGGTGATACTATTCAAGATAAAACTAGCCAAGCTAGTGCTGTTGAATTAGAAATTAAACAAGAAAATGGATCAAATATTGTTATTGTACAAAAAGGTTCAGCTAAAGACTTCTTTGCTGGTCAAGAGGTTCGTTTAGTTACTAATGGTAAGAAAATTAGTGCATCACCGCGTTATAACAACCAATCAAAATAATAACGAGTTGAAAATATAATACTTCATTTTGCTCATCTTGATGGTGAGCAATATTTAAGTTGAAATTATTATTCTTCATAATGTCCCCCCCTTTCAATAACAAAAATTTGCCTGTCTAAATACTAACGTATAAACTCTATGTGATTTTTATTTGTTATGTTTAAAGGAACAATAAGCAATGCGTATTTTACACACGATGATCCGAGTTGGTGATTTGCAGCGTTCGATCGATTTTTATACCCGTGTAATGGGGATGCGAGTGCTAAGAACAAGCGAAAACACACAATACAAATATTCATTAGCCTTTGTCGGCTATGGCGATGAGACAACGAGCTCAGTTATTGAGCTAACTTATAATTGGGACACAGATACATATGATCATGGAACGGCATTTGGTCATATTGCTATTGGTGTTGATGATGTCGCCCAAATGTGTCATGCCGTTAAGCAAGCCGGAGGTAAAGTAACACGCGAAGCAGGGCCAGTAAAAGGGGGTTCAACGATTATTGCTTTTGTTGAAGATCCTGATGGTTACAAGTTAGAGCTGATTCAAAACGATCAGGCTGATCAAGCCTTAGGTCATTAACCGGTCCCAATAGTATATCGCCGGTGTTTTGGCGATATGTTTTGTTTTTAATTCGATTGACTACTCAATAAATCAGCTAATAATTGTTTGTTGATAATTGCTTGTTTTTGTTGCTCTAAGCTAGCCGTGGTAATGATTGCGCTTAATGCGTTTAATGAAGTATCAAAATCATCATTAATAATGATATAGTCATATTCGTTATAATGCGAAATTTCGGCCTGCGCTTTTTGCATTCTTTTGGCTATGACGGCACTGTTATCTTGTCCACGTTTTATTAAGCGGTTTTCTAGCTCTTTTAGTGAAGGTGGTAATATAAAGATGCTTTTTGCTTGAGGCATTTTTTTGCGTACTTGCCGTGCACCTTGCCAGTCAATATCTAAAAAGACATTAATTCCTTGTGATAGGCTTTGTTCTATTTCGGCTTTGGATGTGCCGTAATAGTGGTCAAATACGTTGGCATATTCTACAAATGCATTTTTATCAATTAAGGATTCAAAGTGTTTATGATCGACAAAATAATAGTGTTCGCCATGTGTTTCACCAGGTCGTGGTTCGCGTGTTGTATGCGAAATTGATACTTTGGCTTGATGTGGTTGTTGGTTTAGATAAGCACGAATAAGACTTGATTTACCTGCACCACTAGGCGCAGAGATGATAAATAGAGTTCCTGTATACATAGATATGTTTGCCACGTTGGTTGCTATTGAGTTATTTGTTTTGATTGCCATTAATACAAGTTAAACGATATTATAGCAAAATTTGGCAATATATTGTTGCTTATTGTGAGTTAAGTAGTTTAATTTAGTGCTTAGATCTTTGTTGATAAGCGCTTTGTTGCTTGTTTGTAATATTCTGTATAGGTGTATGTTATCGTAAGGGATGATTATGTCTTTGACTTTTAAAGATGGCGTTTATGCGTGTATTCCAACGTTATTAGGCTATATTGGTATTGGCATTGCTGCAGGGGTTGTGGGTAAGTCGGCAAATCTATCTGTGTTTGAAATTACATTACTGGCTATTATTGTTTATGCTGGTGCATCGCAATTTATTATTGCGGGTTTGATGATGGTGACTACGCCTGTTTCTGCTATTATTTTTACTGTTTTTTTAGTTAATTCCCGTCATTTTTTAATGAGTATGGCAACAGCACCTGCTTTTCGTAAATTTTCATTTTTAAATAATATCGGTATTGGTAGTTTGTTAACCGACGAAAGCTTTGCTGTTGTGATGAATGCCATTGCCAATAAAGTGCCTGTAAATGCTGCTTGGATGCATGGGCTTAATGTTACGGCTTATTTGACTTGGATTATGTCTTGCTTTTTAGGTGCGGTAATTGGTGAATGGTTACCCGATCCTAATTTGTTTGGTTTAGATTATGCCTTAGTTGCCATGTTTATTGGTTTACTTTATTTGCAATTGATTGGCGATAAAAGTAAGAGCCTTAAAAATCGACTGTTAGTAATGCTTACCGTTGCTGTTATGTTAATTTTGTTAATGCGTTTTGTGTCACCTGAAATGGCGATTTTAATTAGCACTTTTGGTGGCTGTTTTATGGGTATGGCAATGGAGCGTGATAGATGACAGTTTATAGTCTATTGATTATTTTAGGATGTGGCTTAGTCACTTGGTTGCCAAGAGTGATTCCTTTTATGTTGGTTCGAAAGTTGCAGTTGCCAAATGTGGTGATTCGTTTTTTGTCGTATGTGCCTTTGTGTATTTTAACTGCACTGTTTGTGCAAAATTTGTTTGTGGCAAAAGAGGGGCAGTTTCCTAGTTTTCATGTGGAATATTGTTTGGCGACAATTCCGACCATCATTGTTGCTGTTATCACGAAAAATTTAATGTGCATTGTAGTTGCAGGTATGTGCTTTATGGCACTGATTCGTTATTTTGTGGTTTAATTTAGTTCAATTGAACAGACGTTTATTGTTGTTTTTGTGATGTGTTAAAAAAACAGGGCTATTTGCCCTGTTTTTCTATTATGTTCTTTCTTTTTGTTCTAGTTTGCTAATCGATTTTAATAGCTTTTCGGCTTCGTTATTTTGGCCTAATTGATTAAGATAGGTCGCCATCGCTTTTTGATAAGTCATGTTGTTCATAATGGCTCGTGGTTGTGAGTACCACCATTTTATAAGTGCTTGCGTATCGCTGTCGGTCGATAATTGCTTAATTCTGGCAATATAAGCCGCTTGTTTAAACTGATCGAGTTGCGATTCGCTATATGCTTTAGCTTTATACATTACTGGTAATAGATCTATAACAGCTTGGTAATCACCAGTTTCGTAATAAAGTTGATCGGCTAATCTAAGCACTTCGACATTGCGGGGCTTTTCATTTAGTAACTGTTCTAACGCACTACGTGCAGCAGTGTATTCGCGGTTTTTTAGTTGTAACCGAATTTGTACTAATTGAAAGGCAAACATTTCTTTAGGTTGACAGCTTTTAGCCGCTTGTTCTAGCGATTGGTTGGCCGGAATTAATTCGTCGTTGTCAATTTGCGCTTGCGCGGCGAGTAAATACGATAAAGTAGTGTTTTTTGCTCCTTTGGCACTTTTTACAAAAAGTCTTGCAGCTTGTTGATAATCACCTTCTAGCAATAAAATTTGCGCTTGTTCAATGCGTTTTATCGATTTTTTAGGTGATTTTAAGCGTAACCAATTACCTAATACAGTTTTAGAATTTAAAATTTTATTGAAAATAGAATAAATTAAGTAAAGGCAAAGCAGACCAATTAATTCAAGTATCATAAATGAATTAAACGACATGCTGACACGGTAATTTAAAAATTCAAATACCGCTGAACCTTGGTGTCCTTGTAATAATGGTCCAAGAAAAAATCCACCCACTAGCACTAAGAAAATAATTAGTATTTTTATCATTATTATTCTCCTATTTTGCCAACATTGAACGAACGCGAGATTGCATTAGTTTTTCAAGTTCGCTGATGCTAGTTAGATTTTCAGGAACGTTTTGGTCGCTGATTGATTGACTTTGTAAAGTCTCAAGTTCATTAATAAATGCTTTAACGCTTGGTGCATTACCATCAAAATAGGCATTCACCCAAGTTGCAGTATCGCTAAGTGCACGTTGATAAATAAGATCTTGATGCCTTGGTACCGCTTGTGCTGCAATCAATAGGCGGAAACGGATATTTTCACGCAGGTAAAGCGATTGTTCTATGCTTAATGGCGCTTTTAATATTTGGCAATGGATGATTTGTTTTTCATCTTGGCCAGCATGTTCTAAGCATGCTTTGAAGCTGTTGTCTTTATTATCAAGCTTTTCAATGGTGATGAATTTATCCATAAAAGTCTTGGCGCTATTGAATAGATTATTAGACCAATCACTGGTTGATGAGGATATTTCGCTATTTGTATTGTCAGCTGTATTATTTGTTTGTGCATGCTGATTGCTTGCTGCGTTAGCGATTTCGGTTTGTGGTTCTTTGTTGTCGTTTGTATTGGTTGAGTCTTCGTTATATTGGGTCATGCCAAGATCGATTTCTTGGTAATGACCCACTAAAGGTAATTCGGTAAGCGAATCTGACAATCCAATTAAGTTAATAATAATGCCGTCAGTATCAATAAAGCTTACTTGAGCAAGTGAGTTAATATCTTTACTGATCGCTTGCCGAGCAGGTAATAGGCTAGGATCATCAGCTTGAGCTAGACTTTCGTCAGCACTTTTAAGAAGTAGCCGTGCTGATGTATAATCTTGGTCATTCCAAATTTTACGTCCCGCTAAGTGTACCAAATAGTTTGCTTGTGAAATCAACCAAACTTTATGATCTGTGGTTGACATAGCCGCTAAACGTTCGTTGATGTTTTGTAAGCTTTGTTCGTTGAGCTTTAAGGTATCATTCACTTGGTTGCTTAATTGTTGTTGTACTTTTTGCTGATCGCCAAGTTCACGCTCTACACGCTGTTCTAATGTATTGAATTGTTGATTTTGTTTGTTAACCGCATCGCTAATACTATTGTTAAGGTCGTCTGTTATGCTCTGCTTGGTGGTTTGTTTTAAATTGGCTAGTTCTGTTTGTAATGTCGAGATGGTCTTTTTTTGCATTTCAACTTGGTTGTAACCATAATAAAAGCCAATACCACTTAAGCAAACGGTTAATGCTATCGCCAGTATTGATAGTTTTGATACCGGCACTTTGTTTGTGTGACTGTTATTACTGTCTTGGGGCTGAGCTTTAGATTCTAAAGTTGTAGTAGATTGTGAGCCTGTTTGATTTTTTTTGTCTTCTTTCATAATCTTATTCGCTTCATTTTGATTCGTTGTTGTCGTTGGTTGACTAAATGAAGTTGTGTTAATAGTTGAGAGTGTTGCGTTGGCACCATAATATTTTGGCGGCATAAATAACCTCATTTAGATTTATTCAAAATTGATATTGGCATTATGACATAGAGTTAACATTGTTTTAAATAAAATTTGATTATTTGCACCTACTATTTGCAAAACGTTTTGCCAGTTTAGTTGTTGTGCTTTTTTTAAAATTCGTTCACTGGTGACAACGAGCTGAGCCTGCTGTTTGTGTTGTCTTTGGCAATAAAGTTCAAGCTGTATTAAGTGTTCAACACTGGTAATAATGATAATTTGATTGTTTATATTGTTAGCCAAAATATTGTCACAATAGGTTATTGGCTTTCGATGATAACATGCTAGCAATTTAACTTGTGCTTGTTGTGTTGTGAGTGTGTCTGCTAATAATTGCCGGCCTGAGTTACCCCGTAAAATG
Source organism: Gilliamella sp. X-46 (assembly GCF_057063525.1). Taxonomy (NCBI): domain Bacteria; kingdom Pseudomonadati; phylum Pseudomonadota; class Gammaproteobacteria; order Orbales; family Orbaceae; genus Gilliamella; species Gilliamella sp. X-46. Next base: position 486,533 of record NZ_JBXSQH010000001.1, on the reverse strand, counting down.
AGTACGGTGCGATGTGCTAGCATTATGTTTTTGAGTAAGTCTAATAAGCCTTCGCTATCTTCTTGTTTAGGGTAGCTGACTTTAGTTGTGGTTAGTTGACTTAATAAATGTGCCGTTTTGTTACCAATTGCGAAATAATGTACATGCTTTGGAAAGTATAAATCGGGCAAATGTGCTTTGATGGTATAAATTACTTGTGGCGATAGCGCAATAACAATGTCTGATGGCAAAAGGCGGTTAAGTTGTTGCTGTAAATCAACCAGCTCAGAGCTGGGTAAAATATCAAATAAGGGAAGGTGAGTTGCCGGTAAATGGGCTTGATTCAGTTGTTTTGTTAGTTCCTCGCCATCGGGCGAGGGTCTTGTTACATAAATCATTCGCCTATTAATTCCCGTAGTATTTTGTCAGCACCTTGGTTTAATAGCTGTTTGGCTAGGTTGTGGCCCAGTTGTTCGGCTTGGCTTGCAGGGCCTTTTAGTTCAGCTCTGATTATTTTTGACCCGTCAACACAGCCAACAAATCCTTGTAAAGTTAGCGTGTCATTATTTAGCTGGCTATAGCAGGCAATAGGTACTTGGCATCCACCTTGTAGCGCTTCATTCATTGCTCTTTCTGCTATAATGCATTGGCGGCTGTGGTTGTCATCAAGTGGAGCTAATAGCGATAATAGGTATTCGTCATTACTTCGTGTTTCAATGCCAATAGCTCCTTGACCAACCGCAGGTAAGATTAAATTGATATCAATATACTGTTTTATTCGGTGTTCAAGCGCTAAGCGTTTTAGTCCAACTGACGCTAAAATAATAGCATCGTATTCATTGTTATCAAGCTTTGCTAAACGTGTTCCAACGTTGCCACGTAGTTCTTTAATTTGTAAGTGGGGGTATTTAGCTCGTAGCTGACATTGGCGTCGTAAACTTGATGTACCTACAATTGCACCATTGGGTAATTGGTCTAAGTTGGCGTATTGGTTTGACACAAAAGCATCACGTACTTCGTCGCGTTGACAAATTGTTGCTAACATTAATCCCTCAGGAAACTCAGCAGGAATATCTTTTATTGAGTGAACAGCGATATCCGCTTCGTTATTTAGTATCGCTTGTTCAAGCTGTTTAACAAATAGTCCTTTTCCACCAATTTTTGATAGGGGGCTGTCTAGTAATACGTCGCCTTTAGTGACCATCGGAATCAATTCCACCGTTAAATTAGGGTGAGCAGCTAGCAGTTGTTGCTTAACAAAATTAGCTTGCCATAGCGCTAAAGGGCTTTTTCGTGTTGCAATGCGAATGTTCAATGGATTTCTCTATTTTCTTTTTTTATTAGGTGATTTATATTTACTGCGCAAGTGCATTTTTCGTTTGATTTATATCGATCACTTGAATAGTAATATTGCCTAACGCAGTGTGATTTGCATTAGGCTAATTACATTTAAACAGTTAGGCTAAATCGTCAACAAAGCTAACTGCATAACCAATATAGTTAGCCGGTGTTAGCTGTTTTAGCCGTGTTTTTTCGTCTTCGGGTAAATCTAACGAGTCAATAAATTCTTGCATGCCTTTAGCATCAACACGTTTTCCTCGGGTTAGTTCTTTTAGTTTTTCGTAAGGCTTTTCGATGCCGTAACGGCGCATGACGGTTTGAATTGGTTCTGCTAATACTTCCCAGTTTCGATCAAGTTCTTCAAGTAAGTAATCATGATTAACTTCAAGTTTATTTAAGCCTTTTAAGGTTGATTGGTAAGCTATAATGGCATAACCAATACCTACACCTAGATTGCGTAATACTGTTGAATCGGTCAAATCGCGTTGCCAGCGGGAAATAGGTAATTTGCTACCTAAATGGTTCATGATTGCATTGGCAATACCTAAATTTCCTTCTGAATTTTCAAAGTCGATTGGGTTAACCTTGTGTGGCATGGTTGAAGAGCCGATTTCTCCAGCAATGGTTTTTTGTTTAAAGTGATTTAACGAAATATATCCCCAAACATCGCGATCAAAGTCGATCATAATGGTATTAAAACGTGCTACACAATCAAAGAACTCGGCAATATAGTCATGGGGTTCAATTTGGGTGGTATAAGGGTTCCATTTTAATCCTAGCGAGCTAACAAATTCTTCGCTGAATTTATGCCAATTTACTTGTGGGTAAGCAACCATATGTGCATTATAATTGCCTGTTGCACCATTAATTTTACCCAGTATTTCAACTGATTTTAGTTGTTTTAGTTGACGTTTTAAACGGTAAGCGACATTGGCAAATTCTTTACCAATTGTTGATGGTGTAGCAGGCTGACCATGTGTTCTTGAAAGCAGCGGTAAATCGCGATAAGCTTTGGCTTGCGAGGTGATTTTATCAATCAGCTTGTTCCAATATGGTTCTAATACCGTTTCTTTCGCTGTTTTTAGCATTAATGCATAAGATAAGTTGTTGATGTCTTCTGATGTGCAGGCAAAATGGATGAATTCATTAATCGCATGTAATTCTTCATTGGTGCTGACTTTTTCTTTTAAAAAGTATTCTACCGCTTTGACATCGTGATTTGTGGTTCTTTCGATTTCTTTAATACGCTTAGCATCTTGTTCACTAAATTGCTCAACAATTTTATTAAGGTGATCGATAGCTGATTGACTTAAGGATGGAACCTCTAAAATATCTGCTTGAGAGGCTAACTTTTGTAACCAACGAACTTCAACTTGAACACGGTATTTTAATAAGCCATATTCGCTAAAAATGGTGCGTAATTCTGTTGTTTTGTCACCATAACGTCCATCAATTGGTGAAAGGGCAGTAAGTGCAGATAATTCCATCGGTTTAACTCCGTTGCTATTTTGAAATATCAATTATAAAGTGTAAATTAGCTTGCGCGATTAATTTGGTCCAGCAGTTGTTGTGCAGCATTACAAATACGTTTACGGCAAAAAATAAACTGAAAGCGACTACCGCCAACTTGATACCATAAAATGGCTGATCGAACACACCCCAAAAGCGCAGTTCTTACTTTTGCTTGCACTAATGAGTTTTGTAAAAATTCGATTTTACCAGTAACTTTTATTTTAGTTGATATTGGGCTGATAATGTCAGAATAAATTCCCGCTAATGAATAAGACAGATCATCAACATTAGCACTAACAGTTTCATCGTTCATTTCCGAATAAAGCCCTGAAATGCGTCGTAATCGCTGGTCTATTTTATCTAATGCATCGTTATTTTTTAATAATTTACTTGTAATACTAAGTGTGCCAAATATGTAACGAATAATTTGGACTTGTTCTTTTTGTCCTGATGATAATAGTTGTATTAACGTTTGTAAGCCTGTTTTAACATTTTCAATACCATCATAAACATCATCCGTTGTTTTCGGTGAAGTTTTAAACACGCTTTTTATTGCTCGTTCATAAAGTATTGCACTACAAACCCCTGTGTTGGCAAGTTGTGGCACTAATATTGCGCTTTGCGTAGCACCTGCTAGGGCGATGGCAATATGATGGTATTTGTTATTCACTTTAGTACTCCTTACTGCTTTTTATTCGTTCTTCTATAATGCCGCCACCAAGGCATACTTCATTTTTATAAAAGACGGCAGATTGACCTGGTGTAACAGCCGCAACAGGGTTGTCAAAAATGACATTAATTTTGTCGTCAGCTAGAGGTATTACTTGGCAAGCGATATCTTGTTGGCGATAGCGCGTTTTTACCGTACAGTTAAATGGTTCGGTTACCACTTTACGGTCAACCCAATGGAGTTGTTGAGCAATTAATCCGTCTGAAAATAGTGCTGGGTGGTCATGACCTTGTGCCACAATTAATTCGTTATTGGTTAGGTCTTTGTCAACTACATACCATGGTGTGTCATCGGCTTGTTTTAAACCACCGATACCTAGTCCTTTACGTTGCCCTAATGTGTGATACATCAGACCTTGATGCTGGCCTATAATTTCACCATCAACTGTGCGAATATGACCTGCTTGAGCGGGTAAATATCGGGCTAAAAAGTCACTAAACTTGCGCTCACCAATAAAACAGATACCCGTTGAGTCTTTTTTTGCGGCGGTAGCTAAACCAAGTTGCTGGGCAATTTTACGTACTTCAGGCTTTTCAAGCTCTCCGACGGGAAACAAGCTTTGGCTTAGTTGTGTTTCGCTCAAAGTGTAAAGAAAGTAACTTTGGTCTTTATTAGTGTCTATGCCACGTAATAATTCAACTTTACCATCTATTTCACGTTTACGAACATAATGCCCAGTGGCAATAAAGTCAGCGCCGAGATCTTCGCCGGCATACTCTAAAAAGGCTTTAAATTTAATTTCTTTATTACATAAAATATCGGGATTTGGTGTTCGGCCTGCTTGGTATTCCGATAAAAAATGTTCGAACACGTTGTCCCAATATTCGGCAGCAAAATTAACAGTATGTAATTTGATGTTTAATTTATCACAAACTGCTTGTGCGTCTGCTAAGTCAACAGCAGCGGAGCAGTATTCTTCGGTGTCGTCTTCTTCCCAATTTTTCATAAATAATCCAACAACATCGTATCCTTGTTGTTGTAATAAATATGCAGAAACAGAAGAATCAACACCACCAGACATACCGATAACGACTTTTTTTCGAGTGTTTATATTTGACATAATGACTATAATTAATAGGTAAAATTAATAAAAATTTAACATCAATTTTAGCATAATTAAGGAAAAAAGCATAAAGTTATGCAGATAAAGATTACTGTATTGATTCATTTTTTATACAAATTTAATATTAACTTAATACTACATTTATATTTAAACGAATACTTTCACGAAGCTTTTTGTCGATTTTTTGTTTTTTTATTTTCGCAGAAAAAAATGCGATCGCATAAGATTAAAACAGCTTTACCAGTCAAAACTTATAAAGCTGCTATTATTTAAAGGTCAAATCAAATTAATTAAGATCTTTTAAAAGGTAAACAACAAGCCCAATAATTTTAAAATCTTGTTGACCATATTTATCGCCAATAATGGCAGGGTATTTAGGATTATCACAAAGTAGTGCCAAATTGACGCCTTGATTTTGAATGCGTTTTATGCTGATTTGATCTTCATATTCAACAGCATACAAATAGCCGTCAATTGGTTTGTAATGCGCTTTGTTGACAATAAGAATATCGTGGTTTGATATTGTAGGCTCCATGCTATCGCCTTTTGCCCATACTGCAGTTAAATCTTCGCAACTACAACCTTGATGTTTTATTAAAGTCATATCAAATGGGATTGATTCGATTTGCGAATAAGATTTACTTGTTTCGTTTAAATGATGAAATGGAATATGTACAAAGTTGCTATATTTGGACTCTGCCAATAATCGACATTCTCCTTTTCCTGTTGCTAACCACTCAATAGGTACATCACATTTTTGGGCAATAATCGCCAGTCTATTTAATGCAGGATAGGTTTTTCCTGATAGGTAATCCCGTATCACAGCTTCTGACATACCAACTTTTTTTGCAAATGCGTTACCCGATACTCCTTCTAGTACTAAGTTTAATCTTTTCTTAAAATCAATAACTCCTGTATTAGTTAGGATTCGTGTTTTTTCTTCTTCTGTTGTTTTTTTTATTTTGTTTTCTGTCATTTTTCATTTTATTCCATATGCTTTTTCGTTTTTTTTATTTTAATTCGTTTTTTTATGTGCTATTCTTTGCTTGTAATTTTTATCTTTTGAATATTTTTTTGAACGTTGTAATACCGATAATCTTTACAACAGCAAAAGTTTAACCAATAGAGGATCTCATAATGAGAGAGCAAGATCAAGACTGGGCCCCATCTAGAGTAGTGGGAGAAATTAAAATTAGAGGTGGAAATTTAAGAGCATTGTCGAGAGCGAGTGGATTACAAGCTGATACTTTAAGAAACGCATTATATCGACATTGTCCTAAGTATGAACGAATTATTTCCGAGTATTTGCAATTCCCTGTTGAAAAAATTTGGCCATCGCGCTATCAACCAAAAGCAAAAAAATAATATTAATTTGCAAATAAAAAAGACGCTTATCAACGTCTTTTTTATTATTAGTTATATTGTGATTTATTTTTTAGCTAATTCTGCTGCTTTAACAATTGCCGCAAAAGCATCAGCTTTTAAAGATGCACCACCGACTAATGCACCGTCAATGTCTGGTTGAGTAAATAATTCTGCTGCATTTTTGTCATTAACAGAACCACCATATTGAATGATCACTTGTTGTGCCACTTTTGCATCTTGTTTTGCAATATGATCACGAATAAATTTGTGAACAGCTTGAGCTTGTGCAGGGGTTGCAGATTTGCCAGTTCCAATTGCCCATACAGGTTCATAGGCAATAACAGCACCGTTAAATGCTTGAACGCCAAGCGCTTTGATGACGGCGTCAATTTGACGAGCGCAAACAGCTTGTGTTTGACCAGCTTCGTTTTCAGCTTCAGTTTCACCAATACATAATACAGGCACTAAACCGGCTTCTTTAATGACACCAAATTTTTTAGCAATAAATTCGTCAGATTCTTTGTGATAAGTGCGACGTTCAGAATGACCAATAATGATGTGAGTCACACCAATATCTTTTAACATTTCTACTGATACTTCACCAGTATAAGCGCCAGAAAGATGAATGCCGACATCTTGGGCTCCTAAAATGATGTTAGTTCCATCTAATTGGTGCTTTACAGAATCAAGATAGACAACTGGTGGTGCAATTGCAACATTACATGATGTGTCGTTTGATAGCTCTTTCCGTAGTCCTGCAATTAGGTTTTTAGCCATATCGATACTACCATTGAGCTTCCAGTTTCCCATAACAAGTGGTTTACGCATAATTTTCTCCAACTTAAGGTTTAAAATAGTGTTGATTTTAGAATGAATTCGGTATAATGATTAGCATTATACACCAAATAAATTGAGCCTGAGGAAAAATATGTCATTAGAAATATTGAACCAATTAGAGAATAAAATCCAACACACTGTTAATACTATCACCACATTACAACAAGAAATTGCAACTTTAAAACGAGGTAATCACGAGTTGGAGCAACTAATCAATGATAGTTCTGATGAAATGAAAGCACTACGTGACGAAAACGAAAAACTAAAACAAGATCAACAAATATGGCAACAACGTATCCAAACTTTATTAAGTAAAATTGGTGAAATTACGCAATAATTGATTCGAATTTTATTAACGCGACTTAGGTCGCGTTTCTTTTATTCTTAATTGTTAATAGTGGCGAAGATTAAGTTTAATGCAACAAAAACTAAAATCACTCTGGCTGACCGAAACCATCCATTTAATTGAGACCGAATCTGGACGGTTTGCTGACCAAGATATTAATAGACAAGTAAGAGTAGAACAGATATCGCTCACAGATCGAATTGTGATGCGAGCAACCATGTTGTCTAAACAAAATGGGTTATATTCGGCGCAGAAAATACTGTTAAGATCTGTTAAATTTTCTTTTGTGCTATTACTGCTGTTATCTGTGTTTTTGGGAAGCTCTTTGGCATTGGGAGCGTTAAGTCAAAATCCAATCAATTTGTATTGGGCACTTTTTAGTTTATTAGGTGTGCATTTGATTACATTATCTATTTGGCTTAGTTCGTTTTTTTTCTTTGCTAATTTTGGTGGCAGTTTGTTGATTCATGTCTGGTTGTGGTTAGCGAAAAAACTATCTCAGAAAAAGACTGTACAACAGCTTATTCCTGCGTTTGTTGAACTGTTTGGTTCGCGAGTTCGCTGGCTTATTGGTTTTGTTCTTAATCTGTTTTGGACTGTGATTTTAAGTAGTGCATTGTTGGTGTTAGTTGTGTTATTTTCAACCAAACATTATAGCTTTGAATGGCAAACGACATTACTTAGTTCTGATACCATTATTAATTTAACTCGTTATTTAGGTTATTTACCCTCATTATTGGGTTTTGACATTCCTAAAGATGATGTAATAAAGTTAAGTGAACATGCTTTAAATGCTGGTGAAGTGCGTTCGTCGTGGGCTATTTGGTTGTTGGGTGTGTTTATTATTTACGGGTTAGTCGTGCGATTTTTATGTATGGTATTTTGTGGTGTTAATTGGTTAATTAGTTGCCGTCAAATTAAGCTCAATATTTCACATCCAGATTATCAAATATTAGCCAATCAATTACAGCCATTACTTATTAACATTGAAGATGCCGATAAATTTGGCAACAACGATCACCAATGGCATTTGCCAACACATTCTATTGAAGATGGAAAAGGCGCTTTTTTGGTTGCCATTGATGTGCAAGAAAGTTGGCATCATCCAGAGTTTGTTTCATTTTTAGGTTTTTTAAATACTCGTGAACAGCGCAGTAAAATTCTAGATTATCTGCAATTAACACCTGCTAAAAAATTATTAATTGCAATTGATACCGATAGAGCACCCGATAGGGGACTATTGAATTTTATTAATCAACTGATTAATAAATCGCAACAAAGTCGTATTTGGTTTATTAATCAAGGTAAGCAGTATCATAATTGGCAATTGCTATCTTTACAGTTAGCTGAACCTGATTGGTTAAGCGAGGACCTTTAAGATGTTATCAACATTAAAATTAGCTGTGGTTGGTCATGCCAATGTTGGCAAAACATCATTATTACGTACTTTAGTTCGGAATAACCATTTTGGTCAGGTATCGGATCGCCCTGGCACGACAAGACATGTTGAATCAATAACATTGCCACTTGAAGATAGTAAATCGATTGTTTTTTATGACACCCCAGGATTAGAAGACAGTTTAGCCCTTTATGATTACATTAACCAACTTGTTCCCGCTAATTCAAAACTTGATGGTATTGATAAATTAACATTTTTTTTACAAAGTCCAGAGTCTGAAAACGTATTTAATCAAGAAGCTAAAGTTATTAGACAATTGTTAAATAGTGATGCAGCCATCTATGTGATAGATGTGCGTGAACCAGTATTATCCAAATATCACGATGAGTTAGCTATTTTAGCTAATAGTGATAAACCAATATTAGCCGTTTTAAATTTTATCGCTGATAGTAACCAAAATGAAAAGGAATGGAAAAGATTGCTGTCACGCGTTGGGATTCATGCTATTATTAAGTTTGACGCTATTTTTCCACCTTTAGATGGCGAAGAGCGACTATATCGTAGCCTTGCTTTATTGGTTGAACCAGCTAAAGAAATATTAGATAATTGGCTAGATAAAATCTCACAAATTCGTGATTCTCGTAATCAAACCGCTAATCGGATTATTGCCGAAACGCTTGTTGATGTTACTGCCTTTTACAAAATGGCTAAACTAGACGATCGCCAAGCAATTACTGATTTGCAAAATAAAGTCAGAAAGCGAGAACAAATAGCGATCAATGAATTATTAAAATTGTATCAATTCGATTCAACTCAAGAGAGTGAAGAGAGCTTGCCTTTAATCAAAGGTCGTTATAATGCTGACCTTTTTAATGTTGATGCACTAAAAACGGTGGGCATGCATTTGACTAAAGGTTTTGTGTCAGGCGCAACAATTGGTGCAAGTATTGACTTAGCAACTGGTGGTATTTCGCTTGGCTCGGCTGCGTTAATTGGTGCAGCAGTTGGTAGTTTAATGCAAACTGCTAAACATTATGGTTCTAGAATGCGGTATCAGCTTTCTGGATATAGTAAATTAAGTGTTGATGATGTTATTATTTGTTTTCTTTCTTTACGATTAATTCGCCTTAAAGAAAGTTTAAATCATCGCAGCCATGCGGACATGAGCCCTGTTAGATTATCTAAATTAGATAAAAATGAATGGGAAAAGGGCGTGTTACCTAGAAGTCTAAAGGTAGCAAGACGTTATCCGCATTGGTCGACGTTAAATAAAGGAACAAAAAGAAATGACAAAAAAAGACAATCGACTATTAGGAACGTTGCTCAGCAACTGCATTAATGTAAAGAAACGTTTTTTAATAACTACATTGATCTTTTCTCTCTTTGTGTTATTTGGTTGTAGTACTAGTCAAGGTCAAGTTTCTACTAAAAATATCAAATCAGATTCAGCTATGTTAGCTAAAATAGAATCTCACTATAAAAAATGGCAAAATACGCCGTATCGTTATGGCGGCACAACTTTGTCCGGTAGTGATTGTTCTGCTTTGGTGATGAATTTTTTCAAAAATAGACTTTCAAAAACCTTACCAAGAAGCGCAGCTGAACAAGCTCAATTAGGTGTTAAAGTAAATACACCTAAAGCTGGCGATTTAGTATTCTTTAAAACAGGCCGTAGCCGTAGTGGCCTACATGTTGGTATTTATTATGCTGATGGTAAGTTCTTACATGCTTCAACCTCAAAAGGGGTTATCTATTCAAACTTGAATGAGGATTATTGGAAGAAGCATTACTGGATGGCTCGTCGCATAACGGGTAGCTAAATAGCTTCTTTTTTTATCATTTTTCACGAATAATTGTAACGAAAAAAGCGCTTTAAATTAATTAATATTTATAGCGCTTATTTTTTATCTACCATAAAAATAATTATAGTTAAATTTTTCCTTTTTCTTTTAATTCATTCATTATATTAGCTACATAAAGCATTTCGCCAGGTGAACCAAGTGATATTCGGCACCAATTTGTTGCTGGTTCAAAATCTCTACCAATCAATATAAAATTATTTTTCATTAGTTCACGATAATTTTTTAAATCGATAGGGCTTTTGTGAAACATAAAATTAGTTTCTGATTTTAGATAGTGTAACCCTAAGTCTGATAGCGTTTTTTCCATGATTTGGCGTGATACATCAACCGCTTTTTTTGAATAAGTCAAAAATGATTGATCATCCATAGATGTCAGCGCTGCACAAACACCACAATAGTTGAGCTTTTCACCTGCGACATATTGAGCCATATTTTTAATATTTTCAATTGAACTAACTACATAACCTACTCGTAATCCTGCCATAGCATGAATTTTTGAGAAGGTTTTAAGTAAGATAATATTATCGCAACCTTGTATAATTAGCTTATCGACTGATTTAAATGCAGGATCATTAACAAATTCAGCATAAGCCTCATCAACAATAAAAATTGTATTTTTAGGTTTGCTTTTGATCCAAGGTTCTATTTGATGCGTTGCAAAAATAGTTGAAGTAGGATTGTTAGGATTAACTAAATAGACAATTGAAAAACCTTTATAATCTTCAACTGCCTTCTGTAAACCTTTGATATCAATTTGCCAATCAGGCAAACTCGGGACTTTGGTTATATTTAAATTAAAAATCTTTGCAAAATGTTCTCCATCGCTATAGGTAAGTTCGGGAATTACTAGCTGAGTGTTGGGTTTAACAAATGCGGCAATAGCACTACGAATACCTTCTGATGAGCCAGCAGTTAGCAAAATTTGAGCATCATCAACGTTATGATGTTTAGCTAAACGTTTATTAAGTAGTGGCATTTCGGCTTTGGCATAACGATTAGCTTTTGGTACGGCATTTATTGCTGCTTGTTTTGCACTTGGCGACATTCCAAGTGCATTTTCGTTGAAGTTTAGCCTTACTGGATTGTTAACATTGGGTATTACCACTTTATCAAGCATGGGAACAGAGAATGAGACTGAGTTTTGTGCTTCTATTGCGTGAGCTTTAGATAGGAATTGATTAATAGATAGCCCTGCAATTGCTGCACTAGAAAATGTGATTAGTTTTCTTCTACTGACATTGATATTAGATACCATGATACACCTCATGTTTTAGTTGATACTTACGTACTTAATTATTGATATTGCAAAATTAATACCAATTTTAAAAAATTGTATTTTTTGCTTATTTTTAATAAAAAGATCATATGTATATAGATAAAAAAACAGATTTGGTTTCCTATCTGGTATTTAAATATGCACTTAATTGGTGCTTTATTGCTTAATATTAGGAGATAAAAAACCAGTTATTGTTAAGGCAATAACTGGTTTTATTGATTGGATAATCATAAGCTATGCGTTATGATCAACTATCGGCAGGAGGCTCAATATCTGAAAAGGTAGCCAGCATTTGCAAGAATTTATACTTCGAATTTACCATTTTAGTGGAACGCTCATGCAAAGTGTTTGCAATGGTTGGCTCTAATGTTTCTAAACGGCGGAAACGCTGCTCTTTCAATAAAATGCTTGATAATAATTCGCTATTTGGTGCTTTTGAATCAAGTACCAAACCTGGTTTACCTTCTATCATACGACGTGGATCATAACGGTAAAGAGGCCAGAAACCAGATTTAACGAGATCCTTCATTTGTTCATGTGATTTAGCAAGATCATAACCATGTTCTTCACAAGGGCTATACGCAATAACCAGTGATGGGCCATCATAGGCTTCGGCTTCTTGTAAGGCTTTAAGGGTTTGGTTAAGTTGTGAACCTAATGCAACTTGCGCAACATAGACATGACCATACATCATTACGCTAACACCCAAATCTTTACGCGCTTTATGTTTACCTAAATCAGCAAATTTTGATACAGCACCCATTGGCGTCGCTTTAGACTGTTGACCTCCTGTATTGGAGTAACATTGCGTGTCTAATACCAATATATTGACGTTATCGGTTAAGCTCATGACATGATCAAGCCCACCAAATCCAATATCGTAAGCCCAACCATCACCACCTATGGCCCAGACTGATTTGTCAACCAAGTAATTGGCATCTTGGATTAACTCTTGTGCTTGTGCAGATGCTAAGTGGGCAAGTTGTTCACGTAGCAATACGATTTGTTGGCGTTTTTCAGCGATAGAGGTTTCTGATGATTTTAACGCCATTACAATTTCTGGCGAAATGTCGCCAGCGACATAATCAAGCAAACGTAACGCACGTTTTTTATGTTGGTCATAAGTAATGCGATAACCTAATGCAAATTCGGCATTATCTTCAAATAACGAATTAGCCCAAGCCGGCCCACGACCATCGCGATCGGAGGTATAAGGTGACGATGGCAAATTACCACCATAAATTGATGAACAACCAGTGGCATTGGCAATCGCTAAATGGTCACCATAAAGTTGTGTTAATAACTTAATGTATGGGGTTTCACCACATCCAGCACAAGCACCTGAATATTCAAATAAGGGTGTAAGTAATTGTGAGGTACGAACATCAATGCGTTCGAGTGTTTTTATATCACGATCTGGTAATGCCATAAAATATTCAAAATTGGTGCGCTGAGTATCAAAATTATCGATGCGCGATTGCATGTTAATAGCTTTAATTTCAAAGTTGTTGCGATCACGTGCTGGGCATACTTCAACACATAAATTACAACCCGTACAATCTTCAGGCGCAACTTGTAATACATAGCGTTGTCCTTTCATATCGCGGGCTTTGACTTCAAGTGAACTTAATGAGTCTGGTGCATTGACCATATCATCAAGCTCAACAACTTTGGCGCGAATAGCCGCATGAGGGCAAGCAACTACACAGTGGTTACACTGAGTACACAGTTCAGGTTGCCAAATAGGGATCTGTTCTGCAATATTACGTTTCTCCCATTTTGTTGTTCCTGTAGGCCATGTACCATCAGGCGGGAATGCTGATACCGGCAAATTATCACCTAATCCAGCTAACATTGCGGCAGTCACAGTTTTAACAAAATTAGGGGCATTCGTTGGAACAATAGGTGGCATGTTCGCACTGCTTTGATCTACACAACTAAGTGGAATTTGCTCCAGTGAAGCGATAGCTAAATCAAGCGCTTTCCAGTTATTTTCAACCAAATTTTGCCCTTTACTACTGTAACTTTTAGCAATGACTTCCTTTAATTGGGTAATACTAAAATCATTTTTAAAAATTTCAGCAAGGTGAAAGAAAACCGCCTGCATAACGGTATTGATTCTTGCCCCTAAATTACATTCACGAGCAATTTTTGCTGCATTAATGATGTAAAAATGTGCTCGTTTTTGAATTAATTGCACTTGGACTTCTTTAGGAAGACGGTGCCAAATTTCATCTTTACTATATGGTGTATTAAGCAAAAAGATTCCGTCGTCTTTTAATTTATCAACAATTTGGTATTTATCGATAAACTGATCTTGGTGGCATCCAATAAAGTGTGCACTGGTAATTAAATAAGGGGAATCAATAGGATCTAAGCTAACTCTTAAGTGAGAAGTAGTTAAACCACCCGCTTTTTTGGAGTCATAGACAAAATATCCTTGTACATAAAAAGGCGAACTATCACCAATAATTTTAATATTATTTTTTGTTGCCGACACTGTGCCATCACTACCAAGTCCATAAAATAAGGCTTCAAGTGAAGATTTTTGTGGAATAGATTGATCTGGCAATGGTAATGACAGCCCAGTAACATCATCATAGATACCAACAGTGAAGCGTGATCTTGGTTTTGTTAAGTTAAGTTCAGTAAAAATAGCAAGTACACAGCGAGGGTCAAACTCTTTAGATGACAACCCATAACGCCCACCCACAATATACGGCATGCAAGTTCGTTCACCACGCGATAAGCTTTCAGCAAATGCGGTTATGATGTCTAAATAAAGTGGCTCAGCTTGTGCACCAGGCTCTTTGGTTCTATCAAGAACGGCTATTTTATTAACAGTATTAGGAATAACGCTCAGTAAATGGTTGGCTGAAAAAGGGCGAAATAATCGAACAGTCACAACTCCAACTTTTTCGTTTTGTTTAAGTAAAACGTCAACCACTTCTTTAGTCGTGCTTGCTCCCGAACCCATAACGACAATAATACGTTCGGCATCGCTAGCACCATAATATTCAAAAGGTTGATATTTTCTGCCTGTTTCTATTGCAAAAGCGTCCATGGCATCAACAACATGTTGGTAGGTGTCATCATAATACTTATTTATTGCTTCTCGGCATTGAAAGTAGGTATCAGGATTGGCAGATGTACCGCGAGTTACTGGATTATCGGGTGTTAAAGCTCGTTCACGATTAGCTTTAATTGCTTCGTGAGGTAATAAGTTATGGATTTGTTCATCACTTAGTGGATAGATTTTATTTACTTCGTGCGATGTTCTAAATCCATCAAAAAAGTGAACAAAAGGAACACGGCTATTTAAGGTTGCTATTTGTGAAATCAGAGCAAAATCTTGTGCTTCTTGCACAGAACTTGAACAAAGCATAGCAAACCCCGTTTGCCTAATTGCCATTACATCAGAATGATCGCCAAAAATAGACAGAGCATGAGTTGCAACAGTACGTGCGGCAACATGCAAAACAAAAGGGGTAAGTTCGCCCGCTATTTTATACAGCGATGGGATCATTAAAAGCAAACCTTGTGACGAAGTAAACGAAGTGGCTAGTCCACCTGTCATTAATGCACCATGAACAGTTGCAATAGCACCAGCTTCGGACTGCATTTCAATTACTCTTGGCGTATCGCCAAATACGTTTGGCTTGTTAAATTCAGCCCACGTGCTAGCTTGTTCGGCCATTGTTGAGCTTGGAGTAATTGGATAAATAGCAATGACTTCGTTTGTACGATAAGCAACGGATGACACCGCACTGTTAGCGTCTGATATGATCATTAAAAAAACCTTATATTTTAAAGTATTGCGACATTACTAAATTATTATAAATTTGTATCATTGTATCAGAAACTAAGATAGCTTTTTGTTATTTTTATGTTAAATTTTTTATCATTACCGCTTTAGATAAAAAGCAAAAATAATGCTTTATGTTAATATCAAGCATCTATCAGGAATACTTCATTTATAACACTTAAAAAGTTGATAATACATTAAATAAAACATGTAAAAATGGACTATTTACAAAATAGTTCATTTTTTAAATTATGCTTTGCAAAACATATTCAGAAGTCTATACCACTTGGTTATTAAAAACGCCGAAAAAAATGTGTTTTAGAGGACTATTTTAGCCATATATATCCCAAAGATATCTTTAATTAAAAATCTTAACAAAGCTTTACAAAATTTAATTTGAAAAGGAATAGCGAACTAAAATTAAGCAGTTTATAATTCGCACGTTTTATATAAATTCAGATCATTAAACGAGTAAATGGCTATAAAAATATAAATTAAACAAAATCTTATAATGGGTGGAATATTATGTTTTACCATAGACAAAAGCAGTCATATATTCTAAATCTTTTTAATTATTACAGTAGTCAAAAGCAAAATTTTTCCTCACTTTTATCATTGAACTTAACGGACTTACCCAAGTCATCATTGTTTTTTGCACCATTTTTGTTATTACCGTGTTCATTAAGTTTACAGGCATTATCGGTGCAAACTTCAAACGTCATTCAAGGAACAGCTCCGTATTTAACGTTTGATGATGGAACCACTAAGGTAATGAGTTTTGAAGGGGTATTAGGTATAAAATTGGCAAATATCAGCTATATACCACAAGGTATAAATAGCACAGTTTACCCAAATGCAACTATCGATACATCAAACATAAATAACCCAATTGAGATGCCAAACACAACCTATACTTTTGCGGATATCCAAACAATTGTACCCGTTGCAAGTTACCCTAATATCTCGTTAACTAACTTGCTTAATGCGCCATATAATTATGGGCGAGATGATGATGGTGATGGAGGTATCAATGCAACAGGCAATTTGACGATTAAGTGGCAAGATAGCAGTGGTAAAGATATTACAGAGGATGTTAAAGCTAATCCAAATATGGAATTAAATTTTTGTAATGCACCTTATCAGCTTACATTAAGTGCAACGGATGGCTACTTATCAACTGAATATGGTATACCTAAAACTACTTACTTTAATAATGCGAACCATAGCTACTATATTAATCCGAATCGAATAAATGCAAAAGTCTGTTTTGCTCAGCCGAGTTTACATGCACAACAAGGTGATGAACAAAAGGAATATTGGGTTAGAAAAAAAGGTTTTAAAGTGCAACCATTTAACAACCCAACCAATAATTTTCCAACGACAGGCTCAAACAAAATGTTTTTCTACCTGCTGTTGGCAGGAATTACACCAGAGCAAGTTATTGCAGTCAATGGCTCAACAGTACAGGGAACTGGAGGGAACGTAACATTGCAATTAAGTGCGGCAACCACACATGGTTGGGGAAGTATTAGTTACCCCGAGAGGGAGTGGGCTCTAAAGGTTGAACTAATTGGGCCGACTCGAAACTCGACAAATACAAGATTCTTACCAACAGAGTTTAAATTATATTCTGATACTATTGGTGGTCACTTAATTTATAATTTTAAAATAGAGCGTTGGTTTATACCTCTCCCTGGACAAGTAAATGGGTATTGGAATGCTCAAAATTTTTGTAGAAGTTTAGGATATGGTTATCGGATTCCTGGCGTTGAAGATTATACTAATGCGAATCGTCCAGATATTGGTTGGAATAGTGGTATACCAGGCAGAAATATCAATATGTACCGAAGAGCTTTAAGTTACCGAGACGGTAACCGCTGGGTTGGAGGATTCTTTAATGAGTGGGGAGTTATGAGCGACGCAAATAGTGGTTATCCTGGTACTGACTGGAGCGTCTACGACTATTGGGCTTATCAAGCGCGAGGCGGGAATGAATGGTATAGCGTTGGTTCGGGTGGTGGTAACATTAATACTACTGCTATTTCTAGTCATTTATATAATACTAATAAAGCAGCATGTGTAAGCCCTTAATGTGATGAAGTAATTTGCTCGTTGGTCACCAAACAATAGCTAAATACGATTTATTAAATGATACAGCTAGATGTTTACAAAGTGTTACGATCTGGCAATAACGATCTAAAAAGTGGCATATTATCCATCTAACAGATGGATAATATGAAAATACTATTTATTTGATTACAACACGCTCGCCTGATGTAGCGTGTTTAATTTCACCTAATAACCACGCTTTTTCACCATGGTTATTTAGTAAGCTAATTGCTTTATCGGCTGACTGTTTAGGTAATGCGATAATTAAACCGACACCACAGTTGAAAGTTCGGTACATTTCGTGACGGCTAACATTGCCTACTTGTTGTAGCCAATTAAAGATGGCTGGCCATTGCCAACTTGCTTCATTAATGACTGCTTGAGTATTTTCAGGTAAAACACGAGGAATGTTTTCCCAAAATCCGCCACCTGTAATATGGGCAATGGCGTGCACGTCAACTTGAGCGATAAGATCAAGAACAGACTTAACATAGATCTTCGTTGGTGCAAGTAAGTGATCGGCAAGTGGTTTGCCATTTAGCTTTTCGGTAGCAGGGTTTACGCCACTAACTTCAATAATTTTACGTACTAACGAATAGCCATTAGAATGAGCGCCGCTTGATGCTAATGCAATTAATGCATCACCGTCTTGCACTTTGCTACCGTCGATCATGGCAGACTTTTCAACGACGCCAACACAAAATCCTGCCAAATCATAGTCGTTGCCGTGATACATACCTGGCATTTCGGCCGTTTCACCGCCCACTAAAGCACAGCCTGATTGTTTACAACCTTCGGCAATGCCAGTCACTACAGTGGTTGCTACATCGACATCAAGTTTGCCGGTGGCATAATAATCAAGGAAGAATAAAGGTTCAGCACCTTGTACAATTAGATCGTTAACACACATTGCCACTAAATCAATACCAATCGATTCATGGCGGTTTAAATCCATGGCAAGACGTAATTTAGTACCCACACCATCAGTGCCTGATACCAAAATAGGTTCTTTATATTTTTGTGGAATAGCACACAGTGCGCCAAAGCCACCCAGTCCACCCATAACCTCAGGTCGCTTGGTTTCTTTAACGATAGATTTAATGCGATTAACAAGTTCGTTGCCAGCATCAATATCGACACCGGCATCCTTATAACTGAGAGATTTATTATTTGACACAGGAAGCAATCCTTACAATAGAAACTGGGCTACTATTTTAGCAAGGATGAAATTTAATGGCGATTAATTATTTACAAAATAACCAATTAATTAAAATTGCTAATTATTTTCAAACCAGCTTTCTAGAATAATAATGGCAGAAGTTGCATCTACATGGCCTTTTTCCAGCGCACGATAACCCCGTGAAGCAAAAATATGGGATTTTGCTTCAACGGTCGATAATCGCTCATCTTGCAAATGTACTTGATAACCAAATCTACCATGTAGACGATTAGCAAATTTACGTGCTCGTGCAGTCAATGGTTGCTCACTTCCATCCATATTTAAAGGTAGCCCAACGACTAAAAAATCCGGTTTCCAATCATTTAATATTTTTTCGATAGCTTGCCAGTTAGGAACGCCATCGCGTGCTTTAAAAGAACACAAAGGATTGGCTGTTTTAGTAATATCTTGACCAATAGCCGCTCCAATACTTGCCGTGCCAAAATCAAATGCAATAATTGTAGCCATAGGTTATGCATTACCCATTTGGTGTGAAATAGTATTGATATTGATACCAAGTGATTCGGCTGCTTTTTGCCAACGTTCATCAATAGATACTTCATAAATAATTTTAGGATCAGCATTCGTGACTAACCAATCATTACGGGCAATTTCGCCTTCAAGTTGTAATGATTGCCAGCTCGAATATCCCAAAGCCAAAAAGATATTTTGCGGTTGCTCGGGGGAGCCGATTGATTTGAGCGCATCGAGCGAAGTTGTAATCATTACATCATCTGAAATTTGAATGCTAGAAGCAAATTCTTGTTGAGGTGTATGCAAAATAAATCCTTGCTCTTCAGCAAGTGGACCGCCACAAAACACAGGATGCTCTAATTCAGCACAGCTTTTTGGCGCCGTAATTTCTAATCGTGTAAGAACGGTTTCTACATTAAGCTCAACAATCGGTTTATTAATCATAATGCCCATGGCACCATCGCGGTTATGTTCGCAAATATAAATGACAGAACGACTAAACAACGAGTCATCCAATGTTGGCATAGCAATAATAAAATGATCTTTTAAATTCATAATCTCACATTTAGGTAACTTTTATAATGCACATTTGCCAATTTTAACGTTATGCTCAACATGACAGCGCATTAATAATTCAGGCTCATTGGTTTCTTCATTGATCGATTCTGAAACAATATCAAAATTCTGAGTAAGATAAAAATCAATCGCCGCAGTATTTTTTTTATAAACATGCACTAACAGTTCATTATGGCGCTGTTTGGCTTTATTAACTAACGCTTTACCGACACCTTGATGACGGTAATTTTGATCAACAAACAGGCCTGAAATGTAGTTTTCAGTTAAACCAATAAACCCTTTTATGCCATTAAGATCTTGTACATATAAAGTGGACATTGGGATTAGCATTTTTACTAAATCATAATTTTGTTTAAAAAATTCAGGATCGATAAAGTCATGAGCTTGCAAATTACCTTGCAGCCATATTGCCATGACGCTGTTTAAATCTTCGGGTTTATATTCTCTAATCATTGTTTAACTCTTTTTATTTAGTCGATGTTCGATTGCGTCCATTAACATACCGGTGATTGAAAGATCAGGGTTGGCCGCTTCAATTTCACGAACGCAAGTTGGGCTGGTGACGTTAATTTCAGTTAACTTATCACCAATGATATCAAGTCCTACAAACAGCAAGCCCTTTTCTTTTAAAATTGGGGCGATGCTTTTAGCAATGTGCCAATCGCTTTCACTTAATGCTCTCACTTCTCCATGCCCGCCAGCAGCGAGGTTACCACGCGTTTCGCCTTTTTGTGGGATTCGTGCTAAACAATAAGGTACTGGTTCGCCATCAACGACTAAAACACGTTTATCACCGTCTTTAATTGCAGGAATGAAGTTTTGTGCCATGCAATAACGCGTATTATGTTCAGTTAATGTTTCAATGATTACTGAAACATTAGGATCGTCTTGTTTGATTCTAAAAATCGACGATCCTCCCATACCATCTAACGGCTTTAAAATAATGTCATGGTATTTTTGAAAAAACGCTTTAATTTGTTTTGTTTGGCGTGTAACTAGCGTTTGTGGTGTAAATTGTGCAAACCAAGCAGTAAACAGCTTTTCGTTACAATCGCGCAGGCTTTGTGGTTTATTAACTACTAACACACCTTTATCTTCGGCGCGTTCTAAAATATAAGTAGCATAAATAAATTCAGTATCAAAAGGCGGATCTTTACGCATTAAAATCGTATCAAGGTCACTGAGTGGAATGGTTTGTTCTTGCCCGAGCTCGAACCAATGATCTTTATCGTTATAAACCGTCAAAGAACGAGTTGTGGCATAAGCTTCGCCATTGTCTAGAAAAAGGTCGTTCATTTCAATATAAAAAAGCGCATAACCGCGTTTTTGTGCTTCAAGCAACATGGCAAAACTCGTGTCTTTTTTTATATTGATATGACTAATTGGGTCCATAACAATACCAAGTTTAATCATGGTAACTCCTTATTGATTCTTTGGGTTTTAGCGAACAATGATTGATAACGCGTATTATCCTATACTTGTCTACTGGGTTAGTTTGAATATGCGATAATTAGTGCTTTAAATCACTATTAAAAGTGTGCTTGCAACTATCATACTCGTTACAGCTTAAGATGCAAAGCAAACATTAGCAATGTCGAGTTAATTTTCTCTATCGCAATAGAGAATAGAGTAAGCAATACGACTTTATATTATCCTAAATCACCAAAATGTACTTGCAAAGCGGTTAGGGCAGTGAGTGCTGCTGTTTCGGTACGTAACACGCGTGGGCCAAGCAAAATATCAGTGAATTGATAATCATGTGTCATGTTAATTTCGCTATCTGACAAACCACCCTCTGGGCCAATTAATAGACTAATATCCTGCTTATCACTAGGTAATTGCTTAACGCCATGCTTGGCTTTAGGATGTAAATTTAAGCGTAACTGCGTTGTTAAACTGGCGCACCAAGTTTCAAGTTTTGTTACAGGGTGGATGACGGGCACAACATTACGACCACATTGTTCACAAGCTGAAATCACGATCTTTTGCCATTGTTGGACTTTTTTATCTAACCTTTCGGCATCCAATTTAACCCCACAGCGTTCAGAAAGTAGGGGCGTAATACTACTAACGCCTAACTCTACTGATTTTTGAATCGTAAATTCCATTTTTTCACCACGAGATATCACTTGCCCCAAATGAATCTCTAATGGTGATTCGCGATTGTCTAAAATAGACGAAGATGTTTTGACGGTTACCGATTTTTTATTAACATCGCAGATAACCGCTGGAGTAATTTGATTTGTTCCGTCAAATAGGGTGATTTCTTCGCCCACTTTCATGCGTAACACACGAATAAGGTGGTTAAATGCATTATCATCTAGGGTAATAAGGCTATTTTGAACAATCGTAAAAGGTTGAAAAATTCGCGTCATAATTGCTAGTATCTTAAAATATATTGCAATAAATTATAGCGTAATTTATCAAGATTCGGTAATCTCTATTTAAATAAACTAGGCTTTTGGAATCTAGCATGAATACATACAGCAAAGATAGAGTACTAATTGAAGGATTAACCGTTTTAACCACCATAGGTGTTTATGCGTGGGAAAAGACCATCAAACAAAAACTGATACTCGATCTAGAAATGGCATGGGACAATAAACCCGCTGGTGAAAGCGACAAAGTATCATTTTGTTTGGATTATTTCTTAGTTAGCCAAGCGATCACCCAATTTATTGAATCAAATAAATTTGAATTGATAGAATCGGTGGCAGAGCAGGTTGCCAAATTAATCATACAAAAATTCGCGGTGCAATGGTTAAAAGTCAAAGTATCTAAACCTAGTGCAATTGCTAATGCTAATAATGTTGCGGTAGTGATTGAACGTGCGGCACATTAAAACAACTGACTAGTTAAAAAGACGATAACCATGACAAAACTTAAACAAGATTTAACGACTAAAAAAATGCGTCAAACAGCTAAAGGCTTTCGGTATAATGGATCGTTTAAAATTAAAATAGGCGAATTTATACGTTGGCGTTTAACGCGTAGAGTATTACCTCCTAAAGCAGGTTATTACGCTTTTAATCAATCATGGTTTGAACCAATAGATCTTAACTTGTCTGATGACAGAGTTTGGTGGATTGGTCACTCGACAACCTTAATTCGTTTAAGTGGTAAAATGATATTGACTGATCCAATCTTTTTTAAACGAGCTTCGCCATCACAATGGATTGGTCCCAAACGCCGAACGCCGCCAGCTTTAAGCATCAAGCAATTACCACAAATTGATTTTATTGTCATTTCACACAACCATTATGATCACCTTAATTATCATAGCATTCACCAATTACTTGCACGTTTCCCTAATATTGTGGTGATGGTTCCTTTAGGGTTAAAAAAAACCTTACTAAAATGGGGCGCTAAGCATGTTATTGAATTAGATTGGTGGGATTGTGTGACGGTTGATGGACTTCGCTTTTCGGCCACTCCTGCTATACACTGGAGCAATCGTAGCTTGTTTGATGTAAATAAATCCTTGTGGTGTGGTTGGGTGATTCAATCTAATATTGATGATCAAAACCAATCAAAAACGGTCTATTTTATGGGCGATACCTGTTATTCTTCTGAGCTAAAAGAGATTGCTAAACACTTTCCATCAATTGATTTAGCATTAATTCCTATCGGCGCTTATGCACCACGTTGGTATATGCAATCACAACATATTGATCCACAACAAGCCGTACAGTTATATGACGAGCTCAATTGTCATTGTGCAATAGCCATCCATTGGGGAGCATTTGAGCTAGCCGATGAATCATTAGATGCTCCCCCGCAATTGTTAAACGCTCACAAAGCCGAACGTTGTTTTAACCTCATAAAAATAGGCGGCAGCCAAGCTATTAATCATATTGATTCTAGAGTAAAATAACCCAAATAAAAACAAACGTAATACGGTTAATTATATGTTTGCAAAAAGGAGGACGAAATGAAATCTACCATTATTGGTTTATCTTGTTTAGTGTTTAGTTTGACATTAGTTGGTTGTGGTGGCAAAAACGACAAAGGCAAAACCTATCACTGGTCAAAAGCTCACGGAGTTTTAGAAGATTGTCGTGGTTTAATGAATAAATCACAACAATGTGAGACTAATTCGAATAACCAACAATATCTATTCAAAATAGACAGATACTAATATGAGTGCTTGGCTTATTTATGCGCTACTTTCTGCTATAACAGCAGCAAGTGTTGCTATTTTGGGAAAAATAGGCCTACAACATCTTGATGCAAACACCGCAACCGCTATTCGTGCTATTGTTATGGCCATTTTTTTAGTCGGCGTTGTGGTTATACAAGGAAAGCTCAACCTTATCAATACCTTTTTTAACGACAAAAAAGCCTTACTCATTATTGCGCTTAGTGGTATTGCTGGTGCACTATCTTGGCTGTTTTACTTTATGGCAATTAAAGAAGGCAAAGTGTCACAAGTTGCGCCAATTGATAAATTAAGTGTTGTTTTTGCGGTTGTGTTTTCCGTAATTCTATTTGGCGAAAAGATCTCATTGTTAGCGGGGATTGGTGTTGCCATGATTGCAGCTGGCGCGATATTAGTTGCACTATTTTGATAGTTAATAGTGCATTAATCTAAACATAAGCTACTTTAGTAGTGCATTAAACAGCTCAACAGTAACTAGTTCACCTTTAGCAACATTGCCCCGCTCTTGTTCAAGCACAATAAAACAGTTTGCTTGGTTAAATGACTGCGTAATATGAGAACCTTGCTGCCCAGTTGTGCTCACTTCTAATTCACCCTGAGCATTGATTTGTAACACACCACGTTGGAAGTCCAACCTACCAACGCTTTTTTTAAGATTTGTTGCTGTTTTAACTTTAAAGCTCAACTCCATGGACAAATCTTCAAGCCCTGAAAGCGCTAAAATCAACGGTTGCACTAATTGGTAAAATGTTACCAAAGCCGAAACTGGATTACCCGGCAAGCCACAAAATAATGCATTGCCAATTTTACCGAAAGCAAACGGTTTGCCTGGTTTTATTGCTATTTTCCAAAAGTTAATTGTGCCCAACTCTTCTAAAGCCGCTTTGGTATAATCGGCATCACCGACCGAAACGCCTCCACTGGTTATCACCAAATCAGCCTGACTTGATGCTGTCATTAACGCTTGTTTAATTTGGATGGGATCATCAGCAATAATACCCAGATCAACCACCTCGCAGTTAAGCTTGCTCAATAATAATTTTAACGTAAAACGATTGCTATCATAAATAGCACCATTGCCCGATAATGGTTCACCAATGGGGGTTAATTCGTTACCGGTTGATAAAATAGCTACTTTCAACTTTTTAAACACAACAAGCTCACCAATGCCTAATGTTGCCAATGTTGATAGTGTCGGTATTGTTAATTTCGTTCCTTTGTTGACAGTGATTGCATCTTGTTTAACATCTTCACCCATACGACGGATATTATCGCCGGCTTTCACCTCTCTTAAAAAAGTGATACCCAAATCTGATTTTTCGGTCTGCTCTTGCATAACAACCGCATCAGCATCATTTGGCACTGGAGCACCTGTCATAATGCGCAAACAGGTGCCTTTTGGCCAATGAAGATTGCTTATATCGTCACCAGCAAAAATCGCGCCCGCTTGTGGTAACAACGTTGATTGCTTAAGATCAGCTAACCGAACAGCATAACCATCCATTGCCGAATTATCGAATCCAGGCACATTAATAGGCGAAACCACATTTTCAGCGGTGATCCGATCTAGCGCATCAAATAACCCAACCTTTTCGCTAGTTAGTGATTTTAGGGTGGATACGCTTTGCAGTATTTGTTGTTTGGCTTGTTGAAAAGTGAGTAACATAAAAGTTAAATATCCTTATGTTTATCAATCCACTACAGATTCGTAAATTTGATAAGATTTATAGGTAACCCATATAACAACGCCGCCAAAAGGCGACGTAAAATTATCAACTACACATTAAATAAGAAATTCATAATATCGCCATCTTGCACGACATAATCTTTACCTTCAGCCCGCATTTTGCCCGCCTCTTTAGCGCCTTGCTCACCGCCATATTTAATAAAATCATCAAAAGCGATGGTTTGCGCACGGATAAAGCCCTTTTCGAAGTCAGTATGAATTTTGCCTGCTGCTTGTGGCGCCGTATCGCCAATCGAAATTGTCCATGCACGAACTTCTTTAACGCCAGCAGTAAAATAAGTTTGCAGATTAAGCAAACTATATCCAGCACGAATCACACGGTTTAAACCAGGCTCGGTTAAGCCTAAATCTTGCATAAACTCGTCACGATCAGCATCGTCAAGCTCGGCAAGTTCTGCTTCAATCGCCGCACAAACAGGCACCACAACAGCCTTTTCTTGTTCTGCTATTGCTTTGACTTTATCTAAATAAGGATTATTTTCAAAACCGTCTTCATTGACATTTGCAATGTACATGGTTGGTTTTAATGTCAAAAAGCTAAGGTATTTAATGGCTTCAAGTTCTTCTTTGCTAAAATCTAATAAGAGTAGCTTCTTGCCTTGCTCAAGATGAGGTAAACACTTTTCAAGGATTTCTAGTTCAAATTTAGCGTCTTTATCGCCACCTTTAGCGCGTTTTTGTTGGCGAGTTATTGCCCTTTCACACGCTTCAAGATCGGCTAATGCTAGCTCGGTATTGATAATTTCGATATCTTCAGCAGGATCGATTTTACCCGCAACGTGGATGATGTTCTCGTTTTCAAAACAACGCACAACATGTCCAATTGCTTCGGTTTCACGAATATTGGCTAAAAATTGATTACCAAGGCCTTCACCTTTCGACGCGCCTTTAACTAAACCAGCAATATCAACAAATTCCATGGTTGTTGGCAAAGTGCGTTGTGGTTTAACAATTTTAGCCAGCTCATCTAAACGTGGATCGGGCATTGGCACAACGCCAGTATTTGGCTCGATAGTACAAAACGGAAAGTTAGCTGCCTCAATGCCTGCTTTAGTTAGTGCGTTAAAAAGCGTTGATTTACCTACATTCGGTAATCCGACAATCCCACATTTAAATCCCATACTGTTTGTTACCTTTTATCATAAAATGTTATAAAAATTGCGGGGGATTATATCAAATAACGCACTTTGTACCAATGATCTTATTGCTGATTTTACTTTGTTTAGTAATTCAATCGTAACGTTTTACTATTAGCTTGGTAAAATTATTCTTCTAACATCAATCCAATTTGATAAAGCTGATTCTTCTTTAGCCCATGAATTTCGGCCGTGATCGCAGCGGCTTTTTTAAGGGGTAACTCTTTTTGCAATAACTTAAGGGTATTAATGGCTTTTTGATCAACATCATTCTCTGTTTTTGCATGACCTTCAACAATCAAAACAAATTCGCCTTTTTGCCGATTGGCATCCTCGTTTAGCCATGCAATAAGCTGATTTACGGTAAAGCTAACGATGGTTTCCCATGTTTTGGTGAGTTCTTTAGCCAACACAATACGCTTATCGGCGCCAAAAACGGCTTGCATATCTTGTAACGTATCTAACAATCGGTGTGTTGATTCATAAAAAATCATGGTACGCGGCTCATCAATTAATTGGCTCAAACTATCTTGCCGAGCTTTACTTTTTGCCGGCAAAAAGCCTTCATAACTAAATTTATCAGAAGGCAATCCAGCAACAGACAATGCCGCAATAGCAGCACAAGCACCGGGAATAGGGACGACCTGAATATCACTATCACGGCAAGCCTTAACCAAATGATACCCTGGATCATTAATTAATGGCGTACCAGCATCTGAAATCAAGGCAATAGACAAGCCGGATTTTAATTTCTCAATCAGAAGGTGAGACTTTTCTTGCTCATTATGATCATGCAAAGCAAACAGCTTCGCCTTAATACCAAGATGCTGTAAAAGTAGACCGCTATGGCGAGTATCTTCAGCCGCAATAAGATCAACGCTTTTAAGTGTATTGATTGCTCTAAGCGTAATATCATCTAAGTTTCCGATTGGTGTTGCAACGATATATAAAGTCATTATTTTAATTCACATTAAATTTTTATAGAAATACGGTAAAGATACTGTACGAAAGCCTATTTTATTGTATATACTCATTACTTTCAAAATAAATCCAACAAAGCAAACGAAATAGCGAACATCCCGAGTGTAAAAATAACTAACTAATAGCAACTTACCTGCATATGGCTTTCGCTTATAGATTGATTAATAAAGGATTTTAAAAAGAATTAAGTCACATTAATAAAAACAGATAAATAATGGTGTGATAATCAAATTAATATGCATGCTCACGGTTATCAATCACTAAAATAGACTAATTAACGTTGATGAGAAAAGAGAATGGGCTAAAAATATCGGTTAGAATAGGCAAATGATTGATGAATTTGTTGATTTAACCGATAAGTAATCAATATAATAATTTTTTTGATAATAACTTATTTGATAATAGCTTTTTGCTGTAAAAACGCTAAAATGTGCAAATAGAACGCTATTGAACGCAAATTAGATAAAAATAAAATTCACGAATGAAAGGTGTTGCTTTGAAAAAAATACTGACATTAAGTTGCTTAAGTTTGCTGATTGCTGCTTGTACACAAACCGAGCAGGCCGAAATTGAAGACATTTCTGGCGCAGGTGGACCATCAACGTCCTCTGTCTATACTAAACCACCAGCTAACATCTCAACAGGAGGAAGAATATCTTCTACTCCTACTACTTACAATCCACCTTCATCAACACAGACGGCGGTAACAAACACACAGACAGCCCATACTACTAATAATGCCAGCAACAACAACCACCATGGCACAGTAATTAGTAACGAGCGCATTGTTTATAACCGTAATTATGAAGATATTCCCAAAGGGGGATATAAAGGCGACACCTACACAGTTAAACGTGGTGATACCTTATTTTACATTGCGTGGGTAACAGGTAATGATTACCGCTCATTAGCGGCTAAAAACAACATCAAAGAACCTTTTGCTGTTAATGTTGGACAAGTGTTAGACGTCAGTGGGGGAACGGTTGTTGTAACCCAAAAAACCACAACAAATCACACAACATCAAACAAGGCCAATAAAGATGACTCAAGCATCGCGGCAAGTCAGGCAAGAACCAAACCAACAATAACCAAAACAACAACGACTTCGGTTACCACCACGGATCAAAATCAACAACCAACTACGACCGAAACAACCGAAACCGTTACTGAACCATTAGATTCAGCTAGCAGTATACCAACTACAACTCCTCCAAAATCGAATGTTGCTAACATTGCATGGCAATGGCCATCAAAAGGTAAAATTATTGAAAAATTCTCAAGTGCAAGCAAAGGTATTGATATATCGGGTTCACTTGGCGACAAAGTGATGGCAGCGGCAGATGGACGAGTTGTGTATTCTGGCAATGCGTTGCCGGGGTATGGCAATTTAATTATCATCAAACATAACGATGATTACTTAACGGCTTATGCGCACAACCAATCTATATTAGTTAAAGAACAACAAACCGTGCGTGCAGGTGAACAAATTGCCACAATGGGGGCTACAGGTACCTCGTCGGTTAGATTACACTTTGAAATTCGATACAAAGCGCAATCAGTTGACCCGTTAAAATACTTACCAAAATAACAAGCGTTTTGCGTTAATTGGTTAGCGCAAAACCAATGGATATGCTCAGCAACAGCTAAGTCTATCCATAAAAGAACAGGATATACTAAAAATTAAATCTACGTAATAAAGGAGTTATACTCATGGCTGTAAAAAAATTAGTGCTTATTCGACATGGAGAAAGTGTTTGGAACCAAGAAAACCGTTTTTGTGGTTGGACTGATGTTGATTTATCTGACAAAGGTAACAAAGAAGCGGCTGAAGCAGGTAAATTGCTAAAAAAAGAAGGTTTCACATTTGATTATGCCTACACATCAGTATTAAAGCGCGCTATTCACACATTATGGCACGTTTTAGACGAAGTTGATCAAGCATGGTTACCGGTTGAAAAAAGTTGGAAATTAAATGAACGTCACTATGGTGCATTACAAGGTTTAAACAAAGCTGAAACAGCAGCAAAATATGGTGATGACCAAGTAAAATTATGGCGTCGTGGCTTTGCAATCACGCCTCCAGCACTTGAAAAATCAGACGAACGCTTCCCAGGTCACGATTCACGTTACAGCAAATTACCTGAATCAGAACTACCATTAACCGAAAGTTTAGCATTAACTATCAAACGCGTATTACCTTACTGGGAATCAACTATTGCCCCACGTGTAGCTAAAGGTGAACGTGTTATTATTGCCGCTCACGGTAACTCACTACGTGCATTAGTAAAACACCTAGATAATATCAGCGATGACGACATCATTGAACTTAACATCCCAACAGGTGTGCCATTAGTGTACGAATTTGATGACAACATGAAAGTTATCAAACACTATTACCTAGGCAACGCAGACGAAATCGCGGCAAAACAAGCAGCGGTTGCAAACCAAGGTAAAGCAAAATAATTATTCCTTAAACAAAAAGGTAGGTTATTTAACTTACCTTTTTTATTATCTGCATAATGGCTTTTTATTCATTCATTTTTATTGACTGACTTATTTTAATTTTGAGAGCGTTATTTTGTCTAAGATCTACTATATATATGGCGTAATGAATGCCGGCAAATCTACCGAATTACTTCAAATTGACCACAACTACCTAAGTAACAACATGCAAACGTTGCTGCTTAAATCATCGGTTGACACGCGTGACTCCGCAGTTGAAATCGTCTCTCGCTTAGGGTTACGCAAAAAAGCGTTACAGCTTGATGACACAACGGTTGATAGCATCATAGAGCACATCAAACAAAGCAACTACGCCTGCATACTCATTGACGAAAGCCAATTCCTGTCACGCAACACCATCTGGAAACTATCAGATGTCTGTGACGAACAAGGCGTACCCATCATGTTTTTTGGCATCAAAACCGATTATATGGGACATTTATTTGAAGGTTCAAAAACACTACTCGAAATTGCCGACAACTTTAGAGAGCTCAAAACTGTATGTTGGTGTGGAAAAAAAGCCACCATGATCTTATTAGAAGGTGAAGACGGACAAATTGTAAAA
This sequence comes from Gilliamella sp. X-46, assembly GCF_057063525.1. Classification (NCBI taxonomy): domain Bacteria; kingdom Pseudomonadati; phylum Pseudomonadota; class Gammaproteobacteria; order Orbales; family Orbaceae; genus Gilliamella; species Gilliamella sp. X-46. Next base: position 455,550 of record NZ_JBXSQH010000001.1, on the reverse strand, counting down.
TTTGGTAACTCCATCCATCTTGGCGACAGCGAATACCACTCAGTATGCCGAAAACATTGGAAAGCCGGTCAAATAAGACCTAAAAGCTGATCTTTCTATATATTTCACACTTATTCCTACATATAGACTACATTTATCAGTGAGCCTATAGGATAGTGAAAAAGTGTGAATAAACTCAACCCAATAAACAACCAGCTCCCCCCCTAATTTATATATTATTAATGCAATAACCATGTTCGTAACTATCTGCTACTTGATTCACTATCAATAGATAGGTATAGTCAATCCTTTGATAGCAAGCTTTAGTATCGCTTATTTTTTTAAAGTATCATTTGATTGGTTAACTACTTAAAATAGTGATTAACAATTTTTATTGCAATTTGATATTAATAAAGGAACCAACATGACACAACAGCGGATAGTGATTGGCATTAGTGGCGCAACCGGGTTTGCGTACGGAATAAAAGCCCTAACGCTTTTAAAACCACTCAACATCCAAACACACTTAGTGATCTCAAAAGCGGCACACATCACGCGTGCTCACGAAGCGCCCGATCTAAGTTTAGCTCAAATCGCATCACTGGCCGACAAGGTCTACCCCGTTAACAACATTGGCGCCGCCATTGCAAGTGGTTCATTTAAAACTATGGGCATGCTAATTGCCCCTTGCTCAATGCGCACGCTTGCCGCCATAGCACAAGGCCTATCTGATAATTTACTGACTCGCGCTGCCGATGTTGTATTAAAAGAACGCCGTCGCTTAGTGCTAATGGTCCGCGAATCGCCTTTTAACCTAGCACACCTAAAAAACATGGAAGCAGTCACCCTCATGGGAGGCGTTATTTGTCCACCTGTGCCTGCGCTATATCAACATATTAACAACATTGATGACATCATCACCCACAGTGTTGCCAGAGCGCTCGACTTATTTGGAATTGATATTCCAACACTACCACGTTGGGGTGAAGACCTGCACCTAAATAACAAACCCGAATAACTCGCACAAGCCCAAACTATGCAAGCCGATCCTAAGATTACCAAATTTATCAAAAAGAACCATGTATTAACGCTCAGCGTCATCTTACCCGACAACACTCCATGGGCATGCAACACCTTCTATGTATTTGATGAACAGCTAATGCACCTATATCTTCTTTCCGAACTAAAAACCCAACACGCCAAAGCCATGATAATACACCCTCAGGTGGCAGGAACAATTAGCGTCACTCCCAAAACTATCGCACAAATCCAAGGCATCCAATTCCAAGCTAAAGCAACCCAATTACAAAATGAACAAGCCGAACAAGCCTATAGGCAATATTATCGAGCGTTTCCTTTTGCAAGAGTCATCAAAGCGCCGATTTGGGCATTAGAACTGCAAAGCATAAAAATGACCAACAACTTGTTAGGATTTGCCAAAAAAACGCATTGGGTAAAACAACAAAACAGATAAAATAAAAAGATCCCACGTTCCCCCTGAAAAGATTTGGGGGTGTTTTTTGTTAAAAAACAACGCAATTACTACCCAAAAATCGGTCAGAAAAGGTATTGATTTTATTAAAGTTTTTATTTAATGTTTTTTATTCAAAAAAACCTCACCAAATCATTCCCCAAAACACACCAACAAAAGCTTAACCGCCCACAATTAACAAAACTTTACAAATTTTTAACAAAAAAGCTAGCGCATTATTAATCAAGCGGTTATAATTTAATCGCTTTTAAAGCAAGGGAAAGCTCGTCAGTCGAGCGGACAATTATAAAAAGTGTAAATAAAACAAAAAATTACTTGACAGGATAAGCAAAATGCGTTACCATTTATGGCATCTGGCATCTGGCATCTGGCCTGCCAAACCTACGCCCTAAAACTTTTTAATTTTCACCGTAGTCGAAATCAGACTCAATTCTTATTTTCATCACCGAGGTCATTTCGCGTAGCGAAATGGACGCCGTCATCGCGGTTTTTTCAGGCGATGTTTTCGTCGGGTCCTTCGACAACATTCTCGGAAACCTCTTTGGTCAGGTCATCGGCCACCTCTTCGGCAAAATTATCGTCGATATCCAAGTGGTTGTTAAAACCGCCATTAGTATTCAAACCGCCATTATGGTTTAGACTTTCATTGTTATCTAAATCGGCACTGTTCTTTGCGCCATTGTTGTTATTGTCCTATACGCAGGGGGTACAGGCGTTAACGGCACATACATCAAGGGTCATAGAGGGAAGTGCGCCGTATTTAACGTTTGATGGGGGACAGACAAAGGCAGCTAATACGGATACCTTTTTGGCAATAGAGTTGCCAGATGGTAGAACTATCACGCCTTCAACTAACACATCGAGTCCCACAAATCCGATAAGATTACCCAATGGTAATTTTACTTTTAATGATATACACACAGTGGTACCGGCATCGGCCCCATGGACAGGTGAAAGGTATTCAGTAGATATAAATGATTTGGTTAGCCAAGGGAGGTGGGGAGATGATGATGGAGATGGACAGGGTACAAATGGTGTTACTGCTACAGGGAGTATATCGGTAGAGTTTGGAAATACACTCAGCTATATGAGATTTGTTCGTACACTTAGATTATCTAGCTGTAATCTTCCTTATAGGATAAAGTTAACTAGTAGTGGGGGGAGTTTAACTACTCGATATGGTTTGCCAAAAAGTAGTACTTTTAGTGGAGGCAGTGCGACGTATTATATCAAGCCGTCACAACCTGAAGTTTGTTCGGTCAGGCCGAATTTGTCGTATGGTGATAGAGATGACATGCACAGAGGTCCAGGTGGCATATGGTCTTTTGATGAGGGTTTTTTAACTCAGTCAATAAATCCATCCTCTTACGGCCAAAATTTTCCGACAACGGGTGCTGATGGGTTGTATTTTGATTTGGACATAGGTGGTGGGGTCGATGCAAGTCAGTTGACGTGGTCTCCTGTTTCTCGTGGTGGAATAACGGCAACGGTGAGTTGGACAAGGCCGCGTTCTGGTACATTCACAGACCCTGCAGGAAGAACTGTCCAAGCCGATAAATGGATTGAAAATAAATCCCGTTATGTAACACGGGTAACGTTGCATGGTCCAGAGGCAAGAAGCCAGTGGAGCAATTCTAATCCAAGTCAAATTACCAAGCCATCTTTGCCACAGACATTTGAGTTGGTCGGTAGGGATGGTCGAGGTAATGAGGTTCGGTATGGATTTGTGTTAAAGCAGTGGTTCGTCAGTCGGGGTGGTAAAAAGGATACTCAGTCCAACCAATCCACTTGGTGTAGTCGTTTGGGTTATCGATTGCCACGGATTGAGGAATTAACCAGTTCGCGTACTATTGGTAATGTTAGTGGTAATGGTTACCAGCGTAACATAGGTAAAGGTCTTTTCACGGAGTGGGGCTTCATGAACTTCTACGCTGATGCGGGCTTCGCCTACTACTCCTACTGGACGAGCGAAGCAGCAAATAGCGATAAGTTCTTCTCTGTCACCTCGAGCGACGGCTACATCGGCAGGGACAGTGCTAGCGACCGCTTCTGTGCTGTTTGCACCGCACATTAGTTTTTAGCGTTTAGTCCTTAATCCTTGGGCCGCGGGGGGGTTATGGTGCCTGAGAGGACAATCTAACAAAGAATAACGCCCCCGCGTCAGTTGGGGCGTTTTCCCTTAGGGTTGCGCTGTTGCGGTTTAAATTTGTGGTCTATTTATAGTACGGCAAGGTTTCGGACGTTTTGACCTTTGGTGAATAAAATAGCCACAGTGACCACGTCCGAGCAAAGGGAATTAAAGCGAATTCCCTTTGCAATCCCACGCTTTGGCTGCAGAATGTGGCCTTCGGCTACCCTCCGCCGTCGCTCGGTCTTAACGCACCGTTTGTGGACGCGCTCCAAGCGCACCACAAACTCGCCAAACATCCCTGTTTGGCGTGCTAACCTCGCTCTGTTGTCGGCACATTCTGACGCCGGAATAAGACAGACAAAATAGCCATCGTTTTTGGGATGGGTTATTGTGTTTTTATAAGGCGGGTTTTGCTAAAAAACACCAAATAAAAACTTTAATAAAATCAATACCTTTTCTGGCCGATTTTTGGCGGAAAATCAAGCCTTTTTGTTTTGGTGAATAGAATAAATTGTGCAGTGGTTTCGGACGTTTTGACCTTTGGTGAATAAAATAGCCACAGTGACCACGTCCGAGCAAAGGGAATTAAAGCGAATTCCCTTTGCAATCCCACGCTTTGGCTACAGAATGTGGCCTGCGGCTCCCCCGACGCCGCCGCTCGGTCTTGACGCACCGGCTATTATCCGTTCCAGACGGAGAATAGCCTCGCCAAACATCCTTGTTTGGCGTGCTAACCTCACTCTGTTGTCGGCACATTCTGACGCCGAAATAGGACAAATAACATAATTTTAGGTGTTTTGGGTGAGTTGTTTTTATGTTAAAAATCCATGCAATTACATCTAAAAAGTGGTCAGGAAAGGTATTGATTTTATTGAAGTTTTTGTTTTTCTGTTTTTAAGCTAAATCAATCACTTACACAACCTAAGCAAATCGCCGACATACAACAAATCAACAAAACCACGAATAGCGCCCCAATAACAGCAAGTTAACCGCTCCAAACCTTTTTTTTAACGACAATTTAAAATTAAATAAAATCAATAAATTATAAAACACCTCAAAAAAAGGGTTTTCAAAACCAAAATTGTTGTTTATCTTTATACAGCAAGATTTATCAAATCTTGAGCTCTACCTTAACGCCGTGTAGGCGGTTTAGAAAAAGATTGACAACGTCGGCAATATGATACGTGACCTTAACGCCGTGTAGGCGGTTTAGAAAAAGACAGTAATCTTTCCAAGTATATTATTGTTCCTTAACGCCGTGTAGGCGGTTTAGAAATTCACCGATATTGTTATACTCAACGATGATATCCTTAACGCCGTGTAGGCGTTTAATTCAAATAAAATCAAACGTATAATTATAAAACATAATATCTTCCCAAAAAATGGTTATGCTATTTGTCCTATTCCGGCGTCAGAATGTGCCGACAACAGAGCGAGGTTAGCACGCCAAACAAGGATGTTTGGCGAGTTTGTGGTGCGCCGGGAGCGCGTCCACAAACGGTGCGTCAAGACCGAGCGACGGCGGAGGGTAGCCGCAGGCCACATTCTGCAGCCAAAGCGCGGGATTGCTAAGGGAATTCGCTTTAATTCCCTTAGCTCGGACGTAGTCACGATAGCTATTTTGTCCACCCAAGGTCAAAACGTCCGAAACCACTGCACTCAATTTATTCTATTCACCAAAACAAAAAAGGCCTGATTTTCCGTCCAAAAATCGGTCAGAAAAGGTATTGATTTTATTAAAGTTTTTATTTAGTGGTTTTTAGCCAAAAACCACCACCAAAACCATTCCCCAAAGCACGTCAATGTAAACTGGCTTAGGTCTTAACAAAACTTTATAAAATTTTAACAAAAAAACTAGCGCATTATTATTCAAGCGACTATAATTTAACCGCTTTTAAAGCAAAATAATGCTAATAAGTTGAGCAGTTAATTATAAAAATTCAAATAAAACAAAAAATTACTTGACAGGATAATCGAAATGCGCTATCATCTTTGGCATATGGCATATGGCATATGGCCTGCCAAACCTATGCCCTAAATTTTTTTCATTTTCACCGTAGCCAAAAACCGGCTCTATTCTCTTTTTTATTGCCTAGTCTAGCAAAATTGTCCGATTTATCGGCAAGATTATTGTCGAGGATGAAGTACTTATCCAAGTCGCTGTTAGCTTTTGCGCCATTACTCTTACTGCCGTACTCGGTGAGTTCGCTGGCATTGTCAGTCCAGTCCCAGCAGGTCATTCAAGGCTCCGCACCATATTTAAGCATTGATGGTGTAACTAAAGTTGTTAGCATGAAAGACTTATTGGGCATAAGGCTGCCAAATATCAGCTATATTCCTCAGGGGGCAAATAGTGCACTTTATCCTAATGCAACAATAGATCAATCGAACGTAAATGCACCGATCGAGATGGCAAATATAACGGATACATTTGCCGATATACAAACAATAGTACCATTGGTAAATTACCCTGAACTTCAATTAAATGATTTAGTTGTTTCACCTTATAATTATGGTCATGACGATGACGGCGATGATAATATAAATGCAACAGGACAGTTAACCATAAAATGGCAAGATAAAAATGGTACAGATATTACAGGAGAGGTTAAAGCCAATCCGAATAAACGGTTTAATCTTTGTGATGGGCCTTATAAACTTACCTTAACAGCAACTGCAGGCACTTTATCAACACAGTATGGTGTTCCCAATAGTAGCAGCTTTACGGGTAATGACCACAGTTACTATATTAATGGCAATATGAATAGGCCAGTTGCTTGCTATGCGCAACCAAATTTAGCTTACGATGACCATGCTTTTGGTACTACCATTTGGGATATGGATGGTCCAAATTGGGTTTCGTTAAAAGGGTTTAAAGTCACAAATAATAGTAATATAGCAGAGAACTTCCCGACGACGGGATCAGATAGGTTATATTTCTATTTATTATTGGGAGGGATCTCCCCTGAACAAGTTATAGCTGCAAATGGTACAACGGTGAGTGCGGTTAGCGGTAGTGGTGTATCATTATCGTTAAGCAAAGAGAATACACAACATTGGGCTATTGACCTAGAGAGGATATGTAGAACTTGTATTCGAGGTGGTAACCTTTATCCTGGTGGCGATGAAGCATTGAAGATTGTATTAAAAGGTCCTTCGATAAATTCAAGTAATAAGGCTTTTTCTCCTTCGTTATTTAAGCTTTATTCTGATGTAAATCATACAAAATTACTGTATAGCTTTAAGATAGAACGTTGGTATATCTCTCAACCAGGATCGACAGTAAGATATGGGTATGCAGATGCTCAAAACTTTTGTCGTAATTTAGGAAATGGTTATCGAATTCCCGATATAAATGATTATACCAATGGGAATGGAGCAGGCTGGACTGAAGGTTTATCGGGAAGAAGTATTAATAACTGTCAACGAAAAGTCAGTTATAAAAATATTAGCGGTAAATGGGTTGGGGGATTATTTAACGAGTGGGGGTTTACTGCCAATACTATGAATAATTTCTATGAAGGTAGTGACTGGAATCTCAGTATTGGTAACAATTGGGCTAATGATACAGGTTATTGGGCTAATTCATATAATGGCAGTCTATATAGTGTTTATTCAGCCGATGGAGGTATTGACCTGCAGAGTACAGCTAATAGTCGCTTTATGGCTTGTGTTACCCCTTAAGTCTATACGTGCTTTTCTTGTCAAAAGCGATATTTTCTTACACAATGATGAAAATGCACCTATTTGTAGACCTTAATCTTAAACCTAGACCGAGTTTGCGCTTTTGCTGTTTAACAGTAAAAGCGCTTTTTTCTCAAAATAAGTTAAATTTATAAGCAGAATTTTGGTGAAGAATGATTGTTTTTAGTTCATAGCAAAAACCATTTAGCTTCTTCAATATTAGTTGAAAAGCCATTGGTTTTATTATTTTTTTAACCAATCTTCTCTTTCAAAACATCCTATCTTTACAACAACCGCTTAATAATCCTATCCACTTTAATGCGGCTCAGCCGCTTTATTAATTTATGGACTTGGGTAGGATAAAATTGGCTCGCTTGGATTTGTTGAAAGTGCGTAACCAACGTTGTTTTTTGGCGAATCGTGTTAAGTTCTTGATTGAACTTATCTCTTAATTCTTGTTTTGGATCGTGCACTAGTATACCGTTTTCAAGGTCAAGGCGCCACGCTCGTGGGTTTAGGTTGTTGCCGGTTATGAGTGCCCAATTATCATCTACCCAGATGCCTTTTAAGTGATAGGTTTGAGATTCGTCTTTCCATAATCTTATTGTGAGTTGCTCTTTATCAATAAAATTTTGTAGGCGTTCAATAAAGCGTCTTAAGTTGATTTCGTATAAATAAGGCAGTCCGCCCGATATGTTAAAGGGTTGGTCGGGTGGGATATAGAAGTCGTTGGCTTCTTTGTCGCCAATGATTAATTCAACTTGACGTCCTTTGCGTAACAGGCGAATGATGTCGCGCACTAGGATGTTAGGTAAATTAAAGTAAGGCGTGCAAAAAATGATTTTTTGTTCGGTTATATTTATTAGGTGATGGATAATTTTATTGAGTGAGTTGTTACGCCCAAGCCCCATTATTGGCGCAACCGATAATGTTTCGTTGTCGGCATTGCCGTTGTATTGGTAGCTGGCATCCATTAGGTGTTGGCGCAGGGTTTTTATTTCGGATTTGATTTGTTTGCGCGTTTTGTGTACGCCCGTATTGAGCAATTGTAAAGCCTCATACGGTATAAAGTGGTCGTTGATGAACTGCACCATGCTATCAGCTAATAATGGATTGGTAATTAAGTGGTAGCGGTCATAACGGTATTTTTCAAGTTGATGTAAATAGACGTTGTTGATGCTTGCACCGCTGTATATGACGGTATTATCAATAATAAAACCTTTTAGGTGCAGTACGCCAAGCACTTCTCGGCGGTTTACGGGTACACCATAAATAGGGATGTCGATATCAGGGTGTTGTTGTTTGAGCTGGTAGTAATAGTTGGCGTTGGTGTGGGCTTTGTCTTCACCAATTCGCCCCCGTTGTGCGCGGTGCCAGTCAACAAATATTTTGATATCTAAATTTGGGCGCTGTTGTTTGATTTGATACAGTTCGTTAAGAATTTCTTTGCCAGCTTCGTCTTGTTCTAGATAGAGCGCAACAATATAAATGCGATTTTGTGCTTGTTTTATGTTTTCAATTAAAGCTAGTCGATATGCTTTAGGATCATATAAAATTTGGTATTGGTCAGCATTTTGTTGAATTTTGGCTAGTTCATCAAGATGCTTTTGATGATTGTATTTTATAAATGGTATTCGCATGATCTATTTATCGTTATAACTGACCAGTTACGTTAGGATTTTATCTAAGGTAATTTAAATAAAGCCAGTAAGAATAACACTCCTTTTATTTGTATGCATTTTTGCTAAGTTGCTTTAGGTTCAGCGTGCAATGTTATGCCTCTTGCAACCTGTTTATGCTTTATTGTTGGTGATAATAAATGGTTTAAGATTGTTCATCAACCCATGTTTGAATTATTTTATAAGTCAATGCTAGTACCACTGGACCAATAAATAACCCCATTATGCCAAAGCCAAGTAATCCGCCAATGACGCCAAATAATATAAGTAAAAACGGTAAGTCAGCCCCTTTTTTTATTAAGTAGGCTCGCATTACGCTATCTAAGGTTGTTAATATCACCGCAACAACAATTAAGATGATACCTGCAATGGTATTGCCAGACCAAAATTGCCAAAAAATGCACCCTAGCATCACAATCACAGGACCAATTTGTGCTACACAGCAAATAAATAAGATCAGCGTTAGTACACCAGGCAATGGCATTTCGGTTAATAGAAAACTTAATCCGCCAATTAGGGCTAAGGTGATAGCCGTAACCACAACCCCAAGTGCTACTGCACGAATAGATTGTCCAGCAAGAGTGACGGTGGTTGTGCCGTATTGTTTTGATAGTCGATTAGCAAGTAAGTAGACATATTTTGTGATACTTTCGCCTTTTAAAAAAAGAAGTAAGCTAAATATAATCATGACGCCAGCATGAAAGATGAATATGCCAATGTTGGTGACTTGTTCAAGTAGCCAACCTATCATGGTGCCAATATAAGGTTGTATGTTTGAGACTAAGTCAGAACCATCAGTTTGAATCAGGTTTAACCATTTTTGGTGTAGTTCAGGACCAAAAGCGGGGATGTTATTTAGCCAGTCTAACTTTGGCAACTCTTGATGTGAAAGTGATTTTGCCCATTCAATAAGGTGGTGACCATTTTGGGCTACCGAACTAATAATTAATATAAAGGGTATAATGCAAACAAGTGCCAATATGAGCGCCATTATTAGTAACGATAACCAGCGTTTGTTAAATAGCTTTTGTTGAATTTTTATCATTAGTGGCCAAGTGGCAATAACTACCATTACCGCCCAGAAGAATCCAAATAAGAATGCTTCAATAACACGATAGGTAATAATGATTAGCAACCCAATGATTAACAGGTTTAAAATCAACTTGAGTAAATCAGTAGTGTTTTTTTCTGCTGGCATTTTTTTACCATATTTATTAATCTTGATGGCGTCATTATACGCATTATCACTTCAAATTAATACGATGGTGTTTATAATTAATTATTTTAATGGAGATTTTAAAATGAAAAAATTACTGTTATTAACATTATTAGGTGTGGCGTTAACCGCATGTGCAAATTCCCCAAAAGTGAAGCCTGTTGCACAAAATGCTAATGATACAGCGCCATTTCCTGCAGCTCAAGTTGGCTTTACGCGTTATGCTATCCATTTGCCTGCTATTGCTAATGAGAACAATACAAAAGTTGAAGTGATCATTGGTAAAGAGATGAATGTTGATTGTAATTTCCATAATTTAGGTGGTGTAGTTAAGCAAGAAGAGCTTAAAGGTTGGGGATACTCTTATTATGTTGTTGAAAAGACCGTTGGTAACCTGTCAACCTTAATGGCTTGCCCAGAAGGTACTAATAAAAATCAATTTGTGACGATTAACCATAATTTAGGTTTGTTGAATTATAACAGTAGTTTACCGTTAGTTTTTTATGTGCCAAACGATTTGCAAGTTAAATATCAAGTTTGGCAACCTAATGGTAAAATCATGCAAGCTACTGCCGAATAATAATGGGTAATTAATTGCTAAATGGTCATCAATTATTCCCTGAGTGGTTAAAACATAGCCACTCAGTTACGAAAGTTTTAATATTTGATTTTTTAAGTAGACATCTTGAAAAAAAAAGGTATTTTATCCCTCGTAATGCAAGGTTAGCTCTACTCGTTCATTTAATTTATTAATGACTTGTGATTGCCTGATTACCTCGGTTTCGCTTGGCGATTGTAATATTGGTTATTTATATCATTGTTAGCATCGTCGATAGCAAAATTTGGGGGTCCGTTGTGTCTTTGCAATGGGCTTGTGTCTAACATGTAATATCCCTACAACTAGAGGAGAAGTGGTGAGCATGTTTACTCAACGTAAAACAATTCTTTCAATCGTGGCTGGTGTTTCACTAGCGTTATCTCAATCTGCTATTGCTAAAGATCGCGTTGTGCATTTTTACAATTGGGCAGGGCAAATTGGTTCTAATACTATTTCGGATTTTGAAGAGTCGACTGGCATTAAACTTGTTTATGATGTGTACGATTCGAACGAAATCCTTGAAGGTAAATTAATGGCGGGCCATTCTGGTTTTGATGTGGTTTCTCCTTCTGATAGCTTTTTAGCTAAACAAATTAAATCAGATGTTTATTTACCGTTAGATAAAAGCAAGTTACCAAACTGGAAAAATCTTGATCCAAATTTAATGAGGTTAATGGCAACGCACGATCCTGACAATAAATATGCCATCCCTTATGTGTGGATGACAACAGGTATCGGCTATAACATTGATAAAGTGAAAGAACGTTTGGGCAAAGACGCGCCAGTCGATAGTTGGGATTTAGTCTTTAAGCCTGAAAATATGGAAAAACTCAAAGATTGTGGTGTGGCATTTTTAGATGCGCCAACCGAAATTTTTGCGAGTGCACTTCGATATTTAGGTAAAGATCCAAACAGTACTGACGCTAAAGATTACACAGGTGCGGCTTATGAGTTGTTAGAAAAGGTAAGACCTGATATTCGTTACTTCCATTCTTCACAATATATTACCGATTTAGCCAATGGCGATATTTGTGTGATTTTAGGTTGGTCAGGCGATATTTTACAATCACGTGATAGAGCAAACGAAGCGAAAAATGGTGTGCATATTGGTTATCAAATTCCAAAAGAAGGCGCATTAGTCTTTTTTGATACCTTTGCAATTCCAAAAGATTCAGACAACCCTGACGAAGCTCATGAGTTTTTAAATTTTGTTATGAAACCTGAAATTGCCGCACAAGTCACTAACGATGTGAACTTTGCTAGCGCTAATAAAGAAGCAAATGACAAATTTATAAAACCAAAAGTGAAAAACGATCCAGCGGTTTATCCAAAACCAGAAGTGATGGAAAAACTATTCACTTTGCAAGTTAAAGATCCTAAACTTGAGCGCGTAATTACTCGTACGTGGACTAAACTCAAAACTGGTAAATAGTTGATATTTTGCATATCGCGTTAAAATGATAATTCTAGACGGATGGGCTATTGAGTCTTTCCGTCTCGTTTTTTTTGGCTTGTTGTTATGAGGAAAATAGAGTGAACAATAAAACAACAAATCAGGTACAGCCTAAAAAAAAGATGATAACTCCACTGTTGGAGATCAAAAATTTAACCAAAGTTTTTAATGATGATTATTATGCTGTTGATGATGTTAATTTGACTATCTACACTGGCGAAATTTTTGCTTTATTAGGTGCGTCAGGCAGTGGTAAATCCACTTTGTTACGAATGCTTGCCGGTTTTGAACAGCCTACGTCGGGGCAGATTATTCTTGATGGTAAAGATTTATCGCAAGTTCCACCTTATGATCGTCCAATTAATATGATGTTTCAATCGTATGCTCTGTTTCCTCACATGACGGTTGAGCAGAATATTGCCTTTGGTTTAAAACAAGACAAATTAAATAAAGCCGAAATCAAACAACGCGTTGATGAAATGTTAGCCCTTGTGCATATGGAGCAATTTGGTAAGCGTAAACCGCATCAATTATCTGGCGGTCAAAGACAACGTGTGGCTTTAGCCAGAAGTTTAGCCAAACGTCCAAAATTATTATTGCTTGATGAGCCAATGGGTGCGTTAGATAAACAACTTCGTGATCGTATGCAACTTGAAGTAGTGAGCATTTTAGAACAGGTGGGCGCAACGTGTGTGATGGTAACTCATGACCAAGAAGAGGCCATGACCATGGCAGGGCGTATTGCCATTATGAATAAAGGCCAATTTGTACAAATCGGCGAGCCTGAAGAGATTTATGAACACCCAAATTGCCGTTATAGTGCTGAGTTTATTGGTTCGGTAAATGTTTTTGACGGTATTTTGCAAGAAACACAAGAAGATGGTTTGATCATTAGCTGCCCTATGATTAAGCATCCATTAAAAGTCGATTATGATTCGCCTGCAGTTGAAGGTGTGCCAACACAAGTCGCACTACGTCCAGAAAAAATTAAACTATGCGACGAAATCCCAGAAGATGGCTACAATGTGGCAACTGGTGAAGTCGTTGAAATCGCTTACCTTGGGGATCTGTCGATTTATCACGTTAAATTACCAAGTGGACAAATTATCATTGCACAGCTACAAAATGAGCATCGCTATCGCAAAGGTATGCCAACTTGGGGTGACATAGTTAACTTAAGTTGGGAAGTAGATAGTTGTGTTGTGCTTACTGAATAAACATAAGAGGATATCATAATGCGATCCATTGTATTAGGATTGTTGTTAAATGCATTTGTGTTGCTCAATGTTTATTTGCGTTTTGCAACAACAGGGGCGTTTGATAACTTATTTTTAGATGCGCTATTTACCGCAATGACATTGAGCTTTTTATTGTCATGCTTGGGGTTATATTTAGTAAATTATAAACCATCTAGGTTTGCTTATAGGCTGATTATTGCTGGCAGTATATTATTTGTCCCTGCGGGGCTTGTGGCAATCTATTTTGGTTATAAAAAAATGCAACAACAACGCTCAGAAGCCGATCTAATGACTCTTTATGGACGATTAATTGTTATTGCCATTCCTTATTTATGGATGCTTTTGCTCTTTTTATTGCCATTTTTAATTGTATTTAGGATTAGTTTTTCTGAAAAAATCTTTACGATTCCGCCTTATACTGATTTGTTTAGTTTCGATGACGGGTTGCTAAATATTGCTTTGAACTTTGGTTATTATATTAACTTAGTTACTGATAATATTTATATTGAGTCTTATTTAGAATCATTAAAAATTGCGGCTATTTCAACCATATTATGTATTTTAATTGGTTACCCATTAGCATGGGCAATTTCAAAATGTAAACAATCTACACGTAATATTCTATTATTGTTGATTATTTTGCCGTCTTGGACGTCATTTTTAATTCGAGTTTATGCGTGGATTGGTATTTTAAATCAAGAAGGCTTGTTAAATCACTTTTTAATGTGGTTAGGGGTTATTGATCAACCGCTGGTGATTATAAAGACTTATTTGGCAGTTTATATTGGTATTGTGTATTCTTATTTACCGTTTGTTGTGTTACCTATTTATACTTCATTAAGCAAAGTGGATTCGACGTTAATTGAAGCTGCATTAGATTTAGGTTGTAAGCCAATAAGGACCTTTTTCAAGATTATTGTGCCTCTTACCAAAAATGGTATTATTGCAGGCGGTATGCTGGTGTTTATTCCGGCCGTTGGTGAATATGTGATACCTGAATTATTAGGACCATCTCAAAGTATCATGATTGGTACGCAAATTTGGACTATATTCTCTCGGGATACTGATTGGCCGGCAGCATCTGCTGTTGCGACAGTTATGTTGTTGATTTTAATAGTGCCAATTTACTATTTCAATAAGTTTCAAAGCCGACAAATGGAGGGTAAATAGATGAATGATTTACCTGTTATTTTGCGATCTTCTGTGATTGTATTTATTTCATTGCTATTGGGTTCGTTAGTACTATCGATATTGATTAGTTCGGCTGGGTTAAATCTGCTTATCGATATGAGCTTATATGTTAACTGTTTGATCTTTAGTTTTATTGTGACAGTGATTGTGACATTATCGCTCATTTTTCGATGCCTTAAAGGACTTATTTTATTGGTGGTATTTTCTTTTTTATATATCCCAATGATTATTTTAATTGTTTATTCATTTAATAGTTCTCGCTTAGTTACGGTGTGGGCTGAATTTTCAACTAAATGGTACTTTGAGCTAATGCATAATGAAGAGCTATTTAAAGCTGTTGGCCTGAGTTTAGCAATTGCCGCATGTGCAGCGACTTTTGCAACAATTTTAGGTACGCTTGCTTCTTATGCTGTTGTTCGCTTTAAACGATTTAAAGGGGCAAATCTGTTTTCATTTATGACAACAGCACCGCTTGTTATGCCTGATATTATTACAGGATTGGCATTATTGCTTTTATTTGTCGGTATGGGACAAATTCTTGGGTGGCCAAAGGACCGTGGCGCAATTACTATTTGGATGGCGCATACGACCTTCTGTATGGCTTATGTAACAGTGGTGATTAGTGCAAGGCTCCGTGAACTTGATAAATCAATTGAAGAAGCTGCTTTAGATTTAGGTGCTAATCCATTGAAAGTGTTCTTTATTATTACATTGCCAATGATTGCACCGGCATTAGTTTCTGGTTGGTTATTAGCCTTTACTTTGTCTCTTGATGATGTCGTGATTGCTAATTTCGTAACGGGGCCGGGAGCAAAGACATTACCGAAGTTGATCTTTGCAAAAGTGAAATTAGGCGTCGATCCGCAAGTTAATGCGCTTGCAACTATTATTTTATTGATAGTTGGTATTATCGGGTTTATTTCATGGTTATGGATGCGTCAAGCTGAACGACGTCGAATAAATGGATCTCGTATGCATTAATACACACCGCACTTTCTATTATTGCCGCGCTTTGCGGCAATATTTCGTTTTAAAATCTCCGTGTTTTTTTTATCATTTTGTATTATAGTGTGACTTGTCAATCTTTTTGGCAAAATTCTCAGGGCGGGGTGTAAGTCCCCACCGGTGGTATAGCCCACGAGCGCTTAATTTGTCTTGTTAACTGTGGTGATTTTTTTATTGTTCAGTTAATTTTAAGAGGTTAAGGTCAAGCAGATTTGGTGAAATTCCAAAGCCGACAGTTAAAGTCTGGATAAAAGAGAGTTGCTTATCTTTCCAATATTTGCTGAAAGGCAAAACCATGCTAGTCGAGCACTGCCCTGATTCTGGTATTTTATTTATTTGTACTTAATTAATTTAATGGCTAAATAGATCATTGTTAAATGGTTAAACGGTGATTTAAAGTTGATTAAGTAAATAATGAAATGAGCAAGTGAAAATATATAGGTATTTACCATGAATCAGTTTAATTTAAATGAGTTTGGCACGCCCATTGAACGTGTCAAAAAAGCGATCGCATCAATTCAAGCCGGTCAAGGTGTGCTGGTTTTAGACGATGAAGACCGTGAAAACGAAGGCGATATTATTTGGGCTGCCGAGTCTATTACTAGCCAGCAAATGGCGCTGACGATTCGTTACGGGAGTGGCATTGTTTGTTTATGTTTGCCACAAAAACGTTGTGATGAGTTACATTTGCCAATGATGGTGGCAAATAATACCAGCAAAAACAATACAGCATTTACTATTTCGATTGAAGCTGCTAATGGAGTTACAACTGGTGTATCAGCTGCTGATCGCGTTACAACTATTAAGGCGGCGGTGAATGACAATGCTAAGCCGAGCGATCTTAATCATCCGGGGCATGTGTTTCCTTTAGTTGCTAAAGAGGGCGGTGTTTTAGTTCGCCGCGGCCATACTGAAGCGTCGATTGATTTAGTGACATTAGCAGGTTTAAAACCTGCCGCAGTTCTGTGTGAGTTAACCAACGATGATGGTACTATGGCACGAGCACCTGAAGTGGTTAAGTTTGCTAAACAATATCATATGCCCGTTGTGACCATTGAAGATATTGTTGAGTATCGTAAATCGTTAACAGTGTAGTAATAAAAAAAATGACTTTAAATAATTTTTTTAAATCATAGTAATATTAAAATATTGTTTGCTATTTATGCCATTTTCCGCCGAAAACATCGGCGGATAGGAGTTGAAATCAACCAAGTACCTTTAAAGCACAGGCTTTTGTTATTTTGACTCCGTTTTCTAATGCTGAAGTGTCGAACTTCATTTCTGGATGATGTAATCCTGGGGTTAAATCAGCACCTAATCCCCAAAAGCCAGCTTTGACATTGCGTTGACATGGATAGTTGAAAAAATCTTCTCCACCTGGAGTAAAGATTGGATCTTTTAAACCTTCTTTTCCAAGTACATCAATAATTGCTTCGGCAATAATTTGGGTGACATCGTTATCAATTTCAGCAGCTGGGATCTCTTTAGTTACATTGATATCCACTTTGGCACCGATAGATTCAACACTGAGTTTTATTGCATTTAGAGTTTTGGCTTTTAGTTCATTCATAGCTGGATTTGTTGAGGTTCTTAGATCCCAACATACATACGCTTCAGATGGAATGGCATTAGTTACCCCTGCATCACAAATGCAACGTGTTGCTTTGACGCTATAAGTTAAACTTGGTGCAAGGTGAATGGTGTTAACCGCTTGAATGGCAAGTGTTGCTGCATCAAGTGCATTAATACCTAAATGTGGGCGAGCACCATGCGCAGGTATTCCATGAATACTTGCTTCAACGGTAGTGGATGCCGAATAGTACATGGCTGCTGAGGCAAAGCCTTTAGGACATTCATCTTTAGGGCGTAAATGTAAGCCGATAATCATGTCAACATCGTCAATAACTCCACCTTCAATCATGGCTAAAGCGCCTGAACCAAGCTCTTCAGCTGGTTGGAAGATCAGTTTTAATCGTCCTTTTTTGATGTTGTTTTCTTTTATTAGTTCTTGTGCCGCAGTTAATAATATTGATGAGTGGCCGTCATGACCACATGTGTGTCTTGCACAATGCTTACCATCAATGATATGACCCAATGCATCCATATCAGCTCGTAAAGCAAGTACTGGACCTAGTTTTCCGCTATCATATTGGGCAACTATGCCTGTTGTGTTATTAATATTACGGCTTACCTTATAACCGACTTGTTCAAGCTGCTGTGCAATATATGCTGATGTTTTGTGTTCTTCAAACCCTAATTCAGGAATTTGATGTAAATATTGGTAATGTTCTAATACGTTGGACATTGAGATCTCCTTTATTAAGCAATAAATCGCATAATAATCATTGCAATAAGTGCATTAAAAATACTGGTTAACATAAGCAACGGCCAGTATTTTTTAGGTACATCTGCAACGCCTAATAATCGTCCCATATATTGCAATTGTGAGCCCATTAAGAAAATAGCGGGAGCAAGAATGGTTATTGCTGTCACATTAAGTGTGCCACTAGTAAATAAGTTAACGGCAACACCAGTTCCCGCTGATGCTGATAACCATGCGGTCAATAGTACGGTAATGGCTTCGCCAGGTAGGCCAAAAATTTCCATGACTGGCGCGCAATAAGTTCCAATAAATTGCATTATACCTAAACGTTTTAGAATTTCGGTGATAACAAATGCCATTAAGATGTTTGGCATTAAATTGTTAATGGCGATATTGAATCCTTTGCGTGCACCAATAACAAAGATATCTAAAGGGTTATTTGTTTGTTTTTGTGAATTACTCATTGATAAAATCCTTTTTATAAATTGAATTTAATACCAAGCGGACCAGTATGGCACCAACAAATTTAAGCACTAACATAATGACAAGAGGAATAAAAATAGCCACGGTCATTGAGGCAAATAATGCTGAACCAATCGAAAAGTAGTTATTGATTAAACCTGCACCAGAATATTGCCAAGCACTAATGATGATCAGATCCTTTTTGGTAATTTGCTTTTCGTCATATAATTCTTTGGTTAATACCGCACCTGCATCAGTGCTTTGTAGATCGGTAATTAATGCAAGTCCAGTTTTGCCCGGAACGCCTAAAATTGGTTTTAATAATGGCGTTAATAATTTGTGTGCTGCACGGATTGTGCCGTAATGGGTAAAGATCTCTAACACGCCTAAAGCTAACATAACCGTTGGTATAAGAGATAAAGCAAAAATAAAGCCAGCTCTTGCACTGTTACCTCCTTCACCTACAAAGGTGTTCTTTTCAGGATGAAGCATGGTGCCAAATTTACCGCTTAAACTAGTAAAATCAAATGCACCTAGCCATTCTTTACCCTCTACATTAAAAAACAACCCCGAAAAAAACAAAATTGCCACCACCAGTGACACATAGGCTTTTATACCCACTTTGAACTCATTGTCTGATTTTTTTGACATGCTATCTTCCTTTTCATTTGATTTAAAATACTGATATCCTATAAATGGCAATATTTTAGAAGTGTAAAAAATGTCTACTTCATGTTTTACTTATAAAATAGCCCAAAAGTGCTATTTTATTATTCTATAACGATTCTAAATTAAATTGAAAAAGATATAACTATTTTTATTTTTTTCTAAAAATTCATCTGGTTCGTTTATATCTTGCAAAAAATATCGGCCTATAAAGGCAGCGGATGTGAGCTTGTATAAATGCTAAAATATTGAATTATACAATTTTGTCCTTGCCATTTATAATTCTTCATTATAGAATTACTTACTTATTTGAAAAATAAGAATAAAAATTGTGAAGATGTTTCATAACGTTAAGCGGTTTTGGTTTAATCATTAGGAATATATAACAATTGACATCTTTTGGTGGCAGATCTTTGTTTGCGAACCATCTTCTGTTTTGCCGTTGCTTATCGGCAATATAGCATAATCAATCATTATACTAAAAATAGATTGCAGTAAAAAATTGATTACTACGGCAAAAATAAAATAGCGAAGCGAGGTAGCTATGTTTAGCGTGAATAAAGAGTGGGCATTTGTGATGCTAACTTGCTTTTTTGAATTATGTTGGATTTTAGGGTTTAGTTTCGCAACCGAGCTTTGGCAATGGGGTATTATTGTGTTGCTCATTATTGTCGATTTTACGTTTTTGACTAATGCTTGTAAGACAATTCCGACAGGTACAGTTTATGCCATATTTTCTGGGGTTGGTGCAATTGGGGCAACTGCGATTGATATGTTGCTTTTTGGAAAAGAGATTAAATTAATTCAACTTTTTTTTGTGGCACTAATTATTATTGGTGTTATACAACTCAAACGAGCCGATAGTTAATATTATAATAAAGGACAATTTTAATCATGGGATGGCTGTTGATATTGATCGCGTCAGTTTTTGAAGTAGTTGGTGCAATTGGCCTTAAGCTGTATGCTGAGCAAAAAAATTTGTTTAGACTTGTGTTATATTGGGGGGGATTTTTTGTTTCTTTTGTCCTTTTTTATTTTTCACTTCATTATCTTGATTTAAGTATTGTATATCCTGTTTGGGTAGGGCTTGGTACATCGGGTGCGGTGTTAGCTAATATGTTATTATTTAATGAGCCTAAAAACTTTCCTCGTTTGTGTGGGCTTTCCATTATTATTATTGGTGTTATAGGTCTACATGTTACTTTATGATTATTTTTCGTTAGTTTATTGCGGATAAAAAAAACCGGAGATAAACTCCGGCAATGTAAAATGTAAATTAAGATCATTGGATGAATAAAAAGAAATTAGATTTCGTTAGCATGCTCTTTTAAGAAACTAGCAACACCGTTTGGATTTGCTTTCATGCCTTTTTTACCTTTTGTCCATTGTGCAGGACAGACTTCGCCGTGCTCTTCATGGAATTGAAATGCATCAACAATACGAATCATTTCGTCGATATTGCGACCGATTGGTAAGTCATTAATGGTTTCATGACGTACAATACCTGTTTTATCAATAAAGAATGAAGCACGTAGTGCAACACCCGCTTCAGGATGTTCAATGCCATAAGCTTGCATAATTGAGTGTTTGATATCGGCAACAATTGGGAATTTGACTTCGCCAATACCGCCTTTGTCTTGTGGGGTATTGCGCCATGCATTGTGCACGTATTCTGAGTCCATTGAAACACCAATTACCTCAACTCCTCGTTTTTTAAATTCTTCGAGGCGGTGATCAAATGCAATAATTTCTGATGGGCAAACAAAAGTGAAGTCCATTGGCCAAAAGAATACAACAGCATATTTACCTTGAATATGTTGTGATAAATTGAAGTTGTTAACTATTTCACCAGAACCTAAAACAGCTGCTGATGTGAAATCTGGTGCTTTACGAGTGACTAATGTCATGCGTTTTTTTCTCCTATGTATTAGTGCAAATTTGTTGCTACGTATTATAGCGATTTAAACTTATTGTCCAAGTTGTTATAAACAATTGATACCATAACTTTAAACTATTGATGTGCGAGTTATTGTTAGGCATTAATTATTAATTTTTTTGGTTTGCCTTTATTTTTGGTATCTCGATGGCGTTGCTTTACTTTTTTCTTTTTTACATCTTCTTTTTTGTTGGCGTTTTTTAATTTTGCCTTTTGTGAAGGTTTTTTCTTAGTTGCTGGTTTTGGCGCTTTCGTTTTAGGACGCAATTCGTCAATAGTTCTTAATTTGATCGGTTCTTGAATATAGCGCTCAATTTTTTGCAACAATTCGTTATCATGCGCTTCGACTAGTGTTATTGCAGTGCCTTTTTTTCCAGCGCGAGCTGTGCGACCAATGCGGTGTAAGTAAACATCGGCGGTTTTCGGGGCATCAAAATTAATGACGTGGGTTATATCGTCAATATCAATCCCACGCGCTGCAACATCTGTTGCAACCAGTACATTAACGGTATTATTACTAATTCTTTTGATTGCTTCGTTGCGTTTTGCTTGTACCATTTCGCCTTCTAAATAGCAACTATGTATGCCTGCTTGATGCAGCAGACTAACTAATTCGTGCACACGTTCACGTTTACGAACAAATACAATTGTTTTTTTTAATTCTTCTTGTTTTAACAAGTGAGTAAGCAGTGCTACTTTATGAGTTAGATCGTCAGCACGATAATAAAATTGTAAGATCTTTTTGCGTTCTTTACGCGATGGGTCGGCGTTGATTTCGATTGGTGCATTTAAAATTCGACTGGCAAAATTATGTAGTCCTTCGCCTTCAAGTGTAGCTGAGAATAATAAGGTTTGCTTACGCCAGCGAGTTTCGGCTGATATAGTTTCAACATCTTGCGAAAAGCCCATGTCTAGCATGCGATCCGCTTCATCTAAAATCAACATTTCAACAGCTCGACAATCAAAATTTTCTTCTTTTATATATTGTAATAAACGACCGGTTGTAGCAATAACAATATCTTGATTTTTGCTAAATACTTCGGCGTGATTCATATACGCAACACCACCGGTAATAGTTGCAATGCTTAAATGTGTCGATTCTGTTAATAATTTGGCTTGTTCAGCAATTTGCATAGCAAGCTCTCGTGTTGGTGTTAATATCAAAATGCGTGGTGGACCAGGTTTACGGCGTGGAAAGTCCAATAAATGTTGTACAGCAGGAATTAAAAAAGCCAGTGTTTTACCGGTACCAGTGGGAGCGGAACCTAAAATATCCTTGCCATCTAAAGCAACGGGAATGGTTTGCGCTTGTATAACTGTTGGAGTATTTATATTTTGTGCTTGAAGATTGTGAATTAATATATCATCTAATTCTAAATCAGAAAAAGTGTGTGCTGTCATAGTGTTCTTGTTATCTAAAATTATAGGGCACATTATAACGGCAATTGTTATAACTACAATCAATAAAAGTATGATGGATTATTATTCGTTCTTTATGAGGTGTTTAATTGCTGGTAATTTTTTGTGATTTAAAGCCTGTCTGTATGTCTGATAATTATACGCTTTATTTCAGCAAAACTTATCATCATTGGTTATTTATGCTAAGATTAAGGTGTGGTTATGCCATGCGAAATGATTATTTGTTTACACTGTAGACATTAAATTAATTTAAATAGTTTGGTGCTTAACCATTTTATAAGCTAACGCAAATTAATTTAGAATTTCATATTAAATAGTACTCCTATAATCACTACCAGATAATGACTATGACTGAATGTTTTTCGAATGATAACTATAATCAACAATTAGAAAAAAAAGTAGATAATTTAAAGGCATTATTATCAGACTTTTCACTTCCCGAATTAGCAGTTTATTCATCGCCTATAAGCCATTATCGTATGCGTGCCGAGTTTAGAATCTGGCATGATGGCGAAGATCTTTATCATGTTATGTATGATAAAAAAACAAAAAAAAGGATTAGGGTCGATGAATTTCCTATCGCAACTAAACTCATTAATCGAGCCATGCAAGCTATTTTGCCTTTGTTGCAACATAATCAGTTACTTCGCCATTTATTATTTCAAATTGATTATTTTTCGACATTAAGTGGTCAGCTATTGATTACGCTTTTGTATCATAAAAAGTTAAATGATGCATGGATTATTGAAGCAAAAAAATTAAAAATGCAATTAGCTGAGCAGGGGATAGATGTTCATATCGTTGGGCGAGCAAGTAATCAAAAAATTGCCATAGATGTCGATTATGTTGATGAAGTTTTGCCTGTAATGGATAAAGTGTTCGTTTATCGTCAAGTCGAAAATAGTTTTACTCAGCCTAACGCTGCGGTAAATATTAAAATGCTACAGTGGGCTATATCAGTCACTAAAAACTCGTTAGGTGATTTACTTGAGTTTTATTGTGGTAATGGTAACTTTTCAATAGCGCTGGCACAAAATTTTCGCAAAGTGTTGGCTACCGAAATAGCTAAAGCATCGGTTTATTCAGCTCAGTATAATATTGCTGTTAATCATATTGATAACCTTATTATTGTACGATTATCGGCCGAAGAATTTACTTGCGCAATTAAAAAAGAACGCGAGTTTAATCGTTTAAAAGGGATTAATTTAGATGATTATCAGTGTGATACGGTACTTGTTGATCCACCCCGTGGTGGATTGGATTTAAATACCATTGATATATTGAAATCCTATAAAACTATTATTTATATTTCTTGTAATCCTTATACATTGCGTGATAATTTGCACCTTTTGACCAAAACACATTCAATTCAACATTTTGCTATGTTTGATCAGTTTCCTTATACCGATCATATTGAAACAGGTATTGTGTTGTGTAAAAAGTAAAAGAAAGTAAAAGAATGTAGAATATAGAATATTATTTGCTAAAATACTCCGACATCTATACCTAACTGCTTGCCGTTTCCAGTTTATATACAAACTTACATCGATTTAGAATAAAAAAAACCCTAGATAAACTAGGGTGCATTAAATTGCAAGGAATGGATGAAAGGAAATAAAACAATGAAACAGTAATGTCTAGCTTCATGAATCATTGTGTGGCTACTATAACAAAGAAAAACCAACTAATTGATGACATTATTATTACAAAATAGTCATAAATTTATCATGGTTGGTTTAGCGTCTGTCATTTATTCTATAACATTGTTATGCAATTTCGGCAATCAGACAAATAACAAAGGA
This sequence comes from Gilliamella sp. X-46, assembly GCF_057063525.1. Classification (NCBI taxonomy): domain Bacteria; kingdom Pseudomonadati; phylum Pseudomonadota; class Gammaproteobacteria; order Orbales; family Orbaceae; genus Gilliamella; species Gilliamella sp. X-46. Next base: position 431,276 of record NZ_JBXSQH010000001.1, on the reverse strand, counting down.
AGTATTCAAATATGAAATTGTTAGTAGTTGAAGATGAGCAAAAAACAGGTGAATATCTTCGCCAGGGTTTAGTTGAATCTGGATTTGTTGTTGATCTAACAAATAATGGCCTTGATGGCTATCATCGAGCCATGACTGAAGACTATGATTTAATTATTTTAGATGTCATGTTGCCAGATATTGTTGGTTGGAAAATTGTTCAGTCATTGCGTGAAGCAGGTAAAGATGTCCAAATTATGTTGCTCACAGCTATGGGTAGTGTGGATGATAAAGTAAAAGGTCTTAACTTAGGTGCAGATGATTATTTAGTAAAACCTTTTTCGTTTGCCGAATTATTAGCACGAGTTAAATCTCTGCTTCGTCGTAATGTTCCTCAGGTCAATAATTCTCAATTGAGTATTGCTGATTTGGTCATGGATCTTCATAAACGAACAGTAACTCGTGGAGATAAACGTATTGATTTAACTAATAAAGAATTTTTATTGTTAGAGTACTTTTTACGGTATCCAGGAGAGGTGTTGCCTCGTTCCTTAATTGCGTCTCAAGTTTGGGATATGAATTTTGATAGCGATACTAATGTGATTGATGTCGCGATTCGACGATTACGTAATAAAATCGATGCCGATTTTGAACCAAAGTTAATTCATACAGTTCGTGGAATGGGGTATAAGTTAGATGTCTTGGATGAAAACGAGTAAGTTAATCTCATTTCGTTTGCCGCTTGCTGTTTGTTTGTTAACAAGTGGTCTGCTTTATTGTTTCAGTTTTTTAATTGAACACTCTTTTGAAAAAATATCAATTCAACACAATGTCTCCGAACTTAATTCGGTTATTGATTCTATTGAACGTGAGCTTGTTTACTATTCTCCAGACGATAATCGTGATGAGTTTATTCAGAATTTATTACTAATTTTAACTGGTCATCACCGTTTGTTTGTTTATGTTATTGATGATACAGGTAAAATTGTTTATCGAACCCGTGGTCCAAATTTAACTTTTGCTAAAACTCAAATTGATTTTGATACCATTATTAAAAATCACAGCACAGCTATTTGGAATCAAGATAAAGCATCGTATCGGGTTGCTGCGTCAAGCGTTGTTATTGAAAATGGTAAACAATACACTACTATAGCTGCTGTTGGTCGTGATTTATATATTGAATTTATTCAGCGATTACACGATGGTTTAGGATTACTTATTGGTATTGCTTGTATTTTGGCATTAATTGGTTCTTTTATTAGTATCTATTTTACTCAAAAACCCATAAATCGATTGATTAAAAAGATCGAGAAAATTAATCTTAAAAGCTTGAATTACCGTATTCCTACATCTTTGGTTCCCATTAAATACGTTAGCTTAGTGAAAGCATTTAATCATATGCTGAATCGTATGGAAGATGTGTTTCAGCGTCAACGAAATTTTACGGCAGATATTGCTCATGAAATGCGAACACCTATTACCAATCTAACAACACAAACACAAATTGTGCTTAGTAATGCTCGATCGACTAACGAATACCGTGAGATTTTATATTCTAATTTAGAAGAATACGAAAAAATGTCGCAGATGATTTCTGATATGCTATTTTTAGCACAAGCAGATAATCGTCAATTGGTACCCAATTTAATTGATATTGATTTACATGATATGATCACAATGATGTGTGAGTATTTTGAACCACTGACTGATGAGAAAAATATCATCTTTAACCTTGAAGGTAACTGTTCCCATATTCAAGGGGACAAGATGATGTTAGGGCGAGCAATTAGTAATATTTTATCCAATGCAATTCGTTATACACCAGAAAACCAAATTATCACAATAACTTTAAGTCAAGTTAGTGAAAAACGCATTAGGATCATTATTGCTAATCCAGGTAAAAAAATTGATAGTAAACATTTACCACACCTTTTTGATCGCTTTTATCGGGTTGATGAGTCACGCCACCGTAATGGTAATGATAGTTCGGGTACAGGCATAGGACTTGCGATCGTAAAATCCATTGTTGAAACGCATAAAGGCTCGATTTATGCTGAATCCGATGAGCAATCTACGAGATTTATTATTAGTTTACCAGCGGCTATTTAACATCAAAGTCGCTGATCAATAAATTAGCTGCTGCATAAGCAGCTTTATCTTTTAGTTCTTGCGGTACTTGATCGTTACGAACAATATCGTCCAACACTTGCATGACAGCCCCTAAGGCATCTTCAATATAACCCAGATCGTTACTGCCAATTTGTGCGTATTTTTCGCAAATAAGTTCGCTATATTTATTCATTGCATACTTTCCTTTTGATTAACTTATAAAAAGTTAGCTAATTGTTGATAAACTTGTTCGGCTTGAATGGTTTGCATGCTTTTTTCGTTTGAGATAATACTGAATTGGTTTTTTCCATATCCTCCGATTAGTTTAGGATCAGTTTTGCCAAATAAAGTAATATTGGGACGATCTAATGCAGCAGTTAGGTGACTTAGTCCTGTATCAACCGAAACAACCGCTTTTGCTCCAGCAATAATGGTTGCTATGTCAGAAAGTGGACATTTGGGAAGTACTTCGACATGTTGAAATCCCTGAGCTAGGCGAATTGCTCGTGCTTGTTCATGTGGTGCCCCCCAAGGTAGCTTTATTCTTAATCCTGTTGGTTCAACTAATTTAATTAATTTTCGCCAAGCGTCTTCACTCCAATGTTTTTCATCGCGGGTTGTTGCGTGTAAAAAAATTAGATACTGCTGATTATCGCTAGGTAGTGAAGATAAAAAGTGGCGCGCAATGGCATAATCACCCATTGAATTAGGTAGTTGGTACTGTAGACTTTGCGCAAACAGCAATCTAATGCGCTCAATGGCATGCATCTGTTTGGGTACATTGTGTTTTACATCATAAAACCAACTGGCAATGGGCTCTTTGATGCTTTTTCGATCTAAACCGTGCTTAATGCCTTGAGCCTTACGAGTAATAAGGAATGCACTTTTAATAAGTCCTTGCGCATCAATAATCGCATCATATTGTTGTTGTCTTAAGGTCTGGATAAAGTCATGACGTTCTTGGCGAGTTGTTTTGGCAAACCAGCTTTTCCTCCAGCGTCTTATTGCAACAGGGATCACTTTATTTACTGCATAGTGCCAACTGGGTATTTGGGCAAAATTTTCTTCTACTACCCAATCAAAAGCTATATTTGATAAGCTGTTGGCCGCATCAGTTAATGCTGGTAAAGTATGAAGTACATCCCCCATGGATGATGTTTTAACAACTAGTACACGCATTATCCATTACTCTTTTCACAACGCATAATGAGTTTCATTAATGTCTCAAATACGTTATCAGGTTTAATATCAATTAAGCTTTGGTGATAGCCTTGTTCAGCATCACCTTGGCGCACACGTTGGTAGCCAGTAATTAGACGAATAACTTCGGCTTTATTTGATAATGGTGGTGTGAAATCAGGGCTACTTGGTCCATAAAGTGCCACCAGTGGTCTATCTAATGCAGCAGCAACATGCATTAATCCGGAATCATTAGTAACAATCGCTTTACAAGCGGCAATTAAACTCACTGCTTGTTCTAATTGGGTTTGTCCAGCTAAGTTAATACATTGATCGCCATGTGTCATTTTTGCAATAATCTGTTCACCAACGTTGCGATCTTTTACTGAACCAAAAATAATAATTTTAGCATGTTGTTGAACTAGCATATCGGCAAGAGCTGCGTAATGATAATCTGGCCAACGTTTTGCAGGGCCAAATTCAGCTCCTGGGCAAAAACCAATTAATGGTTTATCTTGTGCAATTGTAAAAGTTGAAAGTGATTGCGTTATTTCATCTTGTTCAACATTGAGTTTAGGCCATAACAGAGGCTGTGGTAAGTCCGATGCCGAGTGAATTTGATTTTTAGGATAAGCAAGTGCAACATAGCGTTCAACCATTAGTGGAAAGGCCTGCTTATCAAGTTTTCGTATATCATTTAATAATCCATAACGCATTTCACCTTTCCAACCTGTGCGTTTAGATACTTTTGCAAAAAATGGGATTAATGCGGATTTAAATGAATTAGGTAACACAATTGCTTGATCATAATGGTTATCACGTAGTGATTTTCCTATTTCGTGACGTTTTGCTAAAGCAAACTCACCATGCCCTAATGGCATTGCAATTGCTTGATTCACTTCTGGCATTTTATTTAACAGCGCTCGACACCAAGCAGGTGCTAAAACATCAATTTGGTTATTAGAATCAAGTTGTTTCAATGTACGATACAGACTTTGCGACATCATCATATCGCCAACCCATGAAGGACCAATAATGAGTGTTTTCATTTAATTAATTCCGTTTTATTGTTCATTTAGCCATTTCATATATTCAGCAGTGCCTTCTGCAACGGTTTTAAATTCGATTGAACATGTTGTTTGTCTAAATTTAGTCAGATCAGCTTGAGTATAGCTTTGGTAACGCCCTTTTAGATGCTCAGGGAAAGGAATATAATCAATTTCGCCTTTTTTATGGTAGTTAAGTACTGCATCAGCAACAGCTTGAAATGATTCTGCTCGACCTGTTCCACAGTTATAAATGCCTGAGATTTTGTTTTTCCAGAACCACAAATTGACCGCAACGACATCACCAACATAAATAAAGTCACGTTTAAAATTTTCACTGCCAGCAAAAAGTTTTGGTTTTTCACCTTTGTTAATCTGTTCATTTAAGTGAAATGCAACACTCGCCATGCTGCCTTTGTGCGATTCGCGAGGTCCATAGACATTAAAATAACGGAATCCGCAAACCGGTGAATTAGCTTGGGGTAATAGTTGTCTTACGTATTGGTCAAATAAGAATTTAGAATAACCATAAACATTTAAAGGTTTTTCGTAAGCACGGTCTTCAATAAAGTTATCACTGCGTCCGCCATACGTCGCAGCTGATGATGCATATAGAAATGGAATGTTGAAGTCTAAACAATAATGCAATAAGTCCTTTGAATAGTCGTAATTGTTTTCCATCATAAATTTACCATCCCATTCAGTGGTTGATGAACAAGCACCTTGGTGAAAAACAACATCAATATCAAGATCTTCATGACTAATAATAGCTGCAATAAACTCGTCTTTATCCATATAATCGGCAATATCTAGATCAGCTAAATTGGCAAATTTAGTGCCGTCGGTTAAATCATCAACAACCAAAATGTCTTTATGTCCTAGATCATTCAGACCTTTCACAATATTACTACCAATAAATCCGGCACCGCCCGTTACAACAATCATGATTATTTTCCTTAACCAAAAAAACTAATCTGCTTATGATAACGATTTATGATAAATTTTTCGAGTGATCATTTAAAAAAGCATAATCGAGAGCGGATTTATTTACGAATTTATTTTATTTTTTGCAGTAACTAATATATATCTTGCTAAATTAAGATAAGGTTCAGTTTGGCAATATGTTTGCTCAAGTTCTAATAACTGTTCGAAGTGAGTTTCGGCTTTGGATTTATTGGTAAGATAATCATGAAAAATGCGAATCCCTGTTTTTTGTAAAATAGTAAAATCCAGTTGTGTAAGCCAGTGATATACGTCTGTTGGAACTCTTGGAAAATCGGGAGAAAGTGTTTTCTTTTTGCGTTTAGCTAACCCTGATTGTGTGTAACCAAAATTGCCTAATGTGACAGTTTTAAATAAAAGTGCATGATAATTATAAAACATTAACGATAAATAGCCTTCTGGTTTGAGATGTTTTTTTAATGATGCTATTAATTCAATTGGCTCTGCTACCCATTCTAATACCGCATGGCAAATGACTAAATCAAACTTTTGGTTAATTAAGTTATCAAGCTGTTGGATAGGGCAGCAAAGGCAATTTATATTTACCTTTTCTGCTTGAGCCTTTTGTTTTGCTAGTTCTAGCATCTGTTCTGAGATATCACAAAGTGTTACTTGATGTCCAAGCTTGGCAAGCCTGCCGGCGATTTGACCTTGCCCACCACCAGCATCAAGTATGGTTAGTGGCTTATTGGTTGGATAAGTAACTAAAATTTTTTCTAATTCTTGCCATACTATCGCTTCGCGAATTTTTCCTTTGGTTGTGCCATAAATGTTTTGTGCAAACTTATTGCTGATGTCATCAAAATTACGATCTTGTTTATTCATGAGTTATTTTTGATTATTTAATTGTTTTGCTTCATCATTTATTTGCGCTATTTTAGCAGCCATTTGGTTATAGCATTGTTCCATTAAGGTTCTAGCATCCTCTTTGCTTAGATCTTTTGTTTCTATAGGCTCTAGCATTTCAACAATAAAATGTCCATTATTTAGACGATTTAATTTGATATCATTAGTTTGCGATACACAAATTGGCACAATGGGTACTCCAGCAGCAATTGCGGCTTTAAATGCCCCTGTTTTAAACGGTAACAATCCACGTCCGCGGCTACGAGTACCTTCAGGAAACATCCAAATAGATATGCCACGTTTTTTGATTTCATTAACAACTTGTTCGATTGTATCGCGAGCTTTTGATTTATTATTACGATCAATAAGAATGTTGCCAGTAAGGTAATAAAGTTGCCCAAAAAATGGAATCCAAGCTAAACTTTTTTTACCGACGGTGACTGTTTTAGGTTGTACGACATCTGATGCTACGATGATGTCATAGTTATTTTGATGATTAGCAATATATACACAACTACCTATTTTATTAATATTAGGGTGAATGCGAGTATCAACTTTTACGCCAAATATAGGTTTAAAGAAAAAACCAAATAAATGAGCAAATCTTGCCACATTTTGGGGATTTCTTGGATTAAATAAGCAAAAAATAGTGCCTAACACACAAATAACAAGACCAATGATAACCACACTAATTAAGCGGAAAAGAAATACCATAATTTACCTCATAAGTTAACTTAGCGTATTATATACATAATTAACATTAATATACAGTTGTTAAATATAGCTGTTTAAAGGAAATTTATGCATAAATCGACGATTATTTGGAATGAAAATCAGACGCCTATTTCTGTTCATTTTGATGATGTGTATTTTAATACGGAAGGCGCCATTGAGGAAACAAGGTATGTATTTATTGACGGTAATGATTTACATCAGCGTTTTTTACAGCATAAGCAAGATACATTTATTGTTGGTGAAACAGGTTTTGGTTCAGGGCTAAGTTTTTTAATTTTATGGCAAACGTTTTTAAATTTTAGAAGTGAGCATCCAAATCATATACTGAAATATCTTGCCTTTTTCAGTGTCGAAAAGTATCCATTATCTTTAGATGAACTAATAAAGATACATGATAATGTGGTTTCTAAAAATGAAACGTTATTTTCGTTAGCAAAACAACTTCAGGCTAGTTTGATTGATTCTACCTGCCAATTTGACAACGTTAGTTTGACAATATGCTATGATGATATTAGGCATTTTTCAGATTTTCTAGTTAAGAAAAATGTATTGATTGATGCTTGGTTTTTTGATGGTTTTTCACCGGCTAAAAATCCTGATATGTGGTCAGAATGTTTATTTAGCAATTGTTTTAGCCTAACAGCCCCAGGCGGTGGTTTTGCGACTTTTACGGCTGCTGGTTTTGTTCGTCGTCATTTAATGAGCGCCGGATTTACCGTTGAAAAACGAAAAGGGTTTGGCGCAAAACGTGAAATGTTAGTAGGGTATAAGTGAGTTTGCTTTTTACCTGTATCCACTACCGTCATTTCTCAAATTACAGAAAACAAAACAAGTCACTCCCAAAATTAAGTAATTTTCTAGAAGTGATAAGCTAATTCATGTAACATATTAATCAATAATAACAATTTATTATTGATTAATATAGTTATAAAAATAATAGTAAATTAAATAGGAGAACAAATGAAAGCCTTAAAAAACGTTTTAATTATATTAACCACCGCTATGATTTTAACGGGTTGTGAAGAAAAAAACGAGGAATATTATTTAAACAATATAGACTCAGCAAATAAAAAAGTAGAGCAATGTAATCAGGATTTAGAAAAGGCATTTATAGCAAATGATAAAGGCGGTATCGAAAAGGTAGAAAAAAATCCTGAATGTCGTGCTGCAATGTCTGCAATTGAAAAAGACAGAAAGATAAAATATGAATTAGAAAAAAAACGGAAAGAAGACGAAAAAAAACAAGCGGTAGAATCTGAAATGAGCGCCATCAGACAACAAGTTTCTGGTATGTCATGGGGCGAATCAGTTGATGAATATTTAAAGGTAGATGAGTGTAAGAGTAGTTTTTCGTTTAATAAAAGCCCGAAATGTGAAGCTTGGGAAACGGTTTATAAAGAAAAAGTAGATGAAGGCAAAAAAGAGTTAAAACAGCTATCTTTTAATGAAATTAAAGCAAAAATGCAGTCTTTATGTAAATTAGATAAAAGAACTGGCTCTAAGTGTAGTGTTGCCCAAAAAGCACTAGAAGAAAAGGCGGCTGATGAATTAGCCAATGTCGATATTCAAACCATTGAATCAAAAAAATCGCTATACTGTGCAGAGGATCTGGTTTTTCAATCAGCTTGTAACGTTAGTTGGGAAAAAGCATGGAAAAAAGAAAGTGATAAGTACGTCAAATTCTATACAGAAAATAATGCGGAATTTGTTGCTACATATAACTCATGCATAGATAAATTAGAAGCTGTTAAAGCTCAGAAATTAAACTGGAATGAAGAAAATAAATTACAAAAAGCAATAAAAGAAGGATACCCTTGTAGTCAAGTGAAAGATGCTTACACGAAAAGAGGAATGGGATACTCTTGGTTTTATAAGAAAATTGAAGAATAACCCAATTAGTCGTGTTCTATTAGAATGGAATCGATTGTTGACAAAGAACTCGCTTTTAGCGAGTTCTTTGCGCTAATAGATTTGTAAACTTAGTAAATAAAAATTTTAATAAAATCAATGGTTTTTCTTCTTTAAATCAGGTGATGCTTTGGGGAGGGTTGATTTGGTTTTGTGTGATAGTTTCGGATGTTTTGGCTTTAAGTGATTAAAATGGCGACAGTGACCACGTCCGAGCTAAGGGAATTTGAAGCGAATTCCCTTAGCGACCCCAGGCTTTATCTGCATAATGTGACCTTTCAGACTGCTCTCCACAATTACTTGTATCATCCTGACACTTGCCTTTACGAGGCCATCTTTGCTTTGCTCAGACGTTCAAATAGCACAGCACAAACTAGCCAAACGTTCCTGTTTGGCGTGCTAGCCTCGCTCTATCGTGGCACATTCTGACGTCAAGCAAGACAAACAACATAACCTTGGGTTAGATTTTGTGGAGGTGTTTTTGGTTAAAGAGATCTAATTACTAGCCCAAAATCAGTCAGAAAAGATATTGATTTCATTGAAGTTTTTTTGGTGTTATGGGTTTATGTGCCATTGGACAAAAATAAATGCTGATAGCACTATTTTATCACTGAAATGGCATAATCTGATATGCAGCCTAATTAAAGTGTCAGTTAGCACGCTTTAGCTAGGCTGGTGTTAGCATTTTACTCCATTGAGGTTCTGCGTAAGGTAATGGGCATAGAGTCCTTTGGGGTAATGTTAGAAATCAAATTGATAAATCAGATCCAATGTTTGCGCTAAGCTTGATGCTGCATCTAAATAAAGATTCGGCATAAGCCTATAACGTAAAGTAAACGTTGCCAATGAATCAAAAATGCCGACACCATATTTTAGTTGTAAGTTAGGTAATATATACCCGCTAACCACAACTTTAGAGTTGTTACCCGCACCTTGTGTATCAAGCGTTAGATTTTTGATACCAAATGCATTACCTATATCACCAATATATTTACCGGTTTTTGCTGTGCCAATACCAACGAGTAATGCGGTCATCATGTCACTATCACTTTGTTCCGCACTATCAAGTCCTTGACCTCGAATTAAGTAGGAAAGGGCTTCTTGCTGTGACATGGCAGGATCTGAAAACACTTCAATCTTAGGTGATTCCGACGATCCTGTAACACGAATCCCCGCCATGATGTTATTATTTTCCATTGATTCTGGATTACGGATTGCTTCAATGTCGAGCATAGCTTGATCGGTTGCACCTGAAAATGTGATGATACCTTTGTGAATAATCAAGTCTTGCCCATAGGCATGGAATCGACCTGTTGGAATTGAAATCTCTCCATGTAGATCGAGTCCTTTATTGGTTTGTGTTGCAATTAAATTACCTTTAAGCGATGCATTTAATCCAAAGGCATCGACAGTAACTTTATCCTCAATATTAATTTCAATATGTCCATTGATTTTCATGCCAAATTCTTGGGCCTTAATTTCTTTTCGATTTGCACCAAGCATGACCTCATCGGGCGAAACATCAACGCTTGATGAGGGTAGCGATTCAACCGTTATTTTACCTTTTGGAATACTTACTTTTCCTAATAACGTTAATTCGTCTGGTGTTGCATTGATTTTAATATCAGGAATAATGGTCATAACAATCATTGGTGGCACTGAAACTTCCATGGCGGCACCATTAACTGTTAACGAAGCTTGCCATTTATCTAAGGTATTCCAGCTGGCATTACCATTAATATTAACATTACCTGCTTGAGTGGTTAAAACACCTTTTAATGTGGATGATTTCCCATTGAAATTGATATCAAACTTAGCTGATTTGATGTCAATGGGTAATTGGCTTGATTGTATTTCACTATGTTTCAAGCTAATATTACCTGTTAGCAATGGGTCATTTAATGATCCAGAAAATTTAACCGTACCATTAATGGCACCTTTAGCATAATCTTTACTGTCTAATAATGGATTAATAATCGCTAAAGCTAAATGATCGATATTTAATTGGCCACTTAATGTTTTTTGATTGGTTGGATCTGTTATCACTATATTTCCGCTGATTTTTCCTAGTTTATTTAGGCCAAAAATCCAATCTAATTTAGCTTGTTGTTCATTAAATTCTGCATTGATTTTGAAAAGTTCGAAAGGCAGTGGCAACGACTGTGAGGTAACAATTTGTTGAATATAAACATCATGACTGGTTATATTCGCTTTTATTGATGGTATTTTATTGTCATTTTTAAATTGTATGATTATTTTGCCATTTACATTACCAGCAAGTTTGGTTTCACCATCGTTAGGTATTGGTAGTTTAGATAGATTAATTTCTTTTAACGTAATACTGGTATCGGTGTTTTTAGTTATCGAAAATTGTTTATCAAGGCAAATAGTTGACTTTTCATTTATCCAGCAATGGGCACTAATGGCTGGTATTTGATTCTTTATGTCATAAGATAAGTCCAACGATTTAGCGAGTTGCCAATTATTGTTCTTGCCTAAATTAAGTAGGGCATGCGCAATGGTCCCGCTCCATTTTGTGCGATCTTTATCAAGTTGCCCTGTTAACGAAGTTGTCAATGATGCTGGATCACCATCAATATTTACCGTTAAAGTATGGTGATTTTCACTGCCTGATAACTCAATATTTGCTTTTTTGATGATTTGGCTTGGTAGCTCTATTGTTTGACCAGTGAGCTTGATATTACCACTTAATTGGTTTTTATACCGAATTTTGCCAATAAGATTAGCTTTAGCTAGTTTGATTGTGTTAAAAGAAAATGAGTTAACCGACAAATTGGTATCAATAGTGGCATTGTTAGCAGCGCCATTGAGTTCAATATTGCCCACAACAGATCCTTGCATGCCGTCAATCAATAACGATAGCGATTCGAAATTTAACTTTGTAAGTAAATTGCCACTTTCACTTGAGCCATTTATATTGAGCTGATTTTTTCCCCATTTTATCGCAAAATCATCTGCAGTGGTTTTATTTTCAGAGTTAACAGATAGATTACCTGATGCCAAAAAATCAGCATGATTGATATTACCTTTTAACTGTAAATCGGATAAATTAAATGCCCATTTGTCACTTTCTAGCGAGCCGGTTGTTTTCAATTGACCGTTTAATCGAATTGGATAATTTGGCAATTCTTTAGTGATATCAACGTTATTGAGTTTTATGTCGGTATCCCATTGTAGTGCTTGTTGCCAATTTGCAGTTCCTGCTATATTAATTTCACCTTGGGGTAATTTAATTATTCCATGGTCGATCATTGCACCTTGATTGGTGCCTGTACCGGCAATATCAAACATCGTGTTGGCTAATTCCTCTCCTTTTATATGGCCTTTAGCTGACATTTGATACTGCTGCACGTTACCCTCTATTGATGCAGAAAAATCATTTAATTCATATTGCGCTTGTCCTTCAATTGGCCATTGAATATGCTTACCTTCGAGTTGGGTCATGATAGGCAAGTATTTTTCTATAAAATTGATGCGCCCATTTATTTTTATTTGATTCAAGCCATCAAGAGTTGCGTTAGTTAATAGCTCTCCAAGCAATTTACCTGAAAATTGTGCATCAAATTGATTTTGTTCGGTATTTGCTTTCACTAATGCTAATACTGGCCAGTCGTCATGTAATGTGATTTCGCCCGAAACCGAAGCATGTCCGCTTGCGTAAGGGGTGGTAGCATCTGTATCGACTTGTTTTACAATGATACGACTATTGACGATATTAGTCTGAATTATAACGTTATTGAATCGATAATCTTGCCCACCAATATGTAATAACCAGTTATTACCAGTTAAACTTATCACATTAATATTTAATGGAATATTAACTTGAGGTAATGAATCAATCAGTGGTTGATTAAAAATTTGGCTAATTTTTTCATTAAGCGCGATATCTTCGTTTGTTGCTTCAACAGGTAAATTGGTTGTTTTATTATCGGCAAAAATAGCGCTTAAATCTGTTGCTACAGCGGGATAAACATAAATTTGATTATTAATCCACCTTGCTTTACCAGTAAAGTCTGACATACCAAATTGCATATCATCAACGGTGACTTTTATATTTGTTAAGTGGGTATTTTTAAGATCTATAGGTAACGGTGTTTTGAGTTCAAAACGTTTTTCTGTGTTAGGCTCTTCTCTAGGCGAACTATCTATTTGTCCAGTATTAATTGAAACTTTTACACCATCGGCATTAAATTGATTTACACAGACTTGGGCTTTTAATAAACAATGTCCAGCTAATGAAAATGAAGCATCATTAACTTGAACATTAACATTCGGTAATTCAAGCGAAAGTCCTTGTATATGCAGATTATGTAATGTGCCTTCAACTTGAGCTATCTTTAGCTCAGGTAGAAATTTATTTAAAACATAGGTAGTTAGTTTTACACCAAGACTGGTATATATAAACAAAATAACAAAAACGATTAGAAAGACGATAACAGATAAAATGGCTATGCTTCGCTTTTTCCATTTGCGTATCTGTTTTAATTTTTTTACTTTTTTTATTCTAACTAAATTTTTAGCCATATTATAACTCGCTTCCTAGACCAATATATAGGTGAATAGAACCGGTGTTTTTATTTAATGGTGTTGCTAAATCGATTTTTATTGGCCCAACAGGAGAGGCCCAACGAATGCCAAATCCTGTTCCTGTATAAAATTTGGTTGTATCAACTTTGTCTATGGCTTCGCCAGTATCAACAAAGGCAGCCCCCCACCATGGACCTGATAAATTATACTGGTATTCAATTGAACCTGTGATGAGTTTAGAGGCACCTTTTAATTTGCCTTTTTTATCTTTAGGTGAAATAGATTGATAGCTATAACCACGAATACTGCGCTCACCACCCGCAAAAAATCTAAACGATGGTGGAACTCGATCAAAATTGCTTGCTTGTATAATACCGAAATTGCCACGAGCAATAAATCGATGCGACTTATGTAGCGAGCGAATCCAAGCTTGTTGAGCTTGAAAACGAACTAAATTAATATCTGACCCTAATGATTCTCCAGCGGCTTCGACAGAGTAACGTTGCGAATCCCCCCACATCGCTAATAAATCACCATCAGAACGAATTCTTGATAAGCTAAGTGAAGGGTAATACAAAAATGTTTTGAAACTTGCATCACCTTGGGTAAAATCATCTCGTAATAGATTAAAACCTAATGCTGTTTGCCATCCATAAAAATTATCCCAGTTGCGCAATGCTCCAAACGTATAAGAACGTGAGTAGGTGTCGTTATTATCTATCTTTTTATAACCACTTTGAATGGTATAATACTGCTCAAGAGGTGATTTTTTTAATGGAATTTTGTAACTCATAGTGACCAGTTGTTCTGGTGAAGATAGCGATAAGTTACTTTGAAAACTTTGTCCTCGGCTATTGATCCAAGGTTTGTTCCAACCAATTTTTCCATGTACACCGTTATCTGTTGAAAAGCCTAAACCTAAGTCCATATTATTTTTTTTGCGAGGCGAGGTTTCAACATCAATAGGTAGAACTTTGTCTTTTGTTAAATGTGGAAAGTCAGGTACAACAACCACTGAATTAAACCAGTTTGTTGAGGTAAGGCGTCTATTTAATAATGACAATTGTTCGGCTGTATATTCCTCACCATCTTTAAATGGAACAATATTTGCTAAATAATCGTCACGGATTTTGGCGTTATGAAAAGTGACTTTACCTAGTCGATAACGTTTACCTGTAGTGTAATCAATATTCCAAAAGGCTTTATTTTCAACTGTCGAAACAGCCAATTGATGTTTAGGCATATCGGCATCAAAGTAACCTTTTTTTAGTGATAAATTTTGTAAGCTTTTCTTAAATGACTCATAAATGCCATGATTTAACACATCGCCAATTTTGGGTAAGTTGTTTTTTAGCAAATATTGAAAATCGGGATCTTTTTGTCCATCCCCAGTAATATTGACATTGAGCTGCTCAACTAATACGGGATCACCTGGTGATATGTTAACGACAAGGACTTTGGGATCTTGTGCGTTATATTCAAAAGTTGGCGAATAGTAACCTAATGCGCGTAGTGCTTTTTGCACCTCACTTTCAAAATACCGCTTAAAAGCGGGCGTATCAACCACTTTATTGGGGGAAATTAATGAAACACGTGTATTGACATTGTCAGCTAATTCTCCTGATAATCCTTTAATGGATAATTTCATGTCAGCGTAACTTGATGTCGCTGTCATCACTAACAGTAAACCTAATGAACAGGAAAATCGCGACACATAGACCTCGTATAATATTAAGATTCAAGTAAAGTGACATGACCAATATAAGGTAAGTGACGGTAGTGCTGAGCATAGTCAATACCATAACCTACGACAAATTCGTCAGGAATCGAAAATCCGATATATTTCACTGGAACGTTCACTTCGCGCCGTGAAGGTTTATCTAGCAGTGTACAAATTTCAATACTGCGTGGATGACGTAATTTTAAAATAGCCATAACTTTGCTAAGTGTATTACCCGTGTCTATAATATCTTCGATAATCAATACATCTTTATCACGGATATCTTCGTCTAAATCTTTTAATATTTTAACATCACGGTTACTAATCACAGCATTACCATAGCTTGACGCTGTCATAAAATCAACTTCGTGTCCAACGGTAATTGCTCTGCTCAAATCGGCCATAAAAATGAAAGAGCCACGTAAAAGACCAACTAAAATAAGTTCATTTTGGCTATGTTGATAATCTTGACTGATTTGTTGACCTAGTTCAATCACGCGCTTTTGGATATCATCAGTAGATATCATCATTTCTAATGTGTGTTTTTTCATTAATAATGCTCAAATTAAATTTTAAAAAAATTAAATGAGATTCTAGCAATTTTCCTTGGTAAAAAGAATAAGCGAACTCATTTTTTATTAAACTGACATGGGAATAGATTTTCGTATTTTATGCTTGAACACCTAGTTACCTAAAATTTTTTGATAACTATTTTTAGTCACCTTTTGTTGTAAACGCCGTTTTTTAAAAAAATCACTCAAAATAGTACTACATTCGTTAGCTAGTACTCCGCCTGTCACTTCTGCATAATGGTTGATGCCTTGCTGAGCAAGAATATCGATAAAAGAACCTGCTGCGCCAGTTTTGTAATCACTTGCACCATACACTACACGTTTAATACGGCTATGAATAATGGCGCCAGCACACATAATACAAGGTTCAAGAGTGACATATAAGGTTGTATTAATTATGCGATAGTTATTCAAAAACTTACCCGCTTGTTCAATAGCTAGTATTTCGGCGTGAGCTGTGGGATTATGCTTACTAATAGGTTGATTAAAACCTTCACCAATAATTTGATTATTTTCATCAACAATCACCGCACCGACAGGGATCTCTCCTATCGATTCGGCACGATTAGCAAGCATTAATGCATGTCGCATCCAAATTTTATCTGACATTTTCAAATTATAAATTATTGAGATTTAGGACATCACGCATGTTGTATAAACCAACAGGTTGTTTGGCAAGCCAGAGTGAAGCTCGTACAGCACCATTAGCGAATGTCATACGGCTGGATGCTTTATGACTAATTTCAACACGTTCACCAATATCGGCAAAAATAGCGGTATGTTCTCCTACTATGTCCCCAGCTCGGATAGTTGCAAAGCCGATAGCGCCTTGTGGTCTTTCCCCTGTGTGACCTTCGCGACAGTAAACTGCACGCTCTTTTAAGTTGCAATCAAGTGCATCTGCTATTGCTTCACCCATGGCTAATGCTGTACCAGACGGCGCATCAACCTTGTGACGGTGATGCGCTTCAATAATTTCGATATCAGTATAACCGCCCATAATTTTGGTGGCTTTTTCCAATAATTTTAGCACTAAGTTAACACCAACACTGAAGTTTGCGGCAAATACAATGGCAATGTTTTTAGCTGCATCAGCAATAGCTTGTTTACCTGCATCATCAAAACCAGTTGTGCCAATGATTATCATTTTTTTATTTTCAACACAAAAAGCTAAGTGTGCAAGGGTACCTTCAGGTCTAGTAAAATCAATTAATACGTCAAATTGGTCTTTAGCTTGTTCTAGATTATTGGTGACTGTAATACCACAAGTACCGATCCCAGCAAGTTCACCAGCATCACTACCAATTAATGATGAACCATCTCGTTCAAATGCTGCACCTAAGGTAACCCCTTCGATTTGCGAAACAGCTTGGATAAGTTGCCGTCCCATTTTGCCACCAGCGCCAGTGATCGCGATACGAATCATGTTTGTTGACATATAACTTTCCTTAACTTTTTGTGAATGTAGATAAATAAATATTATAACGGAAAATAAAGAACTTATACACATAAGCTAAACTTTAATGCTACAATTTTTGATCCGTTTTCTATAAAAAATAATCGGGAGTTATTATGCGATCTCCGTGGTATTTTGGTTGGAACATCGTTATTGCAGCTTCTTTTCTTACTTTACTTTCCAGTGGGTTGAGAATGAGTATGGGGGTCTTTTTTCTTCCCATTGCAAATGATCTCGGTTTTAGCCGTAGCGTCCTTTCTGGAATTATTGCTATAGGTATGCTTTTTTCAGGTATCGCAATGCCAATAGCCGGATATTTAGTGGGTAAATATAGCACTCGTTTTGTCCTAATATTAGGCACGATCATTATTATTCTCTCGACAGTTTGGTCAGCTAACTCAACTAATTATTGGAGCTTTTTACTATCTTTCGGTATTGCATTATCTTTTGGTACTTCTTTTGTGGGGTCAGTTAGTTTTACGCCCATTGTAGCGCGTTGGTTTATTAAACGCAGAGGATTGGCCTTATTTATTTTATCAACAGGAAGTATGGCAGGTATTGCGGTGATGTTACCTGTTTTTGCATTCTTCATTCCTATTTATGGATGGCAAACAACGCTAATTTCGTTTGCTGTGATTTTTATGATTATTGCCTTACCTATTGCTTTGTTTATTATGAAAGATAATCAATCTGAGATCGAAAATTCTAGTATAGAGCCTGTTATCAATCAAAAAATAGAGCCTAATATCAAACTTATAGATGTGCTAAAAACACGTCCATTTTGGCAACTGAGTTTTGGGCTTTTTACCTGTGGCTTCAGTATGAATTTATTAGGAACACACGGTGTCCCAATGCTTATCGATCATGGATTTGATCCTATCACCAGTTCTAATGGTATTGGTTTAATTGGTTTAGTCGCTATTTTTAGTACCTTAGTTTTGGGTTATCTATCTGATATAGTACAACGAAAAAACATTTTGATGATGGTTTATTTAATACGAGGCTTAGGTTTTATTGCTCTTGTTTTAGCATCAACTAAATGGCAGCTTTTTACTATTGCAGCAGTGGGTGGTTTGGTTTGGGCTGGCGCTTTGTCAATGTCTGGAGCTATTACAGCAGATATTTATGGTGTAAAAATTGTGGGATTACTTTCTGGATTAACCTATTTGGGGCATCAAATTGGTGCGATGATTGGTTCATGGTTAGGTGGATGGGCTTACGATCACTTACACACTCATCTAGTTGCGTTTGGTACAGCAAGTATTTTATTGTTACTAGCGGCATTTAGCGCCTATCTTCTTCCCAAACGATAATAGCTTAACACAAATGGACGCCAAGTCGCGTCCATTCTTGCTTACAAAACTTTTAATAATTCAACATCAAAAATTAATGCACTGTATGGTGGAATTGATGCACCAGCACCTTGAGCACCATAAGCTAACTCTTGAGGAATATATAAACGCCATTTTGAACCTTCAGGCATCAGTTGTAGCGCTTCAACCCAGCCTTGAATTACGCCATTGACAGGAAACTCAGCCGGTTGTCCACGCTCTACTGAGCTATCAAATACAGTACCATCAATCAATTGCCCCGTATAATGGACTTGAACGCGATCTGTTGCTTTAGGTAAAGCGCCATCACCTTGTTGGATGATTTCATATTGTAAACCAGATTCAGTCGATTTAATGCCATCTTTATCAAGATTTTTGGCAAGAAAATCTTTACCTGCTTGAGCAATTTTTTCTGCTTGTTTGGCTTTTTCTTTTGTTGCTTGTTCGTGTACATGACGTAGTGCATCATGTAATTCTTGCAAGGGTAGTGCAGGCGGATTACCGGCTAAAACATCTTCCATTGCTTGTTTTAATGCATTGAGTTCTAAATTATTTAAGCCTGATTCTTTCAATTGTTGCCCAATTTGTAATCCAATAGCATAACTTGCTTTTTGATCTATTGTTTCTAGTTTCATTTTGTACCTTAATTGTTTAAAAAAAGCGTCTATTATGACTATATTAAGTTGGTGGATACAAGGATAAAAGTCAAGTGATAATTCGCATCATTACTTGATGATAACTTGATTATTAACTAATTGTTAAAGAATTTATCAATTTGTCTAGCACTCAGGCAAAATATCAGCGATAATATAGTCTATTATTTTTTTTATGGATAAAGTTAGATGCTGTTTCGTAAATTTACCGCCTTTACAATTGTCACGAGTGTTTTATTAACTGGTTGTTCGGTTGTTGAGCGTTGGGTATATAGACCTGATATCAACCAAGGTAATTATGTGACACAAGATGCTCTTGATCTATTAAAGGTAGGTCAAAGTAAAGAACAAGTTGTGTTTATTATGGGGTCACCAATGTTAACTTCTGTTTTTGGTGATAATGTTTGGTATTATGTTTTTCGTCAACAACCGCAGCATGGTGACGTTAGCCAAAGAAGTTATGCTGTTTATTTTGATGAAATGGGCTTAGTAAAAGACATTAAAGCATCAGAACTAGACGGTTCAAAATCATTAGAAGAAATGAATAAACAAGGTATATCAGATCCGATTGATAAAAAATCTGATGATGATAATCCTGACTCCGACTCTTAATCAAAAACCTCGTTATTTAACGAGGTTTTTGATTTTTGTTTACCTATTTTAATTTTATACCTATAAAAGGTAATAACTTGCAACGATTATTAGTAATAACTACCGTATAAATTAATAATAATAGGTATGTGTATTATAAAAAGCAGTATTGAAGAGATAAATGTAATTAAAAATATTTACAGTAGCCGTATATTGAGATATTTATTTGGTTTGTATCTATTCTTATTATTTATATTGTGGTTTTATTTGAAAACGTCGAGTAAAATAACAAATTTTTAATTGATGTCGAGGTTTTTTTGCATAACAGGTCAAGTCTAAATCGTTTTTCCATTGCCCCTATGCTTGATTGGACCGATAAGCATTGCCGTTATTTTCATCGAATTTTAACTAAACAAACATTACTCTATACCGAAATGGTGACCACTGGCGCGATTTTATTTGGAAAAGGGGATTATTTAGCTTTCAATAATGAAGAACATCCAGTCAGCTTACAACTAGGTGGTAGCGATCCTAAAGCATTAGCACAATGTGCAAAATTAGCACAAGAACGTGGTTATGATGAAATAAATTTAAATGTAGGTTGCCCATCCGATCGTGTACAAAATGGCATGTTTGGTGCTTGTTTAATGGGAAAAGCCGATTTAGTTGCAGACTGTGTTGCACAAATGCAAGATCAGGTTGATATTCCCGTCACAGTAAAAACCCGAATTGGCATTGATAATTTTGATAGCTATGCATTTTTATGTCAATTTATTGAAAAAGTCATGCCCTATACTAATACATTCATTGTGCATGCACGTAAAGCGTGGTTGTCTGGGTTAAGCCCAAAGGAAAACCGAGAAGTCCCTCCGCTCGATTATGATCGTGTTTACCAACTTAAACAAGATTATCCCGACTTAACTATCGCGATTAACGGTGGTATTAAAACAATTGACGAAATAAAACACCATCTAAAGTATGTTGATGGTGTAATGGTTGGGCGAGAAGCTTATCAAAACCCACTATTACTGACTCAAATTGATGCACAAATTTTTGGATTAAACTCTCCAATAATCGAACCTAAATTAGCGATTCAGGCACTTTACCCTTATATTGAACAGCAACTGACACAAGGGGCACAGCTAAATCATATCATGCGCCACACATTAGGGTTATTTAATGGACACAAAGGCGCAAGGCAATGGAGACGTTATTTGAGCGAAAATGCCCACAAAAAAAGTGCGGGTGTTGACGTTGTTGAGCAGGCTTTAACATTCATCAAGTAGATGACAAAAAATAGCGGTTATGATCGATAAATATTGATGATAATTGGACGCAACTAGTATATCGTTATATACTAATCCACATTTTTCATAATGGTTTTTATTCAGTGCGTTTAAATTCAAGCCAACAAAAAGCTGTCGAATATGTTTCAGGCCCTTGTCTTGTATTAGCGGGCGCTGGTTCTGGAAAAACTCGGGTTATCATCAACAAAATTGCTTACCTAATTCGTGTTAAAGAGTATTTACCACGCCACATTATTGCCGTCACTTTTACCAACAAAGCCGCACGTGAAATGAAGGAACGTATTGCTCAATCGCTCAGCAAACAAGAGGCTAGAGGGCTAAAAATATCGACATTCCATACTTTAGGGTTAGATATTATCCGCAAAGAATATAAACACCTTGGCATCAAGTCGAACTTTTCTTTATTTGACGATCACGACCAAACAGCACTATTAAAAGAACTCACACAGCAATGGTTAGATGGAGATAAAGACCTTATCAACCAACTGCGCTCAACCATATCAAATTGGAAAAACGACATTATCGACTCAACCCTTGCCATGGCAAGGGCGCAAACTAACAAAGAAAAGCTTTTTGCACACTGCTATCAACTTTACGAAAAACAACTAAAATCGTGTAGTATTTTAGATTTTGATGATCTGATCTTACTACCTACACTATTATTAAAAAACAACGAACAAGTCCGCGAAAAGTGGCAAAATAAAGTTCGTTATTTGCTAGTTGACGAATATCAAGACACTAATACTAGCCAATACGAATTTATCAAATTACTTGTTGGCAACCGAGCTAAATTCACTGTGGTGGGCGATGATGATCAATCAATCTACTCTTGGCGAGGCGCACGTCCACAAAACTTAGTATTACTGAAACAGGACTTCCCAAATTTAGAAGTAATCAAACTCGAACAAAATTACCGATCATCGGGTCGTATTTTAAAAGTTGCCAACATCTTAATCGAAAATAATCCACATATATTTGAAAAAAAACTCTTCTCAGAGCTTGGCTATGGTGAAGTTATTAGAATCATCTCGGCCGATAGTGAAGAACACGAGGCCGAAAAAGTTATTAATGATCTTATTGGTCATCGTTTTACGAATAATAGCCAATACGGACAATATGCCATATTGTATCGTGGTAATCATCAAGCGCGTCTTATTGAAAAAATGCTAATGCAATACCGAATACCATATCGAATATCGGGCGGAACCTCGTTTTTTGCACGTGTTGAAATCAAAGACTTAATGGCTTATTTACGGTTATTAACTAACCCTGATGATGATAATGCGTTTATTCGCATTATCAACACACCAAAACGAGAAATTGGCCCAGCAACCATCCAAAAATTAGGGGAGTGGGCAAATCACCGAGGTATTAGCCTATATCAAGCAAGTCATGATATGGGGTTAACTCAACTACTATCTGGCAAACGCATGGAATCGCTACAGGTATTTATTCATTGGTTTGATACGCTTATTCAAAAATCACATCATGAACCGATGGACGCGATTTATGAACTACTGCATGGTATCAATTATGAAAGCTGGATTTATGAAACATCCACATCCCCAGCATCAGGCCAAATGCGTATGCGCAATGTTGAACAGCTAGTTAGCTGGTTAAATGATATGTTAAAAGGCGATGATATTGACGAAGCTATGACACTTGAACAAGCTGTTGCCAGATTTACCTTACGAGACATGCTAGAACGTAACGAAACCGAAGAAGAGCTCGATCAAGTTCAGCTTATGACACTGCATGCTTCGAAAGGGTTAGAGTTTCCTTATGTGTATTTAGTTGGTATGTCAGAAGGCTTATTACCTCACCAAAACAGTATTGATGAAGACAATATCGAAGAAGAGCGCCGCCTAGCCTATGTAGGCATTACTCGAGCTCAACAAGAGCTCACATTTTCATTTAGCCGACAACGTAAACAATTTGGAGAAACAATACAAGTCGAACCAAGTCGATTCTTATTAGAACTGCCACAAGATGACTTGGCATGGCAAGATCAACGCAACGAACTATCTCCCGAAAAAAAAATGCAACAAGGACAAAGCCGCCTAGCCATGCTAAAAGCGCAAATTGCCAAGGCTAAATAAGCAAATATTAATCATGACAATGTAAGGAATACAAAATATGAAGTTAATGATAAGTGTCATATTAATATTAATCAGTTGCTTTACGCATGCGATAGACTTTAATTATCACTCTGACAACACGCAGTTTTATCTATTAATTAAACAAATTGAATCTCAAAAAACATTACCTAGATTGGATACAGCAAAAGGTAAAGAAATCCTTAGCAAATTCACCGATCCCAAACTTATTGGAAATTTTTCAAACGATAAATTAGACGAACAATTGCAAATCACCAATTATATTAACTATATAGTAGAAATGTATTTGATCTTTTCGCCAAATAAATCAAACCAATTAACGAGCCAAGACCTAACCAATAACCTAAAAAAATTCCAAGCTGAAATCATTCTATTAAGTAATTTTAATATAAAGTATTTTGCGGCAATATCACAGCAGGTTAACCAGTTTTATAAAGAACTTCCAGAAGCGGAGAAGGGTGGAGTTATAAAATATAGTACAAAAATGATGCAAGTAGAAATGTTAAAATACTATTATGGTGGATTTAAGTGGATGGAACTACCGGACTGTTTAACTGAACAATCCAAACTTAATATTATCACTACTCTAGAACAATCGGCTGAAAATTATGCAAATGTGATAACTGAACAACAAAAACTACAAATTATCGAAAAGGCTGAAACACTAATAACTCAACAACCGGCATTTGAAGCACAGTTATCACACATTATTGAAGTGATGAAAAAAAGCAAATGTGAAGAACTATGCAAAATAGCCAACAAAAAAATAAAGCAACCTGAAAAAATAGAGGAAAATAACTAAAATCAAAAACGATTAACAAATAAAGCGCTATATATCAAATAGTCACCAAATTGCTTATAGGTCGTCTATATTCATGACCAAAACAAAAAATAAACACCTAGATTGGTGATATTTTGACAATCCAACGCAATAAACCATTAAAAATCATTGACGGATAGAAATAGCTTTATATAATACACAGCGTCTAATCAACAAATCCAATCCCAGTCTCCTTAGCTCAGCTGGATAGAGCAACGGCCTTCTAAGCCGTAGGTCACAGGTTCGAATCCTGTAGGGGACGCCATTAAAAGATAAGATAATCAATGATTTGCAACCGCCAAGCTCAAAGCTTGATTATCTTTATTTTGATTTTGTGACCAAAATGTGACTGCATTTGAAAAATGGCTTAAATGCTCAGCGTTTAAATGCGCATATTTTTTTACCATTTCCAACGTTTCCCAACCACCCAATTCTTGCAATGTAAAAAGAGGTGTTCCACTTTGAACGTGCCAGCTAGCCCACGTGTGGCGTAGATCGTGAAAATGGAAATCATCAATATTGCAAATTTCCGTAGCACGATTAAAAGCGCGTCGATCAATATCTTTTAATGGGTTATTATTTGTACTCACAAAAACATACTTGCTATTGATGAGTCGTCTGTTTTTTAATAACCCAACAGCCTCATCATTTAATAACAGCGATCTTGCTTTGCCATTTTTTGCAATATCGTTGCTTACTATAGCTATTTTGTTTTGAAAATCTATCTTATCCCAAGTTAATGATAAAATTTCAGTTCGTCTTGCACCAGTTAATAACGCAAATAAACAAACATCACGCAACCATCCTAGAGATATGTTTCTTAACAATTCTTGAGCTTGTTGCTTTGTTACCCATCTAACCCTAACTTTTGGTTCTTTCTGTTTTCCGACGTATGGAACGGAGGCAATCCAATTGTTCTTTTGAGCTAGACTCAACGCCCTAAGTATTATTTTGCGATATTTATTTATTGTAGCTGGAGCTAATGGTTTTTTATTTTTCGCGTTATGTGTTGGCAGATTATTATCTATCATTTCACCGGTAATCGATGACAAATTTTTACCACCAAAAATAGCGCGCCAATATTTTGCATGACGAACTTTAGTTGCATAATCGTTTTGGTCTTTTCCGTCATTTAGTAGTAACAATAAAGCTTCGTCAAATGTACGTTCTAAACGCTTATCAAGTCGGCTTATTGCCCACATTTCATGCTTTACTTTGTCATGATATTCCTGAGCGAGTTTTTTATCACTCACCCCAGTAGAGCGTCTAATTCGTTCGCCGCTTGGTGTGCGGATGTCGATATAATAGACGCCATTTCTCTTTGATAATGACATTTTTTAACCTCCTTTTTGTCATTAACAAGAGCTAGCCGAATAACATTATTATTTCTTTTCTTGCTCTCGTCTATGTAATTTTGTAAATCCGATTCAGATATGCGCCAAAAGCCCCCGATTTTGTACATGTGATATTTTGCAGGATTTGCTCGTACCGTATGCTCCGATAGTTTCAATGCTTTTGCCACATATCGCATATCATGTAGCGGTGTCATTATTTACTCCTAAAATTTCTTCTCATCTCTCATCAAAAAATCACACTAAGTAATTCGCTGTATTAAAATACTCTGATTTAATTTTTAGTTCGTGTGTTGTCATGGTTGTTTCCTTTAGATAATAGTTATCGTACGCCAAATAATGGGCGTGAGAATATTTGTAAAATTAATAGAATAGGGTGGTATAAAACGAGTTTGCTTCAATAAAAGCTTTATTTTATACTTTGTTAAGTACAATTTACTTCATTTTGATTTTTGAACTTTCAAAAACAATATAAAAAAGTATTATTAATAAAAATTAATAGTCAAAAAAGGGATTCTTATGTTGAAAAAGATAATATTACTTTCGATGTTATTTTCTACAGCCGCACAAGCTAAATTTATTCATCCAATGGACTTTGATGGTTCGGAGGCTCAAAAGCAAGAAGTTATCGAATATATTAAGGCTAACGTAAAAAAAGATTATTGTGAACAACTAGATATGTGCCAAGCTTCCAATTTGAGAATGATGGAGCAAGAGAATTTAAATGCATTTAAAAAAGCTACTAAGGCAAAAAATAGAAAAATAATGGATCAGGTAATTAAAGATTATTGTAATAGTGGTTTAGATATGTGTAGTTATAGCAACATACTAATGATGTATGAAGAAAACAATAAAGCCGACAATAAGGAATTATCTTGGTAGATGTTCCATAATATAACTCACAATAAAAAACCGCTACATGAGCGGTTTTTTATAACCATTTGATTTAAAAAGGTATATCGTCGTCAAAATCCATCGGTGGTTCTGGCGCAGTTGTTTGCGGTTTAGATTGTTGAGGCTGTTGTTCATCCTGCTTTTTAGTCAATTGAATTTGAGATACTCGCAAACACGGTCTTGTGAATGTTGCACCATCTTTTTGCCATTCTTCAACATAAAACTCACCGCTAACTACTACCAAATCGCCTTTTTTGATCTTCGGTGCATAACCCTCCGCGACCTTACCCCATAAAATGCACTTAATCCATGATGTTTTTTGATGTTCGCCGTAACCTTGTTTAACTGGTAATTGAAATTCTGCTACCGCTGTATTGTTTTGTAGATAACGTAATTCCGCATCTTTTCCTGCGTTACCCGTTGCTGTCATTGTGTTAATTGCCATTTTCTTGCTCCACTAATGATTGATCAATTGCATTTTTACAAATTTGCTCTTTGATAGTTTTAGTTAATCTAGTCATAATTCTTTCCTTTAAAAAAACCGTCACTTGGACGGTTATGAGGCTTCTATTTGTTTGATACGCTCATCGAGTTCTTGCAGAAATTTGATAACTTCTGCTTCTATCTCTTGAGCTAATGCTTCGTCGTAATGAATTCGTATGCACCTAAAACTCAAATTATCGGGTAATCTATCGTCATAACTGACAAAATCGCACCATTTTCGACCTGTGCACATCATTTGCCATTGCATTTGTAAGATGTACTCACGCTTTGGCTTTAGTGATTGCATAAATTCTAAGTGTGTCCACGTATTCGGGCATTTTATTTCGATCAGCCCGTCATCATTTACTAACCCGTCAGGACTAGCGCCAGCGTTTTCGATTGTAGGGTGGGGAATAAAGCCAACTTCTTTAACGGTTACGTCAAATTGGTTAAGTATGTACATTTCTCTAGCTGTTGGCTCTAACTCTGTGCCGCGTTGCATTGCGGCGTTAGAGTATGATTCGGTTGGTTTTTCTGTTAGTCGTTCGCAAATCAGCTGAGCCATGTAATTTTGACGACTAGTCGAATAACCGCTTTTTGTTTTAGTCATCACATCACTAATTCTACTTGCGGTTACTTTGCCCAGTCGCACGTTAAACCATTCATCCGTTCGCTGTTCCATTATTAGCCTCTTTTGCTATATCATAGATACGGCGCTTTTCAGTGGACCCGATAAGTTTTTGGTCTTCAATTGATAACGATTTCCAAAACTCACCCATTGCATCAATGCCTTTTTGTGCAGATTGTTCAACCGCTTTGATTAATGATTCTCGTTTTTTGTTTAACGCATCTTCATTAATTTTTTGCGCCTGTTTTTCTTCTTCTGGTAAATCTTCACCAGCATAGATATAAAAACCCAACCCAAACATAGATATGGCTTTAGTTAAACATCGCATGGTCGCTTTATTAATATCTACTGAATTTGGTGACTTAATAGCGTGGTTTTTAAAATCCATAACTGGTAGCCACATAAATCGAGTTGCCTCGTTGTTATCCTCTTTTATTGTTAGCGTTACGCTAACCGTCATAGAGCCATCCATTTCTGTGGTTGGTGGGTTAATTATGTATGAGGATTGAGGGTAATACTCCATTAAAACACCCCATGCCCACGCCCAAGACAAATATGTTAATCCGTTCTTTTTTTCAACTTTGTCGTTAACATTAACCTGCGATAGAGTTTCCCAAATTTTCTTTTCAAATGATTCTGCCATTTGTATATTCCTTTTTAATTCGTTGCTACTTCTAACATCCAGCTAAACCACATAAATAACCCACCCAATGTCAAAGCGTAGGTACAAAAAAGGGCGTATAGTTGTTCGCCCTTAGTTATTTTGTAATTTAGTCTGAATCGGTCTGTGTCATGTACATTACAGCCGACGTAATCAATTGGGATTGTGTTCATGCTATTTCCTCAATTCTTTGAAAAACCAATCTGTTATGTCTTCTAAATCAGAAGCTCTCAGCGTCAAAATACATTAGGTCATCCCCAAAAAGCCCTCAAAAGAGGGCAAGCGGATGTAGTATGTGCTCGTCTTTCCGAGCTGTCAGAATCTCTTGCTATACTCAGTTTTTGCTTGTGAATAGCATATGTCGGTTATAAATTGGTCATAAATTTCTTTGTCGATTGTTTTGCTTTCTAGCTTTATTTTTAGTAGCTCTACAATTTGCCAATCATTGTCGTTACCGAAATTTTTAATTAATTCTTCGGCTCTAGTTTCAATCCAATTATCTTTAGCATCTTGCATTTCGACATCGTTCATCATTTTGCAATATGCTTTTTCGTAACCGTTCTCTACAGCTCTATGTAATTGCATAACTCACCTCGAAATTTGGTAGTTTTAATTCATAAATTCACTCCTAAATAAGTTTGTGAATAATATATTTGGCAGTATAATGCGTTTTATTTATACAAAAGGAACTGATATGAATATATTCAATAGGTTAGTTAGGGGAGAGCTTAGCCTAACCGTAACTTTTTGGGTGTTTGGTGTTTTTGTTTTTTTTGTTTTGCAGTTATCAACATTTATAATTTTTTGTTTATCTAAAAACTCAGTTTATGGAGCAGGGCTAATATTTTTAGTTTTTTTAGCTAGGTGCATATTGATGTTAATGACTTCAATAGGGCTATGTAAAATGATACTAAACAAAAACTCTGTTTTGGCACTTTTAGCCTTCCTATTAATGGGGTTAGTTTTCATTTATACTTGCTCAGATATAATCGCAGCTGCAAGAGTCTTTTTGAGAATATTATCACGCATTTCATAATTTATTTGTAAGCTATTTGCTAATTATCAAACTAGATGGCTCTCGTTGAAAGACATTTGGTTTGAATATTAGACGCAGACCTCTCAGCCTGCTTGGTGGTTTACCTGCACAATTCATCCAGTCACCCACTAGGCGGAATCAGCAACCAGTAGCCGCCTCTAATCTCTGGTTGCTATATAAAATTAAGCAATCTTCTTACTAAAGAACTTGATGGCCAGTCGGTCTCTTTCGAGGCTGGGAGTGATTAAGTCGCTCACCCGATGCGTACTGCTGTGATTGCTATCAAAACCGCTGTACTTTCATATGCTCCAGCTAGCTACTTGAATCTCGCTTAACTAATTAAGTAACTCGTGGTATTGCTTAATTCTTTTGTTAAGTTGATTTGTTTTGATGTGTAATAATTTAAGATATCTAAAATTAATTGTCAATAAAATATTTAAGAAATCTAAAATAAATTTAAGTATTCTGTAATTGTTTTTTTGTATGCGAGTTATGAGTAATATTGAATTGCAAATTATTTTTTAACCAGAAAGGTGTTTTAAAGTTGTGGTGGGATTTTAGGTGTAAAAAAAGCCCCGAAAGGGGCTTTATTTTATCTCGAATGAACTAAGCAGCTTTAACTAGACTATTGTGAATACACGGACTAAAAATTATTGATGAAGTTATCTAAATTTTGAATTTTAAAGTTATCTTTATTCAATAATCTTGTAGGTAATGAAGATTTTATATTCGATTTTAATAAATCTAAATATCTTGCAAGATCAGAGTTAAGTTCTTTATTATAAACTATTAAAAAATGCCATTTATCTGCATTTTCATGAAATATGGTTTTAGGTTCCAGATCGTTTTTAATTGAGAGTAATAATAATAAAGTATCTTTGTATTTTAAAGCAAAATCATTTACTTTAATATTCTGAAGTAGCTTGGGATAGTGTCCTTTAACTGGACAAGATTTTGCCTGTTCACAACAATTAATCTGTTGTGTTATTTTCTTTCTAATATTTCCATCTTCAGCATTTAAATCACTGAATTCGGTAAAATATAGATTTCCATCTTTTTCTAATAGAAAATCAACAGATTTTAAATTATCACAATTACAATGTTTTTTTAACCCATCATCATTATCAAGCAAATAACCATTAGGTAATCGTTCTAGCAATTCCTTTGTTATATCTCTAAATTCTGGATCTATTTTTTTAAAAAATTTATTTAATTCAATTTTAGCCATTTTCTTCTAAAAACATCTGTAAAAAAGATTCACCCAAATCATCTTTAATCGCTTTAATTTTGTTGAATATATTTTCTTCATTGTTGATTGAGATACCTTCTGATGATAGCTGATTAATTGCAAAGTGATCATTACTTACTAAATCTTCATTTTTATTAATTAACAATTCGATACATTTAATCATATCAATACTATGAGTAGCGATTACAACATGAACGTTTAATTTTGATAACTCTAATAAACACTCAACCATCATTCTTTGCCAATTCGGGTGTAGATTAATTTCTGGTTCGTCAATAAATAAATAGCTACCATCAGAAATAATTCCTTTATCTAATAATAAAGATAGCATTCCTAGGTTTGTTGTTCCTGTAGAAGTTAAATAAAGTGAAAAAGAACTGTTTTCGCAATTCTTTTCTTTGAAAAGAATGTCCCCACTGTCAGAAATATCAAATTTTCCGCCAATTGCATCTTTTAGGGTGGAAGATATTTCTTCAAATTTAGTAACTATTGGTGATAATGTATAATTAACCTCCAATAAGTTCGATAAATCAAAAAAATATTTTGGGATACCCAACAATTCTTTTTGAAAAAATTTAGAACGAAGAGATCTATTAAGAAATTGATTTCTTTTGATTAAATTTAAAGCAGGTCGTATTTTCCAAAATATAGGGGATTCTATATACACAATATTATTGAGCTGTTGAAACTGATCTATGCTAGCTGAATTAAGTTCAAATGCAATGCTGTCTTGCTTTTCTCTTTCATTATATTGCAAACTTATTGTGCCTAATTTTTCAAAGTTAAAAGAAAATTTTTTATTGTTATTATAATTAATTAATTGAGATAATTTAGCAATTTGAAAATTTTCTTGTAATTCAGATCTAAGATCTTGTTCAATTGATTTTGCTATATTATTAATAGGGTCTTTAGCTAAAAGATCTAAATTGTGAATGATATCATCTAATCCTATTAATTCTTCAACGAAAGATTGTATTTTTTGTTTACTTCCAAGCTCGTTTTTAAAGTCTTTGAAATTATTTATTATGTTTTTTAATTTTTCATTTAATTGTTTTGTCAACAAAAATTGCTCTGATAAATAATGAGCATCAACATTATGTTGTATGAAATTAACGCAGTCATCAATCGCTTGTTTCATTAATAAGAGTGATGTAGTTTCTTTTGTATTGAGTTTACTTGTTGATAATATTTTATTTAAAAAAAAGTCAGTTACTCCAATATCATTTAGCAAATTTTTTGTTAAATGATCTTTATTTATTGTATTAAAGAAGCTATAAAAAGCCCTAGTTACAAAACTTTTTCCGCAACCATTCCTGCCTGCTATCACAGTAAAATTACTTAATGTTATATTTGCGTTTTGAATTTTACCAAAGTTTTCTATGTTAACATTAAACTTCATATGAGCTTAGTTCTCTTAAGTAATAGTTGTTGTATCATGTAGTAAAAATAGACAGTGTGTTATTTTAAATGAATTATCAAATTAACTGAATCTATTAGGTATGATATACTACCTTCAATTATTATGAAACTAGAAACTTCAAGAAATAGTCAGTATCTTTATGATCTTTTTTTATTTAACCGCCGAAGCGGTTATTAATGTTTATCTCTGTATAATTTCCATTCATCGACAGTAGTTCCGTCGGGTAGGTGGCATAATCCATACCAACCTTTGCTGTCCTTTACTATTTCAGATTTACCACCAAGACTTTCGCAATAAACTGATGCAGGATTAGCAATGTTAACGTTGTTTTGTGCTGATTCTTTTTTTGCACAAGCTATCGTTGATGCAGATAAAAAACTAATTAATAATAATTTTTTCATTAAAACCTCTTTTTGATATTAACCATTTTTTATAGCATTGATTACATCTATCTTTTACGTCTGAATATCCTATGCTCAACCATTGTGCCAACTATTCTTATTTGCTGAGTTAATGTGCTCATTGTTGTATAGTCAGGATTTAATGGTATAAGTTCAAATTGCATTCTTTCATGCTCATCATATCCTAACTCTCTATATTTCTTGAAAGTTGCTTCTGATTCGCCATTCATTGCGACAACAAATTCACCGGGGATGGGGTTAACGGCTGGATCTATAATGACAACATCACCTTCTTTAAATTCTGGCTCCATTGAGTCGCCTTTTATTTGTAATGCAAATGCTTTATCCGATAATTCCAATGAAGTCATAATGTATTCAAATCCTGTTGAATCTCTTAATTCGCATGATTCAGTCCAAACTCCTGCTTGTACATAACTAATTAATGGTACCTTGAAAGATTTTAATGATGCGGGAACGACATTGGATTCTTCCCCACCATTCAGAAGCCATGCAAAATCACACTCAAGAGCTATTGATAAGTCGAATAAATTTTTAGCGCTAGGTGATGTTGTATCTGATTCCCATTGTGATATTGACCCATGGCTAGCATCCTGTAAAGATTTAGCCAAGTCTTTTTGCGTAAGATTTAAGGCTTTTCTTCGCCTCCGTATTCTTTGGCCAATTGTTTCTGTTGTCATTTGACACCTCTTTTATTGTTTAAGTTATCTTAAATCATATTGACTTAAGTTTTCTAACAATGTAGTATTTTAGAAGTCTTAAATTAATGGATTTAAATTATGCTAAAAAAAATAGTTATTAATTATTTTAAAAATCCCAAAAAGGTAGCTGATGCTTTGATGATTAGTCCTGCTGCTGTTTCTCAATGGGGCGAAATAATCCCAGAAAAAAACGCGTATCGTCTACAAGAATTTACCAATGGAAAATTAAAGGTAGATAGTTCTTTGTATCGAAAAAATAACAGAGATCAAATCAATGGAAAAATTATCGAATAAAACAAATGAAAGAGCGAGAAAGATTGAAAGCATAATCTTGCAACGTCTTGCAGAAAAAACACAGACAACTATTGCAATAGAGTTGGGTATGAGCGAGTCAAAAATATCTAGATTAAAAAACGATGATATTCCCGTGATTGCAAAACTAATAACTTGTTTAGGGTTAAAAGTTGTTCCTGATGATTCGTTAGAAGTGTCACAAGCAGAGCTGAAATCTATAAAAACATTAGCAAGAAAATACTTAGAGATTGATGAAATGGTATAAAAAAGCCACTAATTAGGGTTAGTGGCGCGTGATCACTGAATCGGAGTAAATCACATGAGAAAGAATAAATCATATTACAGAACATGTCAACGGGCAGAAAAACCCGAAGAGTTAGCGATGATCGCATTACATAACCCAGAATTTGGAAAGCGATTTGTAGAAGTGTTTCAATCAGCTAAAAGAGGTAAATCATGTCCACGGCAGAAGTAATCGATTTTTATAACGCTAAAAAAGGCGTAAACATGAGTAATTTTAAAAAGGGTTATATTGCATTGAGTCGTAGTGTTAGACACGCTGATTGGGCTAAATGCGCTATTAAGCGCACGCTTTGGGAAAATTTATTACTTGATGCAAGTTACAAGGATAGAACTGTTAATTTTAAAGGCCGTGACTGGGATTTGTCTCGTGGGCAACTAGTTACGACTAGGGAAATTTTAGCTAGTCAAATTGAAATTGGTGGCAAACCTGTTAACTCCACAATCATCCGCAGGGCATTAGAATTTTTCGAAAATCAAGGCATGATTTCTAAGTCTGGCAATCGTTTAGGTACGGTTATAACTATCATAAATTATGATGCTTATCAGTCATATTTTTGCGACCAATCAAATGACCAAAAGATTGACCAACCTAATGACCAATACCAAGCTAGTAATATCAAGACTTTAAACGGTGTTAATGACCGACCTAATGACCAATCAAATGACCAAAAAGTTGACCAACAGAACAATAAAGTATTAGAACAAGAAAGTAATAATAAAAATAATATGTCATCTGACGATGACTCATCTGCGCCAAAAAATAAAAACTCAATTGATTTTGATTTAGTCATGGATGCATACAACGATGCTGTAGAAAACAGATTACCTCAAATTCAAAAAATGACCACTGCACGAAAAAACCTAGTTAAAAAATTTTTTAAAGACAACAAAAAACTAAACATAAATGATTTGATTAACTATTTTTATGATTTTGTAGAAAGAGCACCAGCTTGGGTGTTTGGTGAAAACAAGCGAAACTGGAAGGCTAAATTTGAATACATTGTGACAGATGAAACTTATACAAAATTCAAGGAGGGTACGCTGTGAACGTGATCCCTCATGATTTAGTTGCTGAACAAGCAGTACTTGGCTCAATGATGTTAGATTTTCAATCAGACCGCTGCCAAAAAGCAATCTATTCATTGAAGCCAGAATCGTTCTACGGCAGACATCATCAAGTTATTTTTGCTGAAATGCTTGAATTAAATCGTAAAAATTACCCAATTGATCTGATTACATTGTCAGACTGTATGGAAGCAAAAGGGATTTTGAAAGATTGTGGTGGTTTAGCGTATCTGGCTGAATTATCAAAAAATACGCCGTCGATGATCAACGTTACAGCCTATGCTGGAATTGTTCGAGACAAAGCGATTGAACGCTATACATTGCAAAAATTAAACGACTGTAGTGCGATGATTTTTGAGAAATCAAATCTATCTACTAGCGACAAAATATCGGCTATTCATGCGCTATTTACGCAAATTGATGACTATAACAAAACAGGTAAAACAACGGGGCTTAAGTCGTTAAAAATAATCGCTGATAAGTGGACTGAAACATTAGAAAAACGATTAGAAAATGCAGATAGTGCGCGTGGTTTATCAACTGGGATAAAAGCACTAGATGAAAAATTATCGCCTAAAGGGCTTGTTCGCGGATCGCTGTTTGTCGTTGGTGCTCGTCCAAAAATGGGTAAAACCACGTTCGAAATTAACATGGCTCGTCATTGCGCTATGAATGAAAAATTACCTGTGCTGATGTTTTCGTTAGAAATGCAAGATGAGCAAATGCTTGAAAATATTTTAGCTCAAGAATCAGCGGTAAATAGCAATATTTTTTATGACGGTGGGTTAGGTTCAGATTCAGAATTTGCGCACGTTATGCATCATCTCAACGAATTATCAAACACCGATAACATTTACATTGATGATACACCTGCGATCACGCTATCGCATATCCGTTCAGAAGCTCGACGAATGGCAAGAGAAAAGGGGCAAATAGGCATGATCATGGTTGACTATCTAACGTTAATGGAGAAAGAAAAAACTGGCGATGATACTCGTAATGACTTGGCTTATGGAGCAATTACTAAAGGGCTTAAAGCCTTAGCTAAGGAGCTTAATTGCGTTGTTGTCATGTTAACTCAATTAAACCGTAATCTTGAATCAAGAGCGGATAAGCGTCCGATCCCAAGTGATAGCCGTGACACAGGGCAAATTGAGCAAGACTGCGATTACTGGGTAGGTATTTATCGTGATGCAGTTTACAACGATAACGCAGATAAGAACTTAATGGAAATTAATGTAGCGTTAAATCGTCACGGTTCGGGAAATTTTACTGTTTTTGCAGGTATTAGCAATGGTCGTATTTATGAAGTTAATCAAGCTGAATCTTATGCTAAAGCTAATCCAGAGCCAGTGAAGAAAGAGCGTAAATATGCGCGAGCCAGTTAACCACTGCCCACTCGGACGTTATCACATGCTAGACAAAATAGCGTACGACTATGTGAGAGCGATAAAAAGCAGGGGAGCGAATGTGGCAAAGATTAAGCAGCAGTTAGCAGAACGAGTTAAAAAATATTCAGAAGCAGATAAGGCAAAATTGAGGGAGTTGATACAGAAATGGCTGAGCGAAATAAAATTTTAGTCAATATCGATTTATTGCATGAGCTTGCAGATACGCAATTTGCGTCAATTGATAATTATAAACAACACTTTAAAAGTCACTTAGACTGCGGTCGATGGAATGATGAAATAAACGATTTAATTACAACCTACAACGCTGTTGCGAAGTTAATAGACAGACCATTAATAGAAAAAATAGCAAAGACGTGTGGATAGATGAGGAGTATTTGAATAAATGGCTTACAAAATAACAGCAACAATCATAAAAGAAGGACATCAACCAACAAACTGGACGCATTTTACTAATGAAGAATTAACAGTCGAACAATGCATTGAAAAGCTATCAAACGGTAAAAAGAATTCTTTTGGGTGGAAAGTAAAAGAACTAATTCAGCTTGAGAACTTTGAGTGCGTGAGGGTTTAGTGATGTTTGAAGATTTTACTAGACGCTCTAAAGCGGTTATTAACTATCTAGTTTCTTGGTTAATCGTTATTGCGTTAGCTGTCAACGTTTTAGTAGCTAGCATTAACATCATTAATTCATTTTTTTCAGACAATGAGTTAGTGCAAGCTGGGAGGTTCCTTGATTCAGTTGAAAACAGAGTGAACGAAAATGGGGTTGTGTTTTATGAAACAGCTAATCATCGAATTGTAGTTACAACAAAAGAATGGTACGAACATCAAGAGAATAAAGAAAATGACTAAATTATCTAACATTTTAAAAGGGTTAACTTCTGAGGAATTAGAAGAGTTAATTGAAATAGCGCAATACAAAATAGACAAATTGAAAGTTGAAAAGACGGTTTTGATAGGTTTTTATGAGGGTATACTCGCTACTAAATATTTTAAATTAGAAGATAAAGAAAAGGCTATTTCTTATGCACGTGAGAGTTTTGACAATCAAATAGAGAATTTCAGGGAAAAAGGTTTTTTCAGTCGCGAAGTTTCACTTTGTATGTGTTCAGTTCCAACATCAGATGTTGATAATTATTTGGGGATGGGTGATGACTAAATTAACACAGCAAGAGTTAGAAAAAGAAGTAGAAAGATTTAAAAAACATCTAATTACTCCAATTCCTGAGGGGATCGAAGATTATAAAAAAAATGAGTTTGTTCAAAAAATTTTAACGCAAGATGTTGATTTTATTAGTTCTGCATTAATTTCATGGCTAGCAAGAGCTGAATTAGACGGGGATCGGGGTGAGCAATGAGTGACAACGTAAAAAATCCAAAGCACTATCAAGTAATCGAGGGCATCGAATCTATCGACATTATAGCGCGTATCATGACTGTAGAGCAGTTTAGGGGCTTTTGTCTCGGTAACATTCTGAAATATCGAATCAGGGCAGGTAAAAAAGATGCGTTAGAGCAAGATATTGCAAAGGCGAATGAGTACGAGAAGATTTTTGAAAATAAAAAACATCTGTGTATTGATGAGAGGTAAATAATGAGCGGTAAATTATTAATAAAAATTTCATACACGGCAATCATAGTCATAGCTATTCTTATGTCTAAATTGATTAGCGAAAACTTTATAGTTATACCAAAAATTGTGTTTTGGTTTGAATGTTTCATTTTGTATTTAGCTATTCTCATTCCGTCTGAAAAGTTTATTGAAAACTGGAATTATTTAACCAATTTTCATATAGCTTGGAACTTGATTTATGCCATTTTATCGACCTTTTTTATTGCGTATGAGGGATGGGTTGTCCTTTTATGTTTTTATATTCCAGCTCAGATTTTCGGTCTAACAAAATTAATCAATTTAAACAAAATGGTTGCGAATAAGGAGTTAGCAGATGAGTGATGAAGCGATTGTAGCAATAGCTGCGTTTATTTTTTGGGGATTCGTAATTTGGAGAGCAACTAAGTGACAAAGCCAACGTTGAACGATTTTATTAAAGAACCGTTCAAAGCCATGCGGAAAGGATATTATCCTGATTTTATGAGCTGTTTATCATTAAAAGCGTCATCGTTCGGAATTAAACAGCTAAACGATATTAAAGATGAGTTTTTTGGGATTCTTAATCAAGAAGCGATTTTATTTCCAATACACTTGTTAAGCCTTGTTATATATACGTTTTTGATATTAACAACGCCTATTCTTTTTCCTTTTTGGGCATTGATATTTTGGTTAAATGTTAGAAAGAAATATAAACGCTATCACGAAAAAATGAAGAACAAATCGACGTTAATAGTTGAGTATTCGGAGTGATAAACAATGATTAAAGAATTTCGATTAACACACGAACTAGCACGCACTACAGCGATTAACGTAATAAATCAATTGCCAGTTGATAGCGAGCGTCCATTGCGAATTGTAATTGATGAAGACAATCGCACGTTAGCACAAAATCGCATGATGTGGGCTGTTTTAAATGATATCGCAAAACAAGTTGAATGGAACGGAGAAAAGCTCACAGCAGAGGAATGGAAGCATTTAATCACGGCTAATTTGCACGGGCAGAAATGTGTAAAGGGAATTCAAGGCGGACTGGTATTCATGGGGCAATCAACGCGAAGAATGAATAAAAAAGCATTTGCTGATGTGGTGACTTGTGCTGAACAGTTCGGAGCTGAAAATGGCGTTATATTTAGCTCAGATGCACAGGAAGCGATTCGACTGGCTGAACAGTACAAAGACCAATTATCAAAGGTGGCATGATGAACAACGAACACAAAGAACACAAAGAACAACTGAAACGATACGAAGAAAAAGAACAAGAGTTAGAGCGAGCAATCACAATAGTTAGAGAACAACGCAGGGAATACATTAACCAGCATAATTTAAACAGGGTTAACGACAATGCCAAAGAAACATAAACTAATTAAAACTGGCTTTAAATGCCCTGAATGTGGCGGGGCTTGTTTATATAACGTTGATTTGGATTTATTTGTTTGCAATAGACCGTTAATTGGCGTTGATGGTGAAGTAAAAGGCTCTTGTGGTAAGTTTTACAAGAATAAAGCGAAGTTTCGACGATGAAGAGAGAAATAAAGCAGAAAAAATGTAAAAGCTGCGGCAGAAAATTTGCGCTATTTAATTCGCTCGCTCAAGTATGTTCTATTGATTGTGCTATTCAGTATGCAAAAGATAACAAAGTTCAAGAGCGAGTTAGAAGAAAGTTAACACAGATAGCCAAAGAGCGTATAAAAACACGCTCAGAGCATTTAAGAGATGCGCAAACAGTATTTAACGCATTTATTCGAGAACGAGATAAAAGCGAGCCGTGTATCAGTTGTGGGCGTCATCATAACGGGCAATATCATGCAGGGCATTATCGAAGTGTCGGTGCATGTCCAGAATTGCGATTCTGTGAGCTGAATGTACATAAACAATGTTCAGCGTGTAACAACCACAAATCGGGGAACATCATTGAGTACAGAATTAATTTAGTGAAAAAAATAGGTGCTGAAAAAGTTGAGTGGTTAGAGGGTTATCACGAACCCAAAAAATACACGGTAGAACAAATAAAGCAGATTAAAGCTGAGTATAAGCAAAAATTAAAAGAGTTAAAGAAGGGTAGGTAACAAATGCTAGCAGAATATATGTACGTTGATGATGAGCCAAAGGAAATAGTAAAACCAGTTACACGAGTTCGCTTTCAGGCTGATTACGATATTACTGATGTGTTAAGGCTGTGGGGTAATTGGTCAAGAAAGGAAGCTTACAAGAAGCAAGGAGCGCTAAACTTATATCAATCTCAAGAGCCAGAATATAAAGAGTTGTGTTCAGATAACGATGGGTTGATTATAGATGGTATTATTTCAAGTATGAAGAACATTAGATTTCAAAAAACTAAAGAAGAAGCCCTTGTTTTAATAAAATCATATTATGGCGACGAAATATTAGATGATGATTATGTTTTTATTGAGCGTTACAAAGTAAAAGAATCTTGCTCTATTCTTATTAGACCTCGAACATTAAGGGAAATAGCGAGTGAGCTTGGTTGTAGCGAAGGTAGTGTTAGAAAAATTAAAAGCTCAGGTGAAAGCCATGTTATAGGTGCTTTGGCTCAACAAACCCAGCAAACGGGAATGGAGTTGGAACTATTTAAAAAAATAAATTTATTTAAGTGAGATATTGACTGCGTACGCAAAAAGTAGTATAAAGGTATCAACATGAAATTATTGTATACAAAGCTCGCAAATGCGGGCTTTTTTGTTATCTAATTATAAAAAAGTGGTTATAGTGGGTATAAAAAGTTGACTTCTCTACGTTAGTGGGTATAATAACCACTATAAATTAACAAAACAGAGGAGATAATGAGTAGCAAGGAAATAATTAAGATGTTAGAGTTGGATGGTTGGTTTTTAGTAAGAGTTAAAGGTAGTCATCATCACTTTAAGCATCAAATAAAAAAGGGGCTAGTAACAATACCACACCCCAAAAAAGACTTAAAAGAAAAAACAGTTAAGTCAATAATGAAACAAGCAGGGTTATAAGCCCTGCTACATTGCTATTTGTTGTCTCGATAATTATTGAGGTGAATTATGTTATATCCAGTTGCTATTGAATTAGGTGATAAAGAACACGCTTATTGCGTTATCGTTCCAGATGTTGCTGGTTGCTTCTCTGCTGGCGATACATTTGAGGAAGCATTAAGTAATGCTAAAGAAGCAATTACAAGTCATATTGAAATTCTGGTAGAGGATGGCGAAAAAATACCTGCGCCAAGTAATGTTGAATCATTTTTAAATGATGATGATTATAAGGGGATGGTTTTCGCGTTGATTGATGTTGATCTGACACATTTGATGGGTGGTGCCGAGAAGCTTAATATAACACTGCCAAGAAAATTATTAAAAGAGATCGATAGAATTGTTGCAAACAATCCACAATACAAAAGTAGAAGCGGGTTTCTTGCTGAAGTATCAATGGAAAAAATTGTAAAAATTTAGTATTTAAATGAATTAACTTAAGCCGACGAAAGTCGGTTTTTTTATATGCAAAATACATCAACAAAAGAACTAGCGGATTTACAAGATAAATATTTAATCGATCTTTTAGATGCGCTAAACAGCTCAGAAAAAGCGGGTTCGCTAGAAATTCCGCTTTACGCATTAGAAAGCGATGAGGCAATGTTAGCTTGGGCTATGTCGCTTTAACAATCAATATTACAAATGTCGGCGACATCGATGTCGTTGAACCGTAACAGTGCCTAAACCTCTGTATATCACGTTTAGGTCAATCATTTTCAAGGGTCTAAAGCTCATACGGTATGAGCGGTCAACTCATAATTGAAAGGTAGCTTGGTTCGAGTCCAGCTAGACCCACCATAACAGTCCCCCTCATAACCTCTACACAATCTGGATAAATCTGGTTTGTGATACGTTTGGGGGCATCTACAGAATCGACAGCAAAGCTAGACACATGCATAACTACACAATAGCTAGCACGCTGTCACATCATTAACTAACAAGAATATTCATCATGGAAAAATACACTTCACCGATTTCGTATTTCTGGGGAGCTATATGCACTTTATTTGGTGCGCTCAGTTTGAACGATATTGCTATTGTGGTTGGTATTATTTTATCAATAGCGACGTTTATTATTAACTGGGTATATAAACGCCGAGATTTTTATCATAAAAAGAATTTGAGAGAGCAATACTATGAAAAACACAACAAGAATAGCGACGAGTGCGATTTGTAGTGTTTCGGTAATTATCGGTATTGTTGTTGCTAATTACTCAGATGAAATCAGAACGAGCAAAGCAGGGCTTGAAATAATCGGTAATGCTGAATCATGCGTAAGAGAGCCGTATTATTGCCCAGCTAATGTGTTAACGGTTGGTATTGGCTCTACGGGTAACATTCAACAAAAAGCATACACAGACGAGGAAATAGCGGAGCGTTGGGTTGGTGATATCAAAACTGCGGAGCGGTGTGTCAATCGCTACGCTAATGGTTTTCATCTGCCGCAACCTGCTTTTGATTCCGTTACTTCGATTACTTTTAACGTTGGATGCTCAAAAATGAGAACATCAACAATGTATAAGCATCTGAACAACGGCGATTATAAAGCGGCGTGTAATGAGTTTCCAAAATGGAATAAAGCAGGCGGTCAGGTTTTGAATGGCTTAGTAATCAGACGAGAAAAGGAGAAGGCGTTATGTCTATCTTATGCTTTATCATCGCTTCAATAATGGCGGTTAATGATGTCAACGGTTGGGGTTGGTTTTTATTTGTATCGTTATTGTTGAGTGATTCATCATGTTCAAACTGTCTAAAGTGAATATAGTAAGCATAGTATTAATCATTGTTAGTTTTGCTTTTACTATCTATTTCGGTTACGACAATTATCGAGAGAAAAAGCAGCTCAAAAAAGATAAAGCTGAACTATCTGAGAAAATCGAACAGTTGAACCAGAGCATTGCTAAAAACAATCAAATCATAGCGCAACGAGAGCAAGAAAAAGCTCAAGACGCTATGTCAATTAAACAACTTCAAGAGCAGATAAAAGATGCGCTTAAAAATAATCAATGTGCTAATGATTTTATGCCTAGTAACGTATCTGACTGGATGCGGAACGGTAAAAACTGAGTACGTTTATCAATGCAATATTCCTGCATCGCTGACACAGCCAAATAACGAGCCTCATATTGATAAACGAATCACTTGGGGGCAATGTCCAGTTCTGTACACTGAATTATTGAACGAGTTGAGGCAGTGTAATAGCGATAAAAGGGCGATAAGAGAGATTAATAATTAAAGAGGTAAAAATGGCGATATTTAAACGTGTTTCAAAAGAATATATCCAAATTAATTATACCCATTACGCTTTGGCATACGGAATTTACCCAATTTATATTGGTAAACTACATCACGAATCACCAACTGTAGAAGTTAGGAATTGGTTTCCAGAGTGGGGTCTAACTTTTCTTGATAACATCATTCAACCAATGCTAACGCTGCTTGGTAAAGAGAATATGTTTATGTTTAAAGTGACAGGTGAAATAAAAAGCGACGAAGATAACTGGTTGCCAAAAATGCAGAGATTAAAACCATATGAAGAATCATCACACTGGCAAGAGTTCACGCTAAGTCAATTGGACGCCGCAATATACGATTTAAATAAAATTAGAGCCAACCCCGATTTCCCAGCGTGGGTAGATAATTGGGTTTGTGACAAATTAGATTGTGCATTGAGATTTATTGAATACTCAAAAGACAAGCATGGTTGCAAATCCATGGCAAAGGATGCATTCAATATGGTGGCTGACGCGTTATTAGTGTTAGATTTGTTTAGTTGCAAAAATCTGTACGATAGTAAACATGACATTAGTAATCTAGAAAAATACATCAAAAGCAAAAGCAAAAGTAAAAATAAATAACTATTCACTTTTACCGCATAAACTATAAAAAATCCTGGGCGGTTATAAAAAATAACTGCATATTTAATCAAACCGCTTAATTGGCGGTTTTTTATGCCTAAAATGTTTGAAACACCACAAACCCAATTCACTTTTCAACCAATCATAATGCCATCACACGGCAAATATTAACCAAGAGCTTTACAGAATGGGTCTAAGAGAATGACAGCTAATGTCTGAACTCTTGGGGCTGTTTATTCTGTGTGACTTAGGCTCATTCTATAGAGAGACATAATATGACTATAACTCAATTCAAATTTGAAAACATGGTTACTTTACAAGGTAATCAAGTGATGACGACATCTTTAAAGGTGGCGGAGTATTTCGGTCGAAATCATAAAAATGTTTTAAGAGCCATAAAAAATTTAGAGTGTTCAGATGATTTTACAAAGCTCAATTTTGAGCTTTGCTATGAAATCAATCACTTACAAAATAATAAGCCACAGCCTTTTTATAAAATGACTAAAGATGGATTTATATTTTTGGTTATGGGCTTCACTGGTAAAGCTGCGGCACAGATAAAAGAGGCGTACATTAACGCATTTAACTGGATGGCTGAACAACTTACTAAAATGCAACATAGCTACATGAAACAACATAATGACTTAATGCTTGAGTACATGAAAGAAAAAGATGTAGCTAGTATGTCAGGTCGCTTATTAAGACGCTGGGGTAAAGAGAAAAAGCCAGAGTTAACAAATAGGATACAAAAACTACAAGAACAATCACAAATTCAATTATTAATTTAAGGAAAGATTATGAAAAAGCCAGACTGGGAGGCTATCGAATCAGCCTACAGGGCTGGATTACTATCTATAAGAGAGATAGCTTCACAACACGGAATAACTCACGGCGCAATAAATAAAAGAGCAAAGCGTGATGGTTGGGAAAGAGATTTAAGCGCAAAAATTAAAAACAAAGCAGACTCATTGGTATCCAAAAAAGAGGTATCCACTCAGGTATCCAGTGAAAATAAGTTAAACGAGCGGATACTTATTGAAGCTAACGCCGAAGTAATAGCTAATATCCGAATGGAACACCGAGGCGATATTCGTAAAGCTCGTAATATTGCTAATGCTTTGTTTGAGGAGCTTGGTGCTGAATGTGCGGATATAGAGGCATTCAAAAAACTTGGTGAGTTATTAGCAAATCCAGACCAGAACGGCAGGGACAAACTCAATGAAGTTTATATGTCCGTCATATCAATGCCAGAAAGGGTAAAGTCAATGAAAGCATTAAGTGAAACGCT
Source organism: Gilliamella sp. X-46 (assembly GCF_057063525.1). Lineage (NCBI taxonomy): Bacteria > Pseudomonadati > Pseudomonadota > Gammaproteobacteria > Orbales > Orbaceae > Gilliamella > Gilliamella sp. X-46. The sequence goes on along the minus strand of NZ_JBXSQH010000001.1, from coordinate 386,665 downwards.
GAAAAATTTAATCACTTTAGAGCGTCAAGCTTACAACATTGATGATACACCAAAAGATAATTCAGTTGGCCAACTTTCGGATTTAATGGATAAACTATCACGGGAGGGTTAATGTTATCTCCTGGTCATTTAAAAAAACTCAGCAATAAGCTTTGGCGTTTAAATAATCTCTACTACATCACGGATAAAGCAGGCAAGCAAATTCGCTTCACAATGACCCCCGAACAGCTTGAATACTTCGAGGGTATGCATACGAGGAATATCATTTTAAAAGCTCGGCAATTGGGGTTTACTACCGAAGTATGTATTATTCAGTTAGATGCCGCTTTATTTGAATCAGCTAAATGCGCCTTGATTGCTCACACTTTAAATGATGCTAAAAGATTATTTAGAGAAAAAGTCAAATATGCTTATGACAGACTACCCGAAGAAATAAAACAAGCCAACCCTGCTAGTAATGATGCTGCTAGCGAGTTGGTTTTTAAAAAGGGTGGTTCGCTTTATGTTTCTACTTCATTTCGTGGTGGTACATTGCGTTACTTACATGTTTCTGAGTTTGGTAAGATTTGTGCTAAGTTTCCTGATAAAGCTAAGGAAATCGTCACAGGTGCTTTTGAGGCGGTTGCTACCGGTTGTTTCATTACCATCGAAAGTACAGCTGAGGGTAAAAGTGGTTATTTTTACGATTACTGTAATACAGCTGAAAAAGCCCATATTCAAGGAAAACCATTATCATCACTTGATTGGAAATTCTTCTTTTTCTCTTGGTGGAAAAATCCGCTCTATGCGATAGAGCCAGTTGAACAATTACCGTCTAGATTAGAGGAATATTTTAGCGAGATAAAAGCTAAGTACGGTATCAACTTGACCGAACAACAAAAAGCTTGGTATCACGCTAAAGAGAAAACGCTTGGTGATGATATGAAGCGTGAATATCCATCTATTCCAAGTGAAGCCTTTGAGCAATCAATCGAGGGCGCTTACTATGCAAGGCAATTCAGAGAGCTATACAAAGAAAAACGCATTACCACGCTACCTGATAATAGCCATTTACCTGTTTATACCTATTGGGACTTGGGTGTCGGTGATTCAACTGCTATTTGGTTTGTGCGTAAAGTGGGTGAAGAATTTCACATCATCGACTACTACGAAAATAGTGGTGAGGGTCTCAGGCACTACATGAAGGTCTTAAAAGACAAAGCACAAAAGCTTGGTTATGAATATGCTGAGCACTGGGCACCTCACGATATTGATAATCGTGAATTATCGGGTGATGGTAAGAGCCGTAAACAGATAGCAAAAGAAGGCTATGAAATTGACGGTGAGAAATACAGCATTAAGTTTAATGTAGCTCCAAGGTTAAGTGTTGATGATGGTATCGAATCAGTTCGTGAAATTCTTCCGCTTTGTGCATTTGATTCAAGCAAATGTGAACAAGGTATTGCTCATTTAGAAGCGTATCGTAAAGCATGGGATGATAAAAACGGCTGTTGGCGAGATAAACCGCTTCATGACCATACATCACACGGTGCGGATGCGTTTAGATATTTTGCTGTGGCTAATCGAAATGCACGCAAACGCTCAGCAGGATTATTTATGAGGTAATAATGGGTTATTCAAATTTAACAGATGAACAGTTATTAAATACTGCCCAAACAGCAATTAATAGCAATCAGGATATAAGTAGACAACGGTTAGCGTATGCATCACAAGGCTTGGTTAATAACACCAAAAGGGCATTTATCGATCGCGAGTTTGGTTATCCAGAAAACCTTACTTTCTCTGATTTTTATAAGCTATACAAAAGAAACAGCGCTGCACGCGGTTTTGTTGAGCGATTGAGTGATATTTGCTGGCTAGATTACCCAAAATTCATTGATGGCGACATTCGAGAGCAAGATTCAAAACTGACAACGTGGGAGCAAATAGTTACTGATTTGTTTAACGATAAATTGTGGTCAGCTATCACTGAAGCGGATAAGCGTGGAATTGTGGGTAGATATGCTGGGATAATTATTCAATTACGAGACGGTAGGAAATGGGAAGAACCAGTTGATACCGCTGTATTAAACCGGCTTGAACCAAAAGATGCCATTGTTAAGCTAATCCCCACTTGGGAAACCCAGTTAACTGCTTGCGAATGGAATAATGACGAAGCTGATGAAAACTATGGCCAAGTCACAATGTACCAATTTAATGAAATATCGGTAGGTGACAAGTCAGGTAAGCCCAATATCTCTCGCAGAATACATCCTGATCGCATAATCATTTTAAATGAGACATCCGTGATTAACTCCATGGATGATGGCGAATCACAGCTTGAAGTTGGTTATAACGATTTAATCGACATGATGAAATACTCAGGCGGTAGCGCAGAGGGCTTCCTAAAGAATGCTAGTAGGCAAGTTCATCTGAATTATGACACTGATACCGACATGGAAGAGCTGGAGCGAGAGTTAAGAAAGCGAGGCTTTGAAAAGCCTGCTGATGCATTAAACCGACAAATCGCATTGTTAAACTCAGGTACAGACAGTGCACTAATTACAGCAGGTGCGACAGCGAATATTTTATCGGTTGCTCCTGCCGATCCGAGCGCTGGATGGTCAGTATCCGCAAATAGCTTTGCAGCCTCGGTCAGAATGCCATTTACCATTATTTTTGGTCAACAAACGGGACGATTAGCATCAGATGAAGATAAGACAGATTACGCAAAACGAGGAATGTCTCGACGTAATGGTTTTTTGAGCACATTAATCAAAGAGTTTGTTAATCGGCTTATTAAGCTAAAAGTTATCCAACCATTAGTTAACGGTACACTTACTCTTAAATGGTCTGACTTATTAGCACCAAGTCAAGCTGAACGAATTGAGCTTATGCTCAAGATGTCAGACGTTAATGTTAAAGCACAGCAATCGATGGGTATTCCTGTATTTACACCGAACGAAATACGAGAAGCTGGCGGCTATGAACCCGATCCTGATTTAGAGGATATCGATATTGAAAAGACCGACGATAATAAAGCCGATTCCAAAGAATCCAATATTACCGAAAAGCAAGAATAACCCCACACTCACCAACAAACAAATCCTCCAAATGCGTAGCGAAATACAAAAACGCTACAAAACAATCAAACAATCAATTATTGAGCATATCGAATTAAGTTTAGGCTACTATACTAAAGAGCCGACTAAAACAGCGATATTTGTTGATAACACGCTTTATGTTGTTAACGCTAGCGTTAATTACACTGTTGACGGTAATCAACTTGCTAGGGTGTTAACTCGCATTCAAGAAATTATTGATGAAAGCTTAATTGATGGCGGTATTGACAGGTTTTGGGCAGGTAAGTTTGTTGCTGATATGTATCAAATGGGGACTAATCGAACTTTTCATAATCTATCTACTCAATCAACACTCTATTCACAAGCTACATCACTGGAATCACTGTTATTTAGTGATGCGTACATTCGCAGGATTGGACTTGCCTATACAGCTACATTTAATGACTGGAAAAGCGTTGCAGATGGTTTAAAAGGCGATTTAGGTAACGTTCTAAGTAGTGCTGTAGCAAGAGGGATTAACCCACGAGAAACAGCCGATATTATTAGTAAAAGGATTGATGTTTCATATAGCAAAGCTAAGGCTATCGCTCAAACCGAACAAGTAGGCGCATTACGCCAAGCTACATGTGATGAAACTAAACGTGTTCAGGAGGAGCTAGGATTAAAGACGGGCTTGCTTCATCTATCTGCGTTAAAACCCAATTCCAGAACTACTCATGTTGATAGGCACGGTAAGGTTTATACTGTTGAGCAGGTCCAGGAGTGGTATGACGAGAATGGTAATCGATTTAATTGCTATTGTGCGCAAGTCGCCGTTCTTCTCAATGATAAAGGAGAGCCTTATAACAAGGCATATATTGAGCGTCTTCAAAATGGCGTCAACGAATGGAAAGACCAGAACCAAACAACAGAACAGTCATTATCTACAGCTGATGATCTTAATACATGGTCTAAAAATAACATTACTGAAACAGCTAATATACCGAAAGATATTGATACTAAAGAGTTAGCACCATGCCTGAAATTGGTATCGGAAATTCAAGAACGATTTAACCTACCTAAATTTAGGTATGCTGGAACAATAACAGGTGATATTTATAAATATCCAGAACCTCCAAAAGAGATGTTGGCTGCTTATTCACATAAAGCTAATGCATTGCTTATTACATCTGATAGCGTTGATAAAAAAGCGTTGTTAGAAGAGGATTTAAAAAGTAAAGCAAATGGATATAAACGAAGCTCTATAAATATGATTGGTCAGACTAATAACGAAGAATTAGCTAAAATAATTCATGAAATGGATTACATCCCGTGGATAGCGGTATCAACTCCAAGAGGCGTTTATGCTCATGAGATGGGACACGCATTACATTATCAACACCAGGAAGAAATTGATAATATCATTAAGAAATTGTGGGGACGAGGTTGGGCACACGCAATTAGTAAGTATGCTCAACGTAACAAACGAGAATTTGTCGCTGAGGCGTTTTCGTTGTATATTGAAAATCGCATAGAAGCTAAAAAAAGACTACATGCAGAACTATTTAAATTTTTCCAATCGTTAGATAAGGGCATTAAATGAATAAGTTTGATTTATTAGTTGAGCAAGCAACTAAACTGATTAACACCGAGCCACTTCCTGATGACGCAGAGGAACAATTGCAACAAATTATCGACCAAGCTGCCGACAAAACGGAAAGGCGCATGTTAGCGAGTTTTGCTGAATCTCTGTTTGTTATAAGGAATGAGTAATTAATTCACTGAACCGCCCTCTGGCGGTTTTTTTATATCTAAAATTCACTCGAGGTAAAGCATGACACTTAAAAGTGTAAATGTTTTATCTGTCGTTAATAGTAAATCCAAAATATCAACGCAAATCATCGACGGTAAAGAGCACATTGTTATCAATGATGTGGTCCCTATCGTGGATGATATTGTCATGAATGGGATTTTCTATCCGGCAGATGAAATTAACAAATCGTACATGACATTGAATGATAATTTAATGCCACTTGACCATCCGCGAATAAATAACGAGCACGTTTCCGCATTAAACCCTCAAGCCATTAATAACTTCTATATTGGCGCTTGGGGTAGAAATGTTCGCAAATCTAACGATAGGGTGCTTATGGATGCTTATATCGATAGAAAATTTGCAGAAAGCACTGAAAAAGGTCGAATGCTTGTGAATCGACTTGATGACATGATGAGCGGGAAGAACACCACACCAATTCATGTGTCAACTGGGCTAACTTATACGCCTGATAATCAATCAGGAACATCAAAAGGTAAACGGTACAAGTCAATAGCTCGAAACATGAAGTTCGATCATGTCGCAATACTTCCAGATAAACAAGGTGCAGCCACGCCAGATGACGGGGTCGGTATTTTTGTTAACTCTAATGGTGAAAAATCGCCAATTGAAAACGTAAGCCTTATTGATTATTCAGAAGATTCAGTAAGCAATGTAATTAGCAAAACCATTAAAGAGGTTTTAAGCGTATTTAAATTTAATCAAAAAGAGGAAGAAGACTTAATGAAAGAAAAAATCTTACTAGCTCTAAATGCTGCAGGTATTAAGACCGATGGCTTATCAGATGAGCAACTGTTAAAGGCTTATAACGAGCAAACAACCAAAGAAGCGATTGAGAAAAAGAAAACTTCTGAGGAAGAAGAAAAGAAAAAAGCTGAACAGGAAAAGAAAAATGCAACTAATGCCGAAGATGCGCCAGCATGGGCAAAAGCATTGATGAACAAGGTTACAAGTCTGGAATTAGCAGTAAATGCTAACACAGAAAAAGAGCTCTCTGTTAAGCGAGAAGCAGTAAAAAACAAGTTCAACATGACACAAACCGCGGTAAATGCGCTATCCGGTGAGCCGTTAGATGCGTTATATGCTCAATGCGTTAAAACAGCGCCTATTAGCGGCGGTTTTGCTAATAATTCAGATAATTCACTATTAAATATGGAGGCTCCAGAGTAATGATTCGATTTAAAACCGTGATTGGTGGTCCTGCACGCAAAAACGACCCGCAAACAATTGACTTAAAAACAGGTGAAGCGATTGCGCCATGCTCTTTGGTTGCCGTGGTTAACAATAAGTTAATGAAACATTCGGCAGCAGGTGAGCAAACTCAAGCCTTAGTCATCACAAATGATTATTTGGGTGGACATGATATTCGCGACAACGTACCTAATGACACATCAGGCATCGCCATTATTTGTGAAGATGATGTTACTTACCATGTTTTAGTAAAAGCAGGTGAAGCGTTAACAGTTGGTGACAAATTAGCATCTAACGGTGACGGTACACTAAAAAAAGCAAGCGGTACTGATGCGGTGCTGTTCTATGCATTTGAAACCTATACCGTTGGCGCAACCGCTGAACAAGTTCGAGTTCGTAAAGCTTAAGGAGCAATAATGAAGAACGAAAAGATTATTTTTAATAAAAAATTAATTACCAATTCCGCTCAAGTAGCACAGGCTTGGAATCAGTTAAAAGCAAGCCGTCAAATCTTTAATAACGCTCAAAACCAAATGAGCGCAACACACGGCAATGCTATTGAAGTTAATCAAGCCGCAATCTTAACCCAAGATTACTGGCGTGAAGTGGATAACGTGACTACCCGTGTTATTCGTGATGATGAGGGTGCGCCATTACTTGATGATTTATTGTCATTAGGTACGCCTATCTCTATTGGCAAAACAGCGGCACTATACCGTGTTTCAAGCGATGCAGGATATGTTAATCGCTCAATGTCAGGGCAAGAGCCAGAAACGCTAGATAAGGTTGTTTATGACCATTACGGCGACCCTGTGCCAATCTTTAAAACAGGTTATGCTCGTGAATGGCGTGAATGGTTAGGTTTTCAAACTGAAAACATCGACGCAATGTCAGATGACCAAGAAGCAGCAGTGGCGGCATTACGCCAAAATATGGCGCAATACATTTTAACAGGTGATGAAAAAATCAAAGTACAAAACTTTGAGGGTAAAGGTATCACTAATCATCCACACACCAATCAAGTGGATTTAAGTGCGTCAGGTTTTAATATTGACTTAACATCAACAGCCACAAGTAACGACGATATTATTAATTTCTTCACAAAAGACTTTGTAGTCATTCTTGATGCTAATTTAGTGTCAGAACAATTAAAAGTCTTTATCTCTCCTGAGATTGAGCGCCGTTTAAATCTTCCTTACTCTAATTCAAATGGATTTAAAGAGGGAACAGTAAAAGACTATATCTTACGATACTGCCCTTATATCGCTTCATTCACCAAAACATTTGAGTTAAAAGACAATCACTTCCTTGGTTACGTTCGTAATGCTCAGTACATTAAAACCCGCATTGCTGCACCGATTGGCTCGTTCATGAAGCAACGAATTAATCCGCATGACAACTATCAAACACTTGTTTGGTCGGCATTTGGTTTGCAAATCAAACGTGACTTTAACGGTAAAAGCAAAGTCTTTAACGCTCGGGGGTAATTGATGAAATTACGGGTAACTAAACGCGGCTGTTTCGGCCGCATTGATGGCGCTGTGGCTGAACTACCTATCGGGTATGAGTTTTGCGCTACAGACATTCCTATCGCTTTTATTGGGCGTGTAATTGTGTTAGAGCAGCAATCTGTTGAAGTTGAAGCAGACAAAAAGAAAAAGGGTAAATAATCATGTCAGTACAGGTAACCGCAGAAGACGTTAATCAAATGTTATCAGAGCTTGGTTATTCTGTACCGAGCATTGTTATTGACGCAATCCTTAATAAGGTGAATTCAATCAGTGATTGCTTGGTTGCTCATAATTATTCAGAAGCCGACCAACTTTTGATACTTATTTACTCAGCTTGTTTACTGGCTCAAATGCAAGGAGCAAGAAAAATCATCTCACAATCAGCACCAAGCGGTGCGTCAAGGTCATTTAAATATGATGACGTGGGTTTTAAATCCCTGTACTCATTGCTAAAAAATCTTGATGTCCACGGGTGTACTGATTGTCTAGGTATTTCTTGCTCAAAGAAACCATTTTTTTTAGTTGTGGGAGGTAGGGATGAGTAATACCGCGAATTGGAGCTATACAAACGTTGCAACCGTATATCCTCATACAGGATACGACGGAGAAAACAATGTTGATACTTACGGTCAACCTTATTTGGTGAAATGCACATGGAAAGATGAAGCGCCAAACGCATTGGGTGCTTACATTGATTCTTTAGGTGTTGAAAGAGTAAGAAAAACAACTTTTTACACCGAAGACAGCCGAATTAAACAGGGCGACTTCATAGCAAAAGGTGATAAAACTTCATTATCGTTAGAAGCCTCAAACGCTGAAAAAGTGGAGTTTGTGCTTGAATATGATATGAGCGCTTTCGGTGAAATCCCTGATTACGAGGTGGTTACATAATGACAGTTAAAGGCGTTTCAAAGGTGAATAGAAATATTCACAGAATAACTAATGAAATTGCCAACATCAGAACTCAAAGGATTATCCAGCAAGTTATGATTGTTGGTATGTCTTTTGTGGCTCCAATCACACCTAGAGACACTTCAACGCTAATTAATTCGCAGTATAGAGAACTAAAGCCAATACCAAAAGGCTGGACTGGTCGAGTTGGCTATACTGCTAATTACGCAGCATTTGTTAATAATGCCAAAGGTACAGCAAAAGGTAAACGTACCGGTAAGAAATCTCAGGGGGATTATTGGTCTCCCAACGCAGAACCTCACTTTGTTGAAAAGGGTTTTGAAAGGGACGGAAAGCAGGCTATCGAGCAAGTGATTAAAGATGGTTACAAAATATGATTTCTGATACATATAACTCAATAAAAAGCTGGCTGAATTCACATAATTTACTTGATGATTACATTTTACAATTTCGAAAATGGGTTGAAGAAAAAAACACAAAATCTAATAGATATATTGTGATTGTCCCTGCTGGGGGTGGTAATGCTAGTGAGGCGATAACGAGAGATTATTTTAGGATTGTAATTATTTCAGCGATCAATGATTCGAATATCGTAGCGGTTAACGATAAAGCAGATGAAATCAGGCAGTTTATGCTAGATGATTTTGAATCCAACAATGTTATTTCAATGAGTCCAATCAGTGGAATAACGCAATCAAACACAGAAGAAGGGCGGTTTATTTTTGAATTTACCGCTCAAATGATTATATCAAGATAAGAGGTACATTATGGCTAAAAGTAATGCAGGAACAGGTCGAAAGGTTGGTGTTTATTATACAATTGGTAATCCAGACAAAAAACCAAATGATACGGATTATAAACGACTTGGCATGATTCGGGGTAAATCACGTGGTGTCAACTGGAACACAATTGATGTTACAGCCGATACATCCGAAGATGGTACAACTGAATCAATGGTTACAACCAAGGAAAAGACGGTGTCATTTGACGGTATTTCTAGGGGTGATGACATCCAGAATCAAAGCGCTTTATTAGATCACATCGAAAGCCCGTCTCAGGACACCGATGGACAACCGTACGCTTGGATTAAAATTGTCAATCCAACTATTAACAGGGTGATCGAGGGATGTTATTTGCTGTCATCATTAACTGAAGAATACCCATACGATGATGTTTGCACGTGGTCAATTGAGGGCACAAGTGCAGGCAATGTAACAAGAACCGTTATACCAGAAGTAGTATCAAGGAAAGCGTAGATGAAACCAGTAATAAAGGACATTGGGGAATTTATAATTCATCATAAAGAAATTGATTATTTATTTATTCCATCTTTTCTTAATATGACAAAGATAGGTAAACCAGATGAAATAGTTGAGATTTTTTCTATCATTTTTGGCGAAATAAATAATAACAATTTCACATCCGTTATAGAATGCGCTGACAAAATACTTGAAGCGTGTTGCACCACGGATTGCTCTGTTATTACTGGTTACATTAAAGGCGAAGATGAGCTAGTTAATGTCGAAGCGGTGATACCTGTTGAAGATAAATTAATCTTATCTCAGCATTTATTAAAACACGGCTTAATAGGTGATGCTCCGCCTAAAAAAACTAGCGAAGATACAGATTACAGCGATGAATTTCATGCAAGAAAGTTTGTTTACATGGCTGTAGCTCATCTTGGTATAAGCGAGGTTGATGCTTGGAATATGTCAATGACAGCATTTCAAGAAGCGATGGAAGCGAAATTTCCTAATCACGATAAAGATATCATCTCACAAGACGACTATGATTCTGCAATGTCTTATGCAGATTCCGTTATTGGATTAAATAAAATATAGGTAATAGAATATGAAGAATGATTTTATAATCGAAAAAATTCACTACAAAGGATTACGAATAAGGTTGCACGAATTAAGTAACGGCGGTTATACAAAGGAAAAAAAAGATTACCCCTACAGCGACTTCGTGCCAACATTAAATGTATCAATCGAAATTAAAGGAATAGACAAAGCTAATCCGACGACAAAGCTGTTATCTAAATATGCTGAGGATTTGACTAAGCATACTGTTATTGGTGAGTTTTATGATAATGCTCTTGCATATGCTAAATCAATTATTGACGAATTAAATGCGGGGTGATCCCCGCAAATTAATTAATAATCATCTAACTGACTAAAAATATGACCCACTTTCATTCTAAATTTATAAGCATATTCAGATATTTCTAATTCTTTAGGGTTTTTATTAGTTTTATCCGAGCCATAAATTTTTTCTAAAGAATCCATAGTGTACCGCATAAATTTATCAGGGTTTGATGATGTTTTAGCAAGTAAAGCTATATAAAAAGGCAAAACCTCGTTAACTACATTTTTATTGCTGTAAAGAATTTTAAACAATTTTTCTGGTTGTTCATGCAATTGTTTAAAGCAATCTAAATTATCTTCGTACATTTTATTTCCTCTTAAAGCTTATCAACCATCACTTTAATTTTGTTAATAGACATGCGGACACATGGCTAGGTTGAATATTTATGTTAGATCAAATTTTCAGCAAAACAAAGAGGAAGCATTTTGAATTGATTACGTTGAAGTTAACTACACAACCACCTTCGGGTGGTTTTTTTACACCCATTTCAGCTACTACGAACTTTTATGCCTAAGTGGCTGTTTATTTTTGAATGGCATGAGGAAAATATGAAAAATTTAATAAAATCAGAAGAAATAGTGATAATTGAAAATGAAAAACCTTTGACAACTACTTTACATATAGCAGATGGCACAAACGGAAATCACAGAGCAATTATCCAATTAATCAGGACACATATACATCACTTCAATAGATTCGGAAGGGTGCAATTTGAAATGCGACCCTTTGAGACCAACGGAGGTGTTCAGTTAAAAAGAATTGCATTATTAAATGAGCAGCAAGCAACCTTTTTAATGACTTTAATGAGAAATACAGAAAAAGTTGTTGAATTTAAGTGTGTTCTTGTTGAAGCCTTTTTTAAAACCAAAGAGTATTTGAATAATAAATCATGGGATTTCGCTCAAATATATTCAAAATTAACAACTCAGTTGGATTTGGAAAAATCAGATGCAAGTTTAGCGGGTAGCATTTTGGGTAGCTATAAAAAGAAACGAGACTTACTTGTTGATGCTATTAATGAAGTTGAAAAAGCTATGCAACCTTGTCTGGCTTTCAATTGATAAAGCCTTCATCTTCATTATGAAGACGCAGCTAACAGAATAACCGCCTTGTGCGGTTTTTTATTACCTAAATTTCTATAAGAGGTTTTTATGTCATTTGAAGCAGGAAGTATATATTACACAATTGATGCTAAAACAGGGGCTTTATTAACAGCCGATAAACAAGTATCTAGTTTTAACAAAAGAGCGCAGGAGGGGTTTGAACGAACAGCGGCGTCAATGAGCAAGCTAACACAGATTGCCAAAGCTGTATCTGCTGCCCTTGTTTCTAGCACCGTGATTGCATACGCTCAAAGCTGGAACGAGCTAGAAGACCGTATACAGAATACTGGCGCTACAGCATCACAAACTAAAGATATTCTAGACCAACTTTTGGCAACTTCTGACCGAAACGGTCGTACAATTGAAGAATCATCAGAGTTATATATTCGCCTTTCTAATTCTATGAGTGAGCTGGGGTATAGCACTCAGAGTACATTGTCTTACATCGATACGTTATCTAACTTGATGACAATTAATAAAACTAACGCGTTAAGCGCAGAATCAGCCATAAACGCCCTCACCAAGGCGCAAATGAAAGGGAAACTGGCTGGTATTGATGCAATGTCTGTTTTTAATGCAATGCCAAGCGTTCTTAAAACCCTCGGAAAGCAGTTAAAGAAAACTGAGGCAGAAGTTAGACAAATGGCTTCTGATGGCAAGTTATCTATGTCGGAATTTACCGATGCGATGATAGCTGCACAAGAAGAAACTGCTGCGCTTGCTGATAATATGCGCAACACAGTAACCGATGGTATTAACCGTGTTACCAACAATCTTAAAAAGTACCTTGGCGAGCTTAATAACTCAACTGGCGCAACAAAAATTTTAGTTGATTCGTTGATTTTGATGTCTCAGCATGTCGATATTTTAATGACGGGTGTCGGTGCTTTAGCTGCGATTTACGCAGGAAAATACATCACATCACTAGCTAATGCGACTAAGCAAAGTGCTGAACAAACAATTGCAAATATTCGTCAAGCACAAGCTGAAAAAGTTTTAATTCAAGCTGAAATGGCTAGAATTAGCGAGAACATCAGAGCGTTAGAGGTTCAGAAACAAAATATTATTTTAGCTCAAACACATTGTAATAGCTTACGAGCACAAATGGCATTAAATAAGCAACTCGCAGTTGTTGAAACTCAATTAACTGCTGCTACAAATCAGCAGACAGCAGCGCAAGCAAGACTTGATGTAGCGATGAAAGCAACATCTTTTGCAGCAAAAGGTTTGCGCTCAGCTATGGCTTTACTTGGTGGCCCTGCTGGTATGTTGTTCCTCGCGGCTGGTGCTTTGACGACTTGGGCGAGCAAAGCAAATGAAGCGAGAGAGGCTGCGATTAATTTTAAAGATAAAGTTGATGATTTAAGAGACTCTTTAAAATCTTTAACGTATGCTCAGCTAATTAAACAACAACAAGACTATATGCAGTCACTAAAGATTGCAACTAGTGAGCTTTCTAATCAAGAAGCTGAACTTAAGAAAACCGAAAAACAACTAAATAGCATTATAGCAAGTGGGAATTATTATAAACACCCAGAAAGAGCAATTAATAGACTAACAGAGAAAGCTCAAGCGCTTAGAGCTAGTATTGATACAACAAAGCAAAGCATTTCAAATATACACGGCTTAATGAGCTACATCAACACGCTGTTAATAGACACGAGTTCGGGAGCAGAGCAAGCAGCCAAGTCTGGAGAAAACTTAGCAAACAGTTTGGATAAGACAACTAAAACTAAAATTGATGAAAAAATAAAATCTCTTTCTACTGAGCTTGAAATTTCAGAAATGAAGCTTAGCGGCGCGAAAAAAGCTGCTTATATTTATGAAAACGCTTTAAGTGAATTGGGGGATGAATCGGATAAGTATAAAGTTGCTTTACTTGGATTGATAAACGGTACCGCTGAATGGGCTGATATGTCCGAAGAAGTAATAAGAGTGTTAGAGCCTTTACTTAAAGCGCTCGGCAAGGCTTTTGATGTAAGTGAAAAGCTAAACGCAAGCAAAAAAAGGGGGAAAGGCACAACAAAATCATACGCAGAGGAAATCAAAGAACTTAACGATAAGTTGGAAGTTGCTAAACTTGAGGCTCAAGGGCTTACTGTTGAATCTGAATTACTTGCTATTACTCAAAAAATGGGTAGCAAAGTTACAGCAAAACAAACAGAAGAGCTTAGAAAACTAATCGAAGCATCACAAGCTTATAAAGAGCTTGGTTCATTAAAAAGCCCGATTGAAGCCGAAGAAGATTCATTTAAACAATCTAAAAAATCATTAGATGTATTACGGAAAGAGGGAGCAATAAAAACCCAAGAAGAATACAACGCTAAGCTTGAACAACTAGAAAAACAGCATCAGATAAACATGGCTAAAATCAAGTCTGAAGCTGTTGTATCTAAAATTGACGACGCTGTAGCACAAGTAGACCCTGTTCAAGCCCTTAAAAATGAAAATGATAGAAAACTTGCTTTGATTCAAGAGTTTGAAAATCAAAAATGGATCACCGAAGAAAACGCAATAGCTTTACGTGAAGCAGCTAATCATCAGTACGAACAAAATCGTATCAATGCGCAGTGGGAAATATGGAGAAATCAGAGCGATGCTAACGAGTTTTTAGCGTCATCACTTGAAGGACTAGCAAGTAGTGCGACAAGTACGATATCAGGGCTGATGTCAGGCACAATGACGGCGACACAGGCAATGCAAAACTTTGCTAATGTGATTTTGAACGAAGCTATCGGGTCGCTGGTTCAAATGGGTATGCAATATGTTAAAAACGCAATTGTAGCAAAAACGACATCAGCAGCAACGACAGCAGCTCAAGTATCCGAAGCTCAGGCGTTAGCTTTAGCATATGAACCAGCGGCAATGAACGCATCTATTGCCACACAAGGCGCAGCAGCAGCAATAGGCGCAGAGGCATACGCAACAGCTATTGGGTCTATGAAAGCTTTGGGTATAGCTTATGGCGGAGGACGCTTACGAGGCGGTGGTGTTGATGTTGGGAAAGCTTATAGAGTTAACGAAAGCGGAGAGCCTGAATTGTTTGTCGCACACGGAAAACAGTACATGATACCGAACAAAAATGGTGAAGTTATTCCGTCCAACAAACTAAGAGGTTCAGCAAGCAGAACAATCATAAATAATATTACTCAAAACATATCTTTTGGTGACGGGCAAGACAATAAAGAAGCAGCTAACGAGACAGCTAGAATGCTGAAACAAGCGCTCAGAAGTGTAATTCAAGAAGAACAAAGACCAGGAGGACTACTAAATCGGCGTTGATTTTATAGATGAATTTTCATATTTTCACCCCAAAAACTCGTCAGGAAAGATATTGATTTTATTAAAGTTTTTTCTGGCGTTTTTTGAGGGTAATGCCACAACCCTTTTTTTAATCGCTTTTTTAATCCATTGAAAAATATAGATTAATTTCAGTGCTAGAAAAAAGGGTTATTTTCGAAAAAATGGCTAAAATTTAGTTAAAACAAAAGGCTATGTTTGATATAATCTAGTTCACCGCCGAATAGGCGGTTTAGAAACATTCGCTAACAGTTAATGTAGGAATCGGTTGGTTCACCGCTGCATAAGCGGTTTAGAAATTTTGTTTCGCTTCTGCCGCTTTACTCGACCAGTTCACCGCTGCATAAGCGGTTTTTTATTGCTCTTAGTTAATAAATTTCATACTATCTATCAAAATTAAGGAGATAGTATGAAAAGAATCTTGATAATTAGCCTAGTTAGTATCGCTTTAACTGGCTGCGGCGATGATAAAGTTACTAAAGAGTATTTGGTGGGTAAATGGGATTGTAATTTAGAGGATTTTATTGCAAATAATGTTAATGGTAAATCTACAGATTATAAAAAAGACGGCAGTTATTTTTATGTTGATGAATACAAAATAGAGGAAGGAAAGTTATACTCTAGGAAAAATAGCGCTGATTGGATGGAAAGCGATATAATTAATAGACATTCAGGGCAGACGCTGGTTAATAAGGATGAAATGGGCTCATTAAAAATTACCGCGTTAATATCACAAAAGTCTGAAAATAAATTCTTTATAACAGAGGAATATATTTTTATGAAAAATGATGAGAATAAAAATGAATATTTAGATTTTAAAACAAAGTCAGAGGGTTTTTGCACAAGAATAAAATAGGTATCAATTATGTGGTTATTGTATGGTATTGCAATATTTGGTGTAGTTATAATGGTGCTTTATTATGGATTACTTTTTCTTCAACAACAGCAAATAGAAAAGTTGGTTAATCCTAAAAATGAGCCATCTAATCGTTCATTGGAAGCTAGCGTTTCAGAGAATAAATATGCTGGAATGAAACATGTTAGTGACGTTGGTGATTTGCATGAGGATGAATTGCTTGGATACAAGAATATTCATAGTGATCATGTGCTTACTTATAAGTGGTCAGAAGGATCAAAAGACTATGAAAACCTCGAAAATTCTTTTGATGACAATTTAAATCATAAAATAATGAACTGTAAAAATGCAGAGGACGATTGGTTAGACTGGGTTGACGATGATTGTGTTGTAGAACAAAAGAGAGCTGGGAAGAAAAAAGCCGGATTAAGCAAAAGAGAATGGCTTGAGCCATTAAAAAAACTTCCAGATCAAGTTATCATTGATATGCATTTTAAGATTTTATCGTTAATAAAGAAACATTATAAGCTGAGAGCGCAGGGTAAAAATTTGGATATCGCAATTGATTTCTGTGAACAAGGTATTACCCTGTCAAGGCTTGTTATAGAAGCAATGAAAAGAAAGCACTCCGAAATAGCCTCTATCGCGGAACAGTATACTGGAAAGCGTGATAAGTTTTTTTACCCCAGCAATCCAGCATATAATCAGTATGCTGTAATTTTAAAAAGGCAGAAAAACTTTGATAAATTAGCTGTTATAAATGCTAAAAAAGAGGCTGAGGGATGGGGAAAAGGTAATGATTATTGAGTTAATTACCTATTGACTACCAAAGCAATTTAATTGTATATTCTAAATAGGTGCTCAAAACACCTTCAAAGAGCGGCAACCGCACCCGACAGAAATGCGGCTTTTTTATATCCAGATTTTATGATCGGGAGTGCGACTAATAAAACACCCTCGGGAAATAAGTCCGCTGTCTCTTTGCAGTTTTGAGCTCCTGATCGCCCTACTCAAAATGGGGTTAATAATAAAATCAAAGAGGATATAGCATGTCAAATACAAAATTAGAAACAATTCAGTTTCACAATCAACAATTAATCGTTCTTAATCACCAAAACAAACCTTATATTGCAATGAAGCCAGTTTGCGAAAATATTGGGTTAGACTGGCACGCTCAACTAAACAGAATCAATCGCCACCATGTTTTAAGCAAAGGTGTCGCCATGATAGCGACCCCCACAAAAGGCGGTGTACAAAAGTACGTTTGTCTACCAATTTCAATGATCAACGGTTGGCTTTTTGGTATTGAAACTAGTCGGGTAAAACCAGAAATCAGAGCAACACTTGAACAATATCAGCTTGAATGTTTCGATGTACTTTATAACCACTTTATGCCAAAAGTAGCGCAACAATTCCCTAATACGATTTCGCCCGAACAACAACAGCAAATCCAACAGGCTGTCAACGAGCGAGTTTATCGAACAGGAGAACGACATCAGGCTGTTTATTCAAAGTTTCATCAGCAATTTAAGATACCACGCTATCAAGATTTGCCTGCTAGTAAATTTGATGAGGCGATTAAGTGGTTGGGTGGTGTGCATTCTCGAAGTGGATTATCTGATGAAGATTTGTATAATTTGGCTTGGTTATATAAAGTAGCTGATAGAATGCGTCACCACATAGAGTTGGTAGAGCCTGCATTGCGTGCAATAGATTCACGTTTTACGGGAGCTTTTTACTCCATGGCTTATGATTACAAATATACGTTAAAGCAAGCTAGAAAAGTTATTGAACGAGAAACAGCGCATATAATTACAAGTCATCTTACTACAAATTGGAATAAAGTATTGCCAATCATTCGACATAACTAACCCAAAAAACTTGTCAGGAAATGTATTGATTTTATTAATGTTTTTTCTGGCGCTTTTGGAGTTAAACTCAAAAACCCTTTTTTTAATCGCTTTTTTAACCTATTGAAAAATATAGATTAATTTAAGCACTAGAAAAAAAGGGTTATTTTCGAAAAAATGGCTAAATTTTAGTTAAAACAATATGATATCTTTGATATAATCTAGTTCACCGCCGAATAGGCGGTTTAGAAATGCCAAGGGTTTTCATTCGCAGGTAAACAGCTGTTCACCGCCGAATAGGCGGTTTAGAAAAAGCAGCAGGATAGTTATTTAATAAGATTTGCGTTCACCGCCGAATAGGCGGTTTAGAAATTGCCTACCCAGTACCCATGCCAGTGTGCTCGGTTCACCGCCGAATAGGCGGTTTAGAAATTAGCTCTTCAATAAGTTCTTGAGTAGACTTTGTTCACCGCCGAATAGGCGGTTTAGAAAAAGCAGCAGGATAGTTATTTAATAAGATTTGCGTTCACCGCCGAATAGGCGGTTTAGAAATTGCCTACCCAGTACCCATGCCAGTGTGCTCGGTTCACCGCCGAATAGGCGGTTTAGAAATTAGCTCTTCAATAAGTTCTTGAGTAGACTTTGTTCACCGCCGAATAGGCGGTTTAGAAAGTAATAAGAAATAAAACTCAAAATCTGGATAATCAATTTTGAAAACTTTGGCAAACTTTATGCGTTAAATAATGGAGAATTAAAAAAGTTAACAAAAATTAATTTTAATTTTGTATTGACTTGGTAATAAAAAAGCTTATTATTATTTACAAGAGCTTACAGTGCTGACTTAATTTGGCGCGTTGGAATATGATTCCAGTAGGCTTTCCTAATTATATAAGTCGCTATTGCGGCTTTTTTTTTGAGGATTTTCTATGCATCTGTTATATGTGGATGAATCTGGTCATATTTTAGATAATAGTCAAAGACATTTTGTGTTGGCTGGCATCTCCGTTCATGAGAAAAAGACTCATTGGTTAGAAAAAGATTTAAATTTAATCGCATCTAGTTTTGACCAAGATTATGATGCTATTGAACTGCATGGCTCGCCAATGATGGCAGGAAAAGGTAGTTGGCGAAAATATTTAAAAGAAGAAAGAATTGATGCAATTAAAAAAGCATTAAACATAGTAAAAACAAATTATGGGAAAAACGTCAGGCTTTTTGCTGCTGTTATTGATAAATCAAAAGTAGAATCAGGTGATGTTTCAGAAATCGCATTCGAGCAAATATCGACTAGATTTGATCATTTTCTCAAAAGAATTCATAATCGATATGAAGATGATCAGCGTGGAATCATGATATTTGATGAATCCTCAACAGAAAAAACCATACAATCATTATCAAAACGATTTAAACATGATGGACATACATGGGGTAAATTGAGAAAGTTTGCAGAAGTTCCCTTATTTATGGATTCTAAGTCTTCACGATTAATTCAGTTAGCGGATTTAGTCGCTTATTCCATTTTTAGAAAATACGAGAAAAATGATGATCAGTTCTTTCATATTATAGAACACTGCTTTGATTTTGATTGTGGAATAAAGCATGGATTATATGTTCACGGACAACCTTGTAGCACTCGCTTTGAGTGGAGGTAAAATAGTTCACCGCGGCATAAGCGGTTTAGAAATCGCTAAGAATCGGCAAACCGTCTGGGTGAGAGTTCACCGCCGAGTAGGCGGTTTTGAAAAACTTCGTGTAATTATTGTCATGAAAAACTGGTGATCAATCAAATGCAGAACAAGTTTTTAATGTGTTGATTAATAATAGCTTTATTGTAACTATATAAATGCTTTAAATTTAAAATCTTTATTTATTAATAAGTTAATTTTAGATCAAATATAATTAGATCCTAACCCGCTTCGGCTGTTTTTTATTATCAGTTATCTTTATAATGAAGACGACTTAAAGCTAACATGTTGATTTGTAAGGTAACCCAAATTTGGGTTACGAGCGGCGTGTAACAGTCAAATATATAGCACCTATTAATTTTTTGTAATTAGTATAAATTTTCTTTACTCTTTACCTTATGGTATTTATAATCAAGTTGAGGTTGAGAGCTTATTAGTTCTCAGCCATTCTTATATAAAAACTAATGAGGTGAATTTATGGGTCACGCACAAATAAAGGAAGATCGTCTTTATATTCCTCCACGTGACAAACATGTAGAGGTTAAAGCAAAACCTGCGTTAAGTAATGACTGCAATCATAATGAGCAAGTTTTAAATGCCTTTGCCTTTGGGTTCGCTCGCTACAAAAAAGCCATGAGAGACTTATCAAAGGTTTAACGAATGCTAGTGTCACAAATTGGGGAAATAGTTGATGGAATCAATTTTCTTTCAGTTGATGATATAAAGCTTATCAATTCATTGCTAATTAAACTACAGACACCTAAAGAGCCTATATATGTTCGTGATGAGAATACCTTGGGCTCATCCCAAGTTAGACCCAGTCTTTACAGGTATCACGAACAAACTGAGGATATTTTTAGGTTGGCGGCTGTTCTCATTGAGAGTTTAATTAGAAACCACCCTTTTGCAAATGCTAATAAAAGAACGGCTATGTTTTCTGGTTATCTATTTTTACTATTAAATGGGCAAGAGTTAAAAGCTCCTGACGCAGAAGTTGTTGAGATGGGCGTTGGAGTCGCTACAGGAAAGTATAATGTAGAGGAGTTAGAAAACTGGCTTTTTTGTTGGTCACAAGAATTTGACTCACGAACTCTTTGCGTCAGTAATGCGCATTCACTTGAAACGCTAATGGGTTCTATTAAAAATTAGTAATAAAGAAAATCAAACCTAAAGCTCGCAATTGCGGGCTTTTTTTATGTCTGGAGAAAATTATGGAAACATTTCACTGGAGACCGCAAAACAGCTCCACAATCTCAGTATCACCGAAAGTAAAGGTAATTAAATTCGGCGACGGCTATGAGCAACGCATTCGGGACGGTATTAACAACGATTTGCGCTCATACAATGTAACATTTGTCGGGTTATCAGAAGATGTCGGCTTGATTGATGATTTTCTTAGCCGACACAATGCGGTTAAAGCTTTTTTATGGCGAGAGCCTAACACTCACAAAACGATCAAAGTTGTTTGTCGTTCTTGGACATCAACGCCCAATGGCGCAGCTAAAACAATTTCCGCAACATTTGAGGAGGTAGTCGCATGATCCCCAAAAAAATGCTACTTAATATCACAAAAATAGCACAAGATGCGATTATTGACCTGTATGAAGTCGATTTAACTAAAATCGTGGGTAATAAAACGATATTTCGCTTTCATAATGGATTAAATGAGCTTCGGCGTCCGATTACATGGCAGGGTAATATCTATGAGCCATATCCTATTAAAGTAGATGGTTTTCAGAAAAACGGGCAGGGCACTAGTAACCGCCCGACAATGAGCGTTAGCAATGCAATGGGTTTTATTACTGGTCTAATAGCCGATTTTGACGGCTTACTTGGCGCAATTGTCACACGTCACGAAGTGCCAGTTAAATACTTAGACGCTGTTAACTTCGAGAACGGTAATCAATATGCCGATCCGTTTTGCGAAATCAGCTCAAATTATGTGATTGAGCAGGTAAAACAACAAAATTCAATGGTGGTTACGTTTGAATTAGCGTTACCGTGTGAGTCAGACGGCGCATTAATTCCAGCACGCGTCATTATTGCTAATACTTGCAGTTGGATATATCGCTCGTCAGAGTGCGGCTATACAGGTGGGCCTGTAGCTGATGAATTTGATAAACCCACAAACGATATTACTAAAGATAAATGTAGCCGTTGTCTAAATGGCTGTAAGCTTCGTCATGGCCAACACGGTATTCTTCCTTTTGGTGGTTTTCCAACTGCTGCTAAACTCTCTTAATTAATTATGAAAACACAAATACTTAATCACGCTAAACAATGCGGTGAGGCTGAGTGCTGCGGATTTGTTATTGATAATAAATCCTATCTGCCATGCAATAACATTTCACCTACACCAACCGAAACATTTGAAATATCCCCTGACGATTGGATAAAGGCAGAACAAAAAGGAGAGATAACCGCAATTGTTCACTCTCACCCAAACGGTTTACCGATACTCAGCCAAGCAGACCAATTTTATCAACAGCAAACAGGATTGAACTGGTGGCTAGTTTGCAACAATCAAATTCACAAGTTCAGGTATATCAAGCCACTGCTTGGTCGTGAATTTAAGCATGGTGAAACTGACTGCTTAACGTTAGTACGAGATGCGTACATGTTAACGGGTATCGATTTACCGAATTACGAAAGGCAAGATGATTGGTGGCATAACGGGCAAAATCTTTACTTAGATTTACTACCTAAAAATGAGTTTGAACAAGTTGAGGATGTTCAAGAGGGCGACGTTATCTTGGTTTGTCTTGGCTCGACAACACCCAACCACGCAGCCATTTATATCGGCAATCAATTCATTTTACATCATTGCCCAAATCGTCTCTCTAAACGAGATTTATATGATGGATTTTGGCTTAAATACACACATTCAATTTGGAGGCATAAAAAATGGCAATCGTCAGGCTTTACGGCAATCTTAAACAATATGGCGATAAGTTCAATATGAGCGTTGAAACAGCAGCGGAGGCATTAAACGGATTGTATTGTCAAATTAAAGGCTTGAAGCAGCAGATTATGGACGGTTATTTTCGGGTGCGAATTAACGGCGTAGATATGAACGAGGACAATTTACAGTTTGGTCTACACAGTCGAATACCTCAGGACGCTGTTATTCATATTGTACCTAAAACAGAGGGTGCAAAAGGTGGAGCATTCAGCTTTATAGCTGGTGCGGTGATGTTCGTTGTTGGTGCTATTTTTTACTGGACGCCAATGGGTTATCCATTAATGGCAGCGGGGTTGGGTTTGATGATTGGTGGTGTAGCCCAAATGCTAACCAAACTACCCAAAACAGACAAATCAGCTGACGGTGGCGCTAATAAAAACACCTATTTTTCTAATCTGGACAACACGATAGCGCAAGGAGCACCTGTGCCGCTTTGCTATGGCTTAATAAAAGTGGGTTCGAAAGTGCTGTCACAAGGGCTTGAAACATTAGACGACGCAACGAATCCAGATAAAAAACCAACAACACCAATCCCTTGGGATAAAATCATAAAGGGGAAGAAAAATGGGTAAAGGTTCAGGAAAAGCAAAAACACCAAAAGAAGCACAAGACAATCTAAAATCACACCAGCAACTGAGTATTATTGATTTATTATGTGAGGGGCAGATAGAGGGTCCAGCAAACGGATTGCAAAGCATATTTTTAAATGATACACCAATTCAAGCGCCCGACGGTTCATACAATTTCAATGGTGTTAATGTTGAATGGACGGCAGGCATTCAGGCGCAATCACCGCTAGAAGGATTTCCGGCAACCGAAAACGAAGTGCCTGTTAATTTGGAAGTAAAAGCAGCAACGCCGATTGTGCGAACCATTACCGACCCAAATATTGATAGGGTACGCATTACTGTTGGTGTGCAGTCGTTGAGCTCCACAGATAAAAAAGGCAACATCAACCGAACCTCAGTATCAATGGAAATTCAAATCGGTGTGGGTAGTGTGTGGAAAACGGTAAAAACGGTGGATTTAATCGATAAAAAAACACGCTCGCAGTATTTAACTTCTGTTATTTTAGATGATTTACCACCGAAACCGTTTAACATTCGAGTGGTGCGCAGAACACCAGACAGCACATCATCATTGCTAGTTAATAACACGCTATGGAGTTCGTACACTGAAATTTACGATACTAAATTTTCATATCCGAACACCGCGGTCGTTGGTTTGAAGTTTGATTCATCGCAGTTTAGTGGTGTGCCTCGCCGTAATTATTTAATCAAAGGTATGATAGTTAAAGTGCCTGACAATTACACTCCCGAAACGAGAGAGTATAAGGGTTTTTGGTCAGGTAATTTTAAGCTTGCTTGGACGAATAACCCAGCGTGGATATTTTACGACATACTAACTAATACACGCTACGGCATGGGTAATCGTATTGGTCAATTTGGTGTTGATAAATTTGCGTTATACACGATTGCTCAATACTGTGACCAGTTAGTTGATGATGGTTTTGGCGGTAAAGAGGCAAGATTTACCTGTAACTGTTACATTACAGAGCAACGACAGGCGTACGATGTTATTCACGACCTGTGCTCAATCTTCCGAGCCATGCCAATTTGGGACGGTACGCAGTACACTGCGGTGATGGATAGACCAAGCGACCCTGTAGCAATTTATTCAAACTCAAATGTAGTCGAGGGGCAGTTCAACTACACCTCAGCAGCACAAAAATCACGGCATACTGCTGTGCATGTGCGTTATATTGACCCTAATAACAATTGGGAGCCAACAACTGAGTACGTCGCTGATGATGAACTAATTAAGCGATTCGGGCTGAATGTAGCGCAAATCGATGCGTTTGGTTGTACGTCGAGAGGTCAAGCTCACAGGGTTGGTAAATGGTTAATTCAAACTGAAAAGCTTGAAACACAAACGGTTACGTTTAGCGTGGGACGTGAGGGTATCCGTCATTTACCCGGCGATATTATCGGTATTGCTGATAATGATTTTGCAGGTACAACTATTGGCGGACGAATTTTAGAAGCAAATGGTAGCACGATTACGTTAGACCGTGATATTGACATTAAACACATGAAACATGCGTATTTAAGTGTGACTGACACAAATATGCAACTACAAAAAGTTAAAATTCAAGCTCAGGTTAAACCTAATCAAATTGTTTTAGTAAGTAGTGTTAATGTCGATGAATATTCGGTTTGGGGCTTATATGACAATAAAATCAAACCACGGTTATTTAAGGCTATAACGATTGCTGAAAACAGCGACGGCACTTACTCAATCACAGCGTTACAACATGAACCGCAAAAAGAGGCGATAGTAGATAATGGGGCAAAATTTGAAGCAGAAAGTGGTACTATTTTTGGCTGGTCAATTCCGCCTGTTGAACAACTACAAGCTGAAATTATACCGGAGTCCGACTTATATCAAGCTCGTTTGTCATGGTCCACACCTCGCACGATTCAAAACCTGAAATTTGAGGTTAAGGTGCATCGTGATGATAAATTAATTAGTCGTGAAACTGTTAATGATACTGAGTATTATTTATCAGAATTACAGCAAGGCAAGTTTAGCGCAACGGTTAGAGGGGTAGCAGAAGACGGACGATTGGGCGATGAAACTACGATTGCTTTTTCGATTCTGCCGCCGTCTAAACCATCAGGCTTGGTACTCACGCCAAGTAGTTTTAATGTAGCGATTCGCCCTGTTATGACGTCTGTATCGAGCTTGGGTACACAATTCGAATTCTACAAAGGTACAACAAAGTCCGAAGTTGAAGCAAAAACCAATTATCTTGGTAGAGCTATGACATTAACTGATGTTGATTGTCAGCCTGATACTGAGTACTGGTACGGTGTGAATGCAGTTAATGTTGTTGGGCGTTCAGAGATGTTCATCACTAACACAAAAACATTAATTGCAGAAAATGGAGCAGGGGGATTATTTAGGATTCAAACTCACGACGGTAAATTCCCGACTAACAATGATGAAGCAACCCAAATGTTTTATCGTGAATTCGGATTTTATCCAGCCCGTGATACCACATTAATTATCTACTCATTAGATGGTGCGGGGAAAGTTGCACATTCAGAGGCGCGTATGTACAACGGCTCATATTGGATTGAGCCTGCCATGTTCTTGGACGGTGATTTAATTGCTACTGGCACAATGAGGGGGGACAGATTAATCGCTGGCACTGAAATCAAAGCACCGCTAATCTCAGGCGGTAAAATGGTTGCAGGTAGCGTTATCAGTGCAGGTAATCCTCCAGCTTTTGAACTATGGGAGGACGGTACGCTAAACGCTAGACGGGCGAATATTGCAGGCAGCATTTATGCGAACTCAGGGCAATTAAATAATGTTGTGATTAATGAGAATTGCCAAGTTAAAGGGAAGTTAACAGCAATGCAAATTGTCGGCGACATTATAAAAATGCACACATGTGCAAAAGATGGCTCCGTTACTATAGCACCTGAGTCGTTCGATCGAGAGTTGTTTATTTTACCAGTTACGTTAGCAGCCGTTGGTCACCCGGGCCATACTGGCGATAACCACTGGAGCCCGAATTATTTCACATTTGGTAGGCTGGATATCATCATCAGAAATAGTGCAACTAATCAAGTTATCACAAAAAGGATAGAGACATCAGAGATAAGTCTCACTGTAAGTGAAACTCTTTCAACTACAATACCCGCTAATGTAACTTTTTTTGTTAACACACAAACACCGAACAAATATAAAAAAGATGGCATACCAGATTTCATCACAATAATGACATTGAAAAAATAATAATCGCCTTCGTAGTGGTTTTTATTTTAGGAGAAAATTATGGCAAAAATATCAGGCGTTTTAACAGACGGCGCAGGTAATATTATTAACAACTGCACTATTGAGTTATGCGCAAAAAAAACAACAAGCAAAGTACTAACGCAAACGCAAGCATTTCAAGTAGCAAGTAACGGTAGTTACATAATGAACGTTTTGCCGTGTGATTATGAAGTAAAGTTGATTATAAATGGATTCCCACCAAAAAGGCTGGGTACAATTCAAGTTTTTTCTGACTCATCTGACGGCTCATTAAATGATTTTTTACTTAACCCGTCGGAGAGTGAGATAACACCTGAAATACTGCAACAAGTTATTGATGCTCGTAATCATGCTAATAAATCTGCTGAAAAAGCGGCAGATTCAGAACAGAATAGTAAAACATCTGAAACGAACGCAAAAATAAGCGAAACTAATGCAAAAAATATAGCGCATTCAGTTGAAGGCTTGGTCGCTAATGCAAGCAACTCAGCACGATCAGCAAGTGAATCAGCAACAATAGCAACTGATGCTAGCGAATCAGCTAAATCACATTCAGATTCAGCAAAATCATATGCAGATAGTGCTAGTTCATCAGCTACAGCGTCACATAACTCAGCTCAACAATCTAGTAATAGCGCAAATGTTGCTAGCTCATCTGAGCGCAACGCTAAAACATCTGAACAAAATGCTAAAAAATCAGCAGATGACGCTAAAAACGCTGCGCTATCAATTGATACTACAGTTTTCATAAAAAAATCTGGTGTAGATAATCAGTCAATTAATGGCTCATTAGATGTAAAAGTTCTAAATGAACAAGGCCAACGAGTTTACTCGCCGAATAATAAACCAACTGCTGATGATGTTGGCGCTGTTCCTGCCGTTAAAGAGGATGTGAACGGTTCACCTATTTACATGGTAGGTGAACAAACGAATTTTAAACAGCGCCCAAAGTTTAATAACTCTGACTTGATTAGCAGCGCAGAATATGCAGCAGTATTTGCTAAAAATGGTTATGCGAAAATGGCCAATGGACTGATCATCCAATGGGGGGAAGGACAATATTTGGCTGGGGCAGGATTCGGTGGGTCTATTCAAACATTTTTTACAGTATTCCCAAATGCTTGTTTATCAATAGTGACGAATGATTTGTTTGCTGGAGTTAATTCTACAGCAGCATCACCAATATCTCGCTCTCAGTTTAAGTGTTGGGGAAAAGATCCAGTTGGTAGCTACGCGAACACAGGTTTTCTTTACATAGCTATAGGATTTTAAATATGAAACATTTTTACAGTCATACAACAAAATCATTTTATATAGATGAAATTAACAACGAAATACCGTCTGATGCTGTAGAAATCACAGCTAAACAGCACGATGAATTGCATAACGCAATAAACGCAGGCTGCATTATATTTAGTGATTTAACGTACTCAGATCCGAAGCCATCAGCTTTTCACAAGTGGGATGGTAAAAAATGGGTTGAAGACATTAATGAGCGTAATCAATATCTTTGTGAGCAAAATACAATTACAAAAAATTCATTAATCAACGAAGCCAGCGAAAAAATAGCTATTTTGCAAGATATTATCGATTTTGATATGCAAGAAGCCGACGAAGAAGCGCAGTTAAAAGAGTGGAAAAAATATCGAATCTTGTTAATGCGTGTTGATGTATCAGACATTAATGCAGTATTTCCAGACAAGCCGTAAAGAAGTGGCAATTATGCCACTTTATCTTTATTTTTTATTGTTTCAACTTGTTCGATAGCTTTTTCGATGTTGTTAAAGTCAATGACATCTTTGTTTAATAAATGATGTTCTAAATCCCACCACTTTAATTCCAGTAATTTCTCTATGATATCATTTGAAAAACGATATCGTATAATTCTTGCTGGAATGCCTGCAACAATAGCATAGGGAGGGACATCTTTAGTGACAACTGCTGATGAACCAATAATTGCTCCATCGCCTATTTTTACCCCTGTTTGTATAACAACATTTGCTCCGATCCAGACATCATTACCAATTGTTGTGATTTCTAGTGGTTTGAACTTGTCAGTTTCATTATATTGAAATGGATGTATTGATAACCAGTCCGTGGGGTGTTTATCTGCGCCGATTGTAACGTTTGTTGCAATTGAGCAGTACTTACCAATATGTGTGTTTTTAACTAAACCACTAACAATATAAGAATGCTCATCAACTCTACAGTTATCGTCGATGACGACTTGAGGACAAATTGTC
The DNA here is from genome assembly GCF_057063525.1 of Gilliamella sp. X-46. Lineage (NCBI taxonomy): Bacteria > Pseudomonadati > Pseudomonadota > Gammaproteobacteria > Orbales > Orbaceae > Gilliamella > Gilliamella sp. X-46. Next base: position 358,204 of record NZ_JBXSQH010000001.1, on the reverse strand, counting down.
GCTGTTTCAGCGATTAATTTAGGTTTCTGAATAATATTATCTAAAAGATTGCAGTTATCCTCAATGACATTTTGATCGTAATTTATCGTTGCTTCTTCAATTGATTTAGTTATCTGAGAACTGTAATCTAAATTTTTGCGTAGTTTTAATCCGGTTTTTTTATAAATCCAATATCTAAATCCCATATCTAAACCCCATGTAATTAAATCGGTTATTCCAAACAAAATAAAATTATAGCAAAATATTAATGATCAAACACACTATCAATCTTCAACTTACAATACTCAACAGCGTCATGTAGCATCACAAAATCGGCGATATCATATAGTGCTTTCTGTGTTTGATAGAACACATAATTGTGCTCGTCGTCGCTGTTGATAATGTATCATTCGCCCGACAATTCAATTTCAAAATTTTCGGGCATCATACGCATATAAAACAAAAGTAAATTTATTTTTCGTTATTTTATATTGATTGTTTTTTGATGTGAAATTTTGGAAGGTCGGTTGTAAGATGGTGTGACCATTTTGTGACACAAATGTTTATTAATATATACTAAAATCTATTAAAATCTACTAATTGAAATTTTGGCTAGCCCTTGTTGTTTCTAGTGTTATTAAGGTTTTTCAATTAATATATTTTAGTATATTAAGGCACTTCTAAGCCGTAGGTCACAGGTTCGAATCCTGTAGGGGACGCCATTAAAATCAATAAGTTAAACCAATTTCTAATGTTTTATAAAATTTAACTGCTTAAGTTGGATTTTACAGATTAACTGTGCTTTAATTTTTATTCTAAATAGAGTTCAAATTCATTATTATGAAAAGAGATCAGCTACATTTACAAGTAGCTGTGTATCTTGCCAAAAATTAAAGATAATTGATAAACAGAATATTAGAGGATAGAAGACATGGCTGCAAATTGAGTTTTCTTATTACTTAACTGAATTAGAAGACAATATTGGGAATGGTTAATGACCATCTAAATACAATAAAAATATCAATGTTCGACGACAGCATCTGATATAAAGAGTATTTGCTAAATGTTATTGAGAAGTACACTAAAAACAAATAATAAATGAGCTATCTAGAATGATTTGTTATAATTTAAATTTATAATAATAAAAAAGGAATAATAATGTTAAAAAGGATAGTTGCATTTTTACTAATGGCATTTGCTTTGTCTGGATGTTCGCCTGAAGTTACAGAAGATATGCTAATTGGGAAATGGATATGTCATAACCAAGGGGTATACAATATAGGAAAAAATGCCAATGACGAAAGAAATTATGAGATAAATGACATCCCCATAAGATATGAAAAACATGAAGACAACTCAATGACGAAACAATCTTATAATTTAGCACCGGAAAAATTTTCATTTAAACGCTATAGAAAAGAGCATCATAATCTAGATAAAAACATTGAGTACGAATATATATGGGAATATCAATATGTTTCAGATGATGAATTTAAATATGTACACACTTATAGTTCTAGATATATTCAAACAAAAAAACCTAGCGAGCTAGATGTTTGGACAACAACATGTTTTAGGCAGAAAAATTAGCGATCAAAATGGTAGCAATTGTTGGGATACCTATGCTTGTAAATAGCTAATTTATGCTTATATGATGAGGATTGATATGAGGTTCCATCTGTATGTGATAAGAACCTTGAATAAGATCATTTAGCAAATCATGGATTTTGAGTTATGAGTATCAGGCGAAGAAGATTAGTTACAAGAATGAAAAAATAGGGCATTATTAGATCGCATTGATTTAGATGCAGAACCTAAAATCAAGTAGCCAGAAAAACCACAGTAATAATCAATTATTCTGGATAATTGTATGTGTTTTTTTCGTATAAACAGTGCAATTATCTGGAATATCTTTATTTACAAATGACATCGCGCCGATTTTTACATTATTGCCTATTTTTATTTCACCACCGAGTATCAGTGAATTAGCACCAATATAAACATTATCTCCCATAATAATATGCATAGGCCCATGCCCAAATCCTATTGTGACATTCTGATGTATAATAAGATTTTCACCAATTATTACGTTTTCACCAATAGTTATAGAATAAGGGTGAGGGAAAGACACATTTTTACCTATTTTTGCACCAAGATGGATATCAATTTTAAATCTATATATTAATTTTTTTTGTATTTTCCAAGAGGTTTCTTTTTGTTTTTTATTTCCATACATATACATTTCATGAGCTAAACGCCACCAAAATAAGTATTTTTTATGTGTTGAATCTGTTCTGATATATGAAATTAAAACACGATAAAATGATATTTGTTTTCGCCTTGTTAATTCAGCTCGCCAGCACTCTTTCAAATGCGTTAAATCATGAGTCATTAAAAATTTAATTATATGTATATACTTCATAGCGCTACTCAATTTAATTTGATAATTTAGATATTAACAAACACACTATCAATCTTCAACTTACAATACTCAACAGCATCAGCTAACATCACAAAATCAGCGATATCATATAGCGCTTTCTGCGTTTGATAGAACACATAATTGTGCTCGTCGTCGCTGTTGATAATATAGCATTCTCCTCGGGTTGCTTAATTTCATAATCTTCCGGTGTCATACACATATAAAACGAAAGTAAATTTATTTTGTTGAATGATTTAAAAAAAACATCTGTAGGATTACTTGATGAGGATTTTTTTATTGCTATTAATTGATAAGTTTCATACTATTATCTAGATTTAATTAAGGAGATGGTATGAAAAAAATATTTTTAGTTGCTTTCTTAGGAATAATTTTATCTGGTTGTGGTGAAAAACGAGTATCGGATGAAATGTTTGTAGGCGAATGGAGTTGTAAAGTGACATTCTATAACTCTGATTGGAATGGCAATGGTTTTGAGGAATTTAAAAAAAAATATAATGATGAATATGTGTTAATGTCATTTAAATATGAGAATAATTCTTTATATTCTAAAAATCTAAAAACAGGACATTGGGACAAAGAAAGCCTTGTAGAAACTTATGATAATAAAACAAAACAAGAAGAAACGGATTACTTTTTTAGCAAAAAGACACGATCATTACAAAAAGAAAGCAATGATAAATTTATTTTGACTTATGAGCGAGAAACAATAACTAAAGATATCGAATATAGTTCATCGAATAATAAAATTAAAGAAGAGGCAAATTGCACCAGAATGAAATAACAGTTATAGACAAACCCTTTAAGAGGGTTTGTCTATAATATATTTAATATTTTTTGTAAGTTAAATAAACATTCTATTTTTATTGGAACAGTGACCAATAATGTGATTTATTTCAGATTGCGTCTAACTTACAAAAATAATTAAAAAGTTAGAAATAAATCAATTTGTCAAAATCATCAGACCCAAATTAAGGCTTTTAGAGTTAACAAAATGGTTGATAAATATTTAGTTTTAAGGTCATGAGTTATCAAAGATATTACCTTAAGGCAATTTTAAGCCATAGTTCACAAATTAGAGTTTTGTTGAGGATAAAATTAACGTTAATCAAATCAACTCAATAAAAACTAAAATTCTTTCTTTAAATTGAAATATATATTATCCTTTGAATTCACTATAAAAATAATGAGAGAAAATAATGTATAAATTATTCAAATTATCCATTTTTATTATCTGTTCGCTATTAATCACATCTTGTGCACAAGATACCGCAACAAAACAAGCTGATAGCGCAAAAAAAAGGCAAGAAGAATATTTAGCAAAAGCCCGTTTTTATTCAGATGTTGAGCCAAAAGGTAAACAACCTAAGGCTAGGATTACTGTAGTACAAGTGGGCTCAGATGATTTTACTGCAAGCAGATTACGTGTATATGACGAAACAAATACACGTAAATTAGGATATTTCATGGCTTATCGATTTGGTGATGAAACTTATGCGCCTATTGTTACCGACATTCATGACGTACACGTTTCGGATGAAAATGCAAAACCAATAAATCAGCTCAATATAGTGCCAGATAAGCCGTTTATTTTTAATGTGGCTGTTTATAGATATAAAAAACAAGAAGCGGGATGGTTCCATCGAGGTTACGCCGAATTGGTTACATGTAACTGGAATAACAAAAAAATAGTATTTATACCGAAAAAAGATACCGATTACTTGCTATCTATCGGTGCTAACCCAATAGAGGATAAAAAGAAATCCTTTTGTATATTCAGATTACAAGAGTGGGATAAAAAGACAAAAGAATATAAAGAAACAGCGGTTATGTCGTTACCAGAAAAATAATCGTTTCCAATCTTTTATAGAAAGAAAACAGCACGATATTTTTTTACATTATGAATATATAGCACAAACTAAAAATAGTTGCTGATAGTAATAATGAAAAAAGAATATATAATAAATAAAAAATATTAATGGATGATAAATTAAATGTACGAATGGGATTTAGTTAACATAGTTTATTTTTTGCTTAGAGTTATCTTTGTTTATGCACCAATGCATTTCTGGTATTTTTATCTTTCCTTATTGATTGTAGGAATTATACTTGTAAAATCAAGTAAGAATAAGTTTTCTTATGGTTTAGGTATTTTTTCTATTATGTTTATTGTCATTAGTTATGTATATTCAATCGTTTTTTGGATAAAACTATAAAAAATAATTGCACATACATCGTTATTAGCAATAACCAATTAAAAATCGGTCAGAAAAGGTATTGATTTTATTGAAGTTTTTTTTGGTGGTTTTTAGTCAAAAATACCACCAAAACCATCCCCCAAAATACGTCAACACAAGCTTAAACTTATCCATTTAACAAAAAAACTAGCACATTATTTTTCAATCGGCTATAATTTAAGCACTTTTAAAGCAAGGAAATGCTCATTAGTTGAGCGGTTAATTATAAAAGTATAAATAAAACAAAAAGTTACTTGACAGGATAATCGAAATGCGCTATCATACTTAGCATCTGGCCTGCCAAATCTACGCCCTAAATCTTTTTCAATATCATCGTAGTCGAAATCAGACTCAATTCTTATTTTTATCACCAAAGTTATCGAACCTGACTTCATCGCTGAGGTCGAAGAGCTTACTTCTCCTACCTAAATTGTCTAAATTATTCAAGCCATGGTTGGTTTTTGTACCGTTGTTGCTATTACTGTATTCGCAAAGTTCTCAGGCATTATCGGCGCAAACCACAAAGGTTATTGAGGGGAATGCACCTTATTTAACGTTTGATGGTGGTCGAACTAGGGCGACTTCAGTGGATAGTTTATTGACTATTACACTGCCAGATGGTAGAACCATCACGCCGTCAACTAATACATCAGACGCAACAAATCCGATAAAGTTAATTAACGGAAGAACTTTGGGCGATATAAGTATGTCGGTACCTTCATCGACTAATTTATTGAATTTAAATGATTTAGTGAATAGATATCATTATTGGGGGGATGATGATGGAGATGGACAGGGTGCAAATGGCATAACAGCGACGGGGAGTATATCGGTAAGTTTCACTGACAAGAATGGCCATACAGTAAGTCGTAGCGATACATTAGATATATGTGATGCGCCTTATAAGGTAACATTAAGTAGTACTGGAGGCAGCTTAGCTACACAGTATGGTGTACCGAATAACAGTACTTTCAGTGGTAGTACGGTGTCGTATTATATCAATCCAAATGAATTGCCAAAAATCTGTTACGTAAGGGTGAATTTGATATATGGCGGTGGTAATCTTGATTTTAGAGATAATCCTAGCCTTGCTGGTCCAGCAAGCATTTGGGATCAAAATAGGGGTTTTTTAGTTCAGTCAACAAGTTTGTCATCTTATGATCTTAATTTTCCGACAACGGGTTTAGATGGTTTGTATTTTGATTTAGATATAGGTGGAGTGGATGGAAGTGAGTTGATGTGGTCTGTTGTCACGAATGGTAGTATAAGGGCAACAGTGAGTTGGACAAGGCCCCATTCTGGTTCATTCATAGATCCGGAGAGAAATAGCAGACCGGCTGATATTTGGATTAGTGATAAATCCCATTATGTAACACGGGTAATGTTAAATGGTCCTAGAGCGGATAGTAGTCAGATAAGTTCAGCAAATCCTAGTCCACTAACTGTACCCTCTTTGCCGCAGACTTTTGAGTTGGTGGGAAGGGATAGTCGTGGTAATGAGGTGAGGTATGGATTTGTGTTGAGGCAGTGGTTCGTCAATCGCGGTGGTAAACACGATACCCAGTCTAATCAAATATCTTGGTGTAGCCGTTTGGGTTATCGTCTTGCTAAGGTAAAGGATTTGACTAACGCGAAATGTGGTGTGCATCATTATTTCCCATGCTATGGAGGTATAGATGGCGCCACGCCTAGGTCATCTGATAATAATTACATGTGTCATATAGGTGCAGGTTTTTTCACTGAGTGGGGCTACATGAACTATTACGCTGATGTGGGTTTCGTTTATAACTACTATTGGGCAAGCGACGTAGCAGGTAGTACTCCGTTTGCTGTCAGCTCTGGTGGCGGTGTCGTTTATAGTTACCTAGCATCCAGTGACCTCTATGCTGTTTGCACCTCACCTTAGCTTTTAGTCCTTTGGCAAAGGGAGGGAGATGATATCAAAGAACAGCGCTCTCCGCGCTGTTGCGATTGAAAGCTACAGTCTATTCTAGTGTGGTAAGGTTTAGGATGTTTTGACCTTTAGTGAAAAAAATAGTTATAGTGTCCACGTCCGAGTTTAAACAATTAAAGCGAATTCCTTACCTCCCCCTCGCTTTAAGTTACAGAACATGGTCTGCGGTTACTACGCTACTTATCTCTTTGAAGCCACCTATATTCAAATTTGTTTCAGACAAATTTGTGTTTCCGATTGAAGCATAGCATCGCTATCATTCTTGTTTGACGTGCTGATCTCGCTCTGTTATTGGCACTTTATAACGACGGAATAAGATAGGCAACATAACCTTGAGTGGTTTTTATAAGTTACTTTTTATCAAAAGAAACGCAATAATTATCCAAAAATCGGTCAGGAAAGGTATTGATTTTATTGAAGTTTTTATTTTGCTGTTTTTAAACAAATCAATTACTTACATAACTACGGTAGGACGCTGATGACCAACAAGTCCGCAAAATCAATAATAACTTACTCTAGGCAATAGCCATTTAACTGCTAAAGAGTGGTTGGTAATTTTATTGATTTTATTAAAATTTTTCGTAATTTTACCAAAAAAAACGTAAAAAAAACAACCCGCCTAAACGGGTTGATCCAAAACAACACATCATTTTTGATTTACAATTAAAAATCAATATCCATACCTAATTGGAATGTCCTACCCGGTGCGGTAAACATTTCTAGATATTTATAATTTGATGTTTTGTATAGTTTATTATTACTTAGGTAATCCCAGTATTTTTGGTCGGTCAGATTATAAATACCACCGCTTAATTTTACGTTTTTAGTGATATTAATATAACCTGTTAAATCAACAATTCCATGTCCTGCAATTCTAAAATAGTCATCGGTTGAATTTTTGATTGGCTTACCGTCATTGTTGTAGGTTTCACGCGTTGTGCCGTCTGTTTTCTTGCCTTTTTGGAAGGTTGTGGTCAATGCGAAACCATAGTATTTGTTAGGGTCATCCCATGCTAGACCAATGATGCTTTTTAATGGTGAGATGGTGTCCATTTCGATATATTTGTCGCCTAGATAGCTAGATTTTGATTTACCTTGGTTGTAGCCGACAGCAAGTCTTGCGCTTAAACCGTTTATAGATTCAAACCATGTGCCTATATTAAATTCACTGCTGAGTTCGGCACCGTAAATGTAGGCTTTATCTCGGTTTTCCGATTGATAAACGATACGGTTACCTGTTCCGACAAAATTCTTTTTGTAACGAGAATAAGCAATGAAGTTTTTGTATTTATTATAAAAAGCTGCCGTTGATAATGTAACGCCTGCCGTTGGTTGTCCTTTTAGTCCTAATTCAAAATTATCACTGGTTTCGGTTTTTAGATTAGAATCACCCACGAGTACATACATTTGGCTATGCGCTAAATATGAACCATATAATTGGTTTTGATTTGGCATTTGTGCGCCACGTTTGTATTGTAAGTAAGTGGTCATATTTGGGGTGATGTCATACATTAATGACATGGATGGTAATATTTTAAAATCACTATTGCCGTTGTACTGTTTGCCAAGTTGACTTGAGTTTATGTTTGTTACGCTCATGTTTTCAAGATGACGCGGTTTGGTGTTTTGGTATATCGCTCTTGCTCCAGGGACCAAATAGAAGTTATTGCTGTTATTGACGTTAAAACTAATACGATCTTCAACAAATCCACCTAATTGATAACTGCGGCTATCAGCTTGAGGTTTGGTGTAATCGCCATCCGGAAAGATTCTTCCATATTGTGATTTTGCCGATGTGTAAAATGGCGATTCATCTTTGCTCCATTTTGTATTTAAACCCGCACTGATTTTTTGATTTTCATAATTTTTTAAGAGGGTTGTAATAAAGTTATAAGCCTTGGTGTTGTAGTGTGTTTGTGTGTTGAAATTGCCTCTAGATGTGTGTTTTAAGTCTGTATTATCGTAAACGTGAGTTTGTTGATAATTGAGTTGGGTGGTTAAGCTATCAATCCAGCTAATGTTGGTTGGTTTCCATTGCTCTTTGATGGCTAGATTAAAACGGTTATTTTTGCTTCTTTGGTGATCAAAGGATTCGATTTTTTTACCATATTTATCCCATGTGTCGTAATGTGAATTTTTGGTTTTGCCGTTGTAATCAGCCGTGGTATTAAGTAAATGTTCATCATTCATTTGCCATCCGAATCCAGCCAATATTGAGTTTGAATGCCAATTTTCTGGGTAATTGTTGATTGAATCACCATGATTGCGACCTTGCTGACCATCACGACGACTTAATACAAGAATGCCATTAAGGTAATCGTCGCCACCTGCTATGGTTAATCCTTGATGATAACTTCTATCGGTACTGTCATAATTGTTTTGGAAGCCAAAGTAGCTTGTTTTACCAGGGTATAGGTAGTAACCTGCAGTTTTGGTTTGGAATGATACCGATCCTCCTAATGCATTGTTAGCATTACTAACGGGTGTTGCACCTGATTGGATATCGACTCTGTTATACATGTAGGTATCAATATAATCACGCCCAATGCCGTAAGTACCAAATCCAGCTCGACCTACTGAGTTGACGCGTCCTTGTGCGATGGGTAAGGGCATGCCGTCAATGTCGATGGAAACTCGGTTGGCATCTAAACCGCGAATGTTATAGCCAGTAAATCCACCTCGATCCCAGCTACTTTTACCACTGCCAGATCCTGAAATGTTCCCCGGCGCTGAAATAAGTGGTTGATAGCGCATAAGTGTGCCAAAATTGGTTCCGCCATCGCGTCTGATTTCTTGTTCAGAAATTTCGGCATTGGTGCCGGGTTTTTTTGTTGCTTCGTGTGCAGTGACTGTCATGACGTCATTGTACTTTTCTTTATCATTATTTTCTGCTGCGATTGCGGGCATGATAAAGGACAAGCTTAAAGCCAGTGTGCTAGTTTTTTTAAAATGAGTAAAGTTAAGCATTTTATTCCTTTCAAACATAATAAATTAAATAATACGCTTCAATTGCTTCGCTTAAAATTGTTATAAATTAAATATAATTATTATGTTACAAATTAGTTATCCAATATTATTGAGGATAAAAATGTTGATAAAGTATTTGGGCAACTTCGTCAACTCTTGGTCCAATACCAAAAAGATAGCTATCGTCAATGGCAATAATGCGGTGATTTTTATAAGCCGATGTTTCTGTTATTCCTGCAATAGTATTTAATTTTTCCATTCCACCTAATTGTTCAATTGAATGTTTGTTTAATACAATAATTTCAGGATCCATGGCAATTAGGGATTCCGCTGTATAGGTTTTGTAGCTTGTATGTTTGGCAAGATTTTCCCCCCCTGCGATAGTGATGAGGGCATCGGCGGTGGTATTTTTACCTGCGACCGAATTCGTTCCACCCATGCTCATTAAAAAAAGGACTTTTGGCTTATTAGGGTGATTGCTGATTTTTTCTTGAATTTTTGTTAGGTTGGTTTTTATTTTGTTGATTAATTGTTGCCCTTGTGGTTGTTTATTTAATTTGTCGGCAATTTTCTCAATATTAGCATAAAGTAATTCGGTCGTTCCCGGTACTCGTTGTAACGATAAAACATCAACTTTCGCTTGAGTGACTTGGCTTATGATGTTATCAGGCTCGGCATCACTTAATGTAATAAATAGCGATGGTTTAAGCGATAAGATTCCCTCAATATTTAACAATTTCCAATAACCAATTTGGGGAAGTTGTTTGGCTTTACTAGGATAAATACTTGTTTTGTCCACACCAACAACCTGATCGCCTGCACCAAGGGCAAAAACAATCTCAGTTAAAGAGCCTCCAGCAATAACAATTCTTTCATTCGCAAAGCTTAAATTAATAAAGCTGTTAAAGCCGAAAATGAATAAAAATAGTCCTAATTTTGCGAAAAAATTTTTCTTCATCGTTTATTTCCTGTTGATTAGTTATTTTTTAATCGAAATACTATAATGAAAATGATAACCATTATCAATAACGTAGTAATATTTATTTTTGCAACGATAAAAATTTCAATAGGATTGCATGATGTTTTGAGAATTTTAATTAGTAGTAAATTTAATTTATTGGACTATTTTTTATAGATTAAAACATCGCCAAATTTGTGCCTAAAAACTTTGTTACAGATATCCAAATAAAAATATACATAAAAATATCAAATTGTTATAAAAAAAATAAATAAAAAATATTGCTAAATGATAATAATTATTATTTAATTTATGAAGATTATTTGTTCAAGAATTGTTGTTATGAAATCATTAGATGTTAGTCCTTTTTATGCAGAAAATGCGACTTTACCTTTCAAAAATCGCTGGGCAGTGATGCCTTTGCAAGCCAGTTTACCTTTATCGCCGCAATATGTTGTACCTCAGTGGCAAATTATCCAAAATACCGCTTTAACAGGTAAAAAACGGTTGATTTATATCCATATTCCTTTTTGTGATATTCATTGCCAATTTTGTGGTTTTTATCAAAATCCATTAAGAAAATTTAATACTGAAACATATATCGATTATTTATTAAAAGAAATATCGCTCGAAATTCACAATAAAGCGATGCAATCAGCGCCTATTCATGCCATTTATTTTGGTGGTGGTACGCCTTCTGCTTTAGCCGCAGGGCAATTAGCACGCGTTATTCGTTATTTCAAACAGTATGCACCTTTAGCACCCGATTGTGAAATTACAATCGAAGGTCGCATCTCTGATTTTGATGATGAACGTGTTGATAGTTATATTGACGCGGGGGCAAATCGCTTTTCGATCGGAGTGCAAACGTTTAATACTGCAATTAGGCAAAAATTAGGTCGTGAATCGAACGAAGCGCAAATTATTAAGCGTTTTGAGCGTATTGCATTGCGTGATAGTGTTGCGTTGGTATGTGATTTAATGTTTGGTTTACCTAATCAAACCGCTCAAACGTGGCAACGAGATTTAGACATTGCCAATAATTTACCTTTAGATGGCGTTGATCTTTATTCGCTTAATTTATTGCCAACTACGCCACTGGCTAAAAGTGTTGAAAATAAGCGCATTGAGATACCATCAGTAATAGATAAGTGTGATTTTTACCATCAAGGTGCCGAGTTCCTTGCTAAGCAAGGTTGGGTTCATTTAACCAATTCTCATTGGGCAAAAAACAGCCGTGAACGAAATTTATATAATTTTTTAATTAAACAAGGTTCGAATTTCTTTGCTTTTGGATCTTGCGCTGGTGGGCGTTTAGGTGGTCAATCGTTTATGCTCCATCGCGATTTAAGCCAATATTATGCCCAGCTTGATCAAGGAAAGAAACCAATAATGATGTTAACTGACAAACCATTGGTAGGTGAATGGTTATATCAATTGCAAGCAGGTATTGAAAAGGGGCGAGTTGATTTAACAAAATTAACGCCACACTATCAATTATTTGAGCCTCTAATTGCTCAATGGCATCAAGTAGGACTTTTAAAAAATAGAGATCATTGCATGTTTTTAACTTTGTCGGGGCGTTTTTGGTCAAGCAACATGCTACAAGCTTTGCAGCAATTACTATTACAACTCAACAATCCAGAATATATTGAATTACAACAAAAAAGAGCGCAAGCAGGACTATCGAACAATGGTCAACCAGCAATGACTAATTCCGTTATTAAAAAAGCAAAACACCCACATAACATTTCGTAACTAAAGGATCTTATTATGGTAGAAAAACAGTCTCATTTAGCAAATTTAGCTGCTTATATGCAAACCAATCCAGAAGAATTATTAGAAAAAATTGCTCAAGATCATCATGTTACATTGACGCAAGTAATTCAAACTTTACCCGGTGCAAAAATTGTTGATGGTAGCCATTTTGATGCAATTTGGGATGAAGTGACAACTTGGGGAGAGGTGCTGTTTTTAATTCATACCGGTGATGTGATTGCTGAAATTTCGGGTGAATTGCCTTCAGGCTCGCATAGCCAAAAATACTTTAATTTACGTCATCAAAAAGGCCTAAGTGGTCATATCAAAGCAGAATATTGTCAGCATATTGCTTTTATTGAGCGTAACTTTATGAAGATGTCTACCGCATCAATGATATTTCTTAATCATATGGGGCAAGCGATGTTCAAAATCTTTGTTGGTCGTGATGAAAAACATCAACTAAAAGCAGACCAGTTAGAAAAGTTTAGAGCATTAGCTAAAAAAATCAATTAATTTTAAGGTGTTAATATTATGAAGACATTATTGATTTTTGGTGTAAGTCCTAAACTTGGAACGGGCTATCAAGTTTTGCAGCTAGCAAAGCAAAATTATCCGAATTGGCGTTGCATTGTTTTGGTTCGTGATAATGAGTTTGCTAAACAATTAGCAAACCAAGGCATTGAAACTTATGTTGGTGATGCAACTAATGCTTTGCTTGTAAAATCGTTGTGCGAGGTAGCTGGATTGGATGCTATGATTGTGACAACCTTAGGGGGAGAAACAGGAAATTATAAGGCTCAACGAGTAATTATTGATTGCGCCGAGCAAACCGGTATTAAGCAGATGGTTTTGGTAACTTCACTCGGCTGCGGCGATTCATGGCCTACGCTATCGACTAAAGCTAAACAAGCTTTTGGTCATGCCGTACGAGAAAAGTCATTAGCTGAACTTTGGTTGCAAACTAGTACGTTAAATTTTGTTATCTTAAGACCAGGTGGACTGCGTGATGGTGAAATGACACAACATGCCGAGTGTTATTATCAGCAAGAAGTTCATGGTTTTGTTTATCGTATTGATTTAGCGAAAATTATTGTTGATAAAATTGCTGCTAATCAGTTTGATCATCGCGCTTATAGTGTGGTTGATCCTAGCTTAAAAGTCACTTATTGATTAAATGACATGAGCAAATCAACAAAAAAGAGGTTAGTCGGTGCAAAATAATCGTCATTATTCCAATAGCCATCGGTCATTGTTATGGGGATTAACCGGTCTCCTTTTAGCGTTTGTTCTGCTTTCTGCTAATTGTGGTGTTTTAAACTTGTCTATCACGCATTTAATGAACATGCCATTAGATGATCCATTGTGGAATATTTGGCTCAATATTCGCATGCCAAGAATTATATTAGCGGTTGTTGTGGGTATGGCATTAGCGAGTTCCGGCGCGGTGATGCAAGGCTTGTTTAGGAACCCATTAGCCGATTCTGGCTTATTAGGTATCAGTAGTGGGGCGGCGTTAATGGTTGGGTTATCTATTTTGTTTCCAGCAATCTTTCCTCCTATTATGATGCTTTACGGTAAAATGGTGGCTGCTTTTGTAGGTAGCTTGTTGATTTGCTTATTGATTTATATTTATAGCTTAAACTCGCAATGTAACTTGGCTAAAATGGTTTTGCTGGGTGTTGCCATTAATGCCATTATTGGCGCAATAATGGGATGTTTAAGTTATATAGGCGATGAAGTTCAATTACGACAAATCTCATTATGGTCGATGGGCAATTTGGGTAAAGGCTCGTGGGATCTGGTTTTTGTTGCAGTATCATTTATTGTCCCCGCTCTGTTTGCTGTTTTTAAGCTTTCTCATCATCTTAATATTCTTCAACTTGGCGATGAAGATGCTCATTATTTAGGCATCAATGTGCAGCGAATAAAACGCTATTTATTATTGCTTTGTGCGGTGTTAATAGGAACATCGGTCGCAGTTAGTGGCATAATCGCTTTTGTTGGGTTAGTTGTTCCCCATATGATTCGATTAAAAGTGGGTGCCAATCATCGTTGGCTATTACCTGCATCAGCATTAGGTGGAGCTTGTTTATTATTGCTTGCTGATACCTTTGCAAGGACATTAGTTGCGCCTACCGAAATTCCTGTTGGGCTTTTTACGAGTTTGATTGGTGGTCCTTATTTTCTGTGGCTAATTTTAAAACATAAATAATAGATGGAATCTGATTATGTTAATTGCTGAACATTTGACTTTAAGTTATGCAAGCCGCACTTTAATTAATGACGTGTCTTTAACGATAAATGCCGGTGAAATTATGATTATTATTGGACCAAATGGTGCCGGTAAATCAACACTCTTGCGCTTGTTAACCGGTTACCAAAAACCATCATCTGGAGAATGTTATTTACTTAATAAGCCACTATCACAATGGTCAGAAAAACAGTTGTCTCAAGTCAGAACGGTGATGTTGCAACAAAGCCAGTTAACGTTTCCATTTAAAGTAAAAGAAGTGGTTGCTATGGGGCGTTCACCTTATGGTAAAGCTGATTTTAATCAAGCCATGCAAGAAACAATGTTGCAAACGGATTGTTTAAAGTTGGCTGAGCGTGATTACCGTAGCTTATCGGGTGGGGAGCAGCAGCGTGTGCAGTTAGCTAGAGTTTTAGCTCAATTATGGCAACCCAAACCGACTGAAAAATTGCTTTTTTTAGATGAACCCACCTCAGCGCTTGATTTATATCACCAACAACAAACCTTAAGATTGTTAAAACAACTTGCTCATAAGCAGAAATTGGCGGTATGTTGTGTCTTGCATGATCTCAATTTAGCGGCATTATATGCTGATAAAATCCTATTAATTAATCAGGGTAAAATTGTTGAACAAGGCACACCTAAAGACGTTTTGACATCGGATAATATCCATCGCTGGTATGGGGTTGAGTTGGGTATTTATCATCATCCCGATAATTCTTGTGTCCCTCAAGTCTATTTAATGCCTTAAACAAAATAAATAAACACTAATTGGTGACTCCATTTTAAGCTAGATTCAGTATATAATTTGCAAAAACAACAAATGGTATCGATAATGACTAATCAAATTAGTGTAAATTCTATTTCTGTTTCACATCTTCTAGAGGCTCAACCAGCTTTCTGCTGTCAGCTAGATGGTAAAGGCAGAGCAATACCGCTTAATGAACAGAGCACTCCTTCCGTTTCGCAACCATTTTGGATTCATTTAGATTTTGCTAAACAAGAAACCATCAACTGGATAAATACCACAAATCTTGTGCCTGATTTGATTAAAAACGAGTTAGTAAAACCAAACCAAATATCTAAAGAAATTCGTTTTGAATCAGGGGTTTTAGTTGTGTTAAAAGGCGTTAACTTTATCCCTAATGAACTTCCCGATCCTATTGTTACTTTTCGTTTTTTTATTACCGATAATATGATCATTTCAACTCGACATCAAGAAATTGCGGCTATTGCGGAATTAAAAGATCATTTAGAACAAGGCATTGGGCCGGTTGATGTGGCTGATTGGTTGATTCAAATGTCAGATTTAATTAGTGATCAAGTTAATTTATCTTTTGATAGTGTTCATAATAAAATCATTAAGTTAGAAGATGCTGTGTTAAATCAACGTATCTTTTCTTATAAAGAAATAGGTCGTGTCCGTAAACAGTTGATTGTCTTACGTCGATTATTATCACCACAACGTGATATTTTTGTGAAGATTTCAACAGAACGAATATCATGGATTGACGATAACGATCGTCAGCGATTACACGATATTTCTTATCAACAAAACCATTATGTGTCTGATATAGATAGCTGTTTATTACGAATAGCTTCAATCATGGAGCAGATTAATAGTTTCTTGGCTGAATCGACTAATAAACGAATTTACTTAATGTCGCTATTTACTATTATCTTTACGCCGATTACTTTTTTAACCAGTTTACTGGGGGTCAATTTAGCCGGTATTCCTTTTAGTGGGGAAGGATGGTCTTTTGTTGGATTAATATTGCTGCTTGTTGTCATTTGTATTGTTTCAGTCATTTGGCTTAAATATAAAAAGTGGTGGTAGTTAGACACATCTTTTTAGAAAAGTGAATAATAGCTTATACCTTTTGGAATTTTTAATGAATAGTCATTTTTATGCAATCTAATCAGTCTTATCGTTTATTTATTGCCGAAAAACCTAGCTTAGCTCGGGCTATTGCTGATGTATTACCTAAACCTCATCAAAAAGGCAATGGCTTTATTAAAGCAAGTAATGGTGATGTTGTGAGCTGGTGTATTGGGCATTTATTAGAACAAGCCACGCCAGAAGTCTATGATCCTCGTTATAAAAAATGGGCGATTAGCGATTTACCCATCGTGCCTGAGCAATGGATATTAATGCCAAAAGACAATACCAAAAAGCAATTTAATATTTTAGTGGATCTGATTAAATCAGCCGATCAAATTGTGCACGCAGGCGACCCAGATAGAGAAGGGCAGTTATTGGTTGATGAAGTCCTAAATTATTGCCAATTACCGCCAGATAAACGCAAAACAATACAGCGGTGTTTAATCAGTGATTTGAATGCTAGCGCTGTTGAAAAATCCTTACAACAATTACGCAGTAACCAAGATTTTATTCCTTTGTCCACCTCGGCATTAGCAAGAGCTCGAGCCGATTGGCTTTATGGTATTAATATGAGCAGGCTTTGTACTATTGTTGGGCAAAAAAACGGTTATCGAGGCGTATTATCAATAGGGCGAGTGCAGACACCTATTTTAGGATTGGTGGTTAGGCGAGATTTAGAGATAACGCAATTTGTACCTAAACCATTTTATGAAGTTTTTGCAGTGCTGCAAACGAAAGATAATGAAATATTCAAAGCGAAATGGCAACCCAGCGAAGCCTGTGCACCTTATCAGGATGAAGAAGGGCGTGTATTAGTCAAAAAATTAGCCGAAAATGTTTGTCAGCGCATTAATAATCAATCTGGAAAAATTGATAAAGTCAGTAATAAAAAGAAAGAATTAGCGCCACCAATGCCATTTAATTTATCGGCATTGCAAATTGAAATGGCCAAAAAAAATGGATTGAGCGCTCAAGATGTGCTCGACATTTGCCAATCATTATATGAAAAACACAAATTAATCACCTATCCAAGGTCGGATTGTCGCTATCTACCCGAAGAACATTTAAAACAAATTACAGGCATAAAGTCCGCCATTGAAAATAATTGCCCTGAACTACAAAATGCTATTGGTGATGCTAATTTTGCATTACGTTCCAAGGCTTGGAATGATAAAAAAGTTGAGGCACATCACGCTATTATTCCAACTTTGCGCAAAGCTAGAATGGAAAACTTAACTGATAACGAAAAAGCGGTGTATCAAGTTGTGGCAACGCAATATTTAGCCCAATTTTACCCAGCTTATAAATATGCTGAATTGCAAATTGATGTTGACATTCAAGGGGGAAAATTTATTTCTAAAGCTAACCAGATGCTTGACGAAGGTTGGAAAGTTTTATTTAGAAGTAAAAACTACCAAGCTGAAACCGAGACAAATGACAATGAAAGTAATGGTTTATTAACTAAATTAGTTAAAAAAGGCGAAACTGTGCAATGCATTGATAGCGAACTGGTTAGTAAAGAAACTCAACCGCCAAGACCTTTTACCGATGCAACATTATTGTCTGCTATGACAGGAATTGCCCGATTTGTTAAAGATCCTGAAATCAAAAAAATACTGCGTGAAACCGATGGCTTAGGCACAGAAGCAACAAGGGCCGGCATTATTGAATTGTTATTTAAACGCCAGTTTTTAACTCGCCAAGGCAAGACAATTCGCTCAACTGACGTGGGTAAAAATCTAATTTTATCACTACCCGATATCATGTCGATGCCTGATATGACCGCACATTGGGAATTACAATTGGACGAAATTAGTAAAAAAGCGTTTTCATACCAGCAATTTATGTTTCAACTTAATTCATCGCTGTTAGATCTTGTTAATCAGTTAAAAAATGCACGGTTGAACATTCGAGCCTAAGTGCTATATAAAAATAGGATGAAGTTTAATTACCACATTCATCCTCTTGATTTATGCGCTATATTAGTGTCGTTTAATAATGTTTTTAAGTTGCCCTAGCAGCCCTGTTTGGATGGTTATCTTTCTGATTCTGTTATTTCGTCTAGCATTGCGGCGTTAATGTTATTTTTATCTTTTATTATTTTGTCTAATTCGTTATTTGCTCTTTGTAAAAAGGCTTTATCTTTTAAAATTAAAAGATAAGTTTTGAATCGTTTTATTGGTGCTAGTGCAAAGCGAAACAGTGCAATGATAATGATAAAAACAGTTAAAATAGCAACGATAACATTAATTATCCAAGATGAGCTAAAAATTGTCACCATATTAGACAGTAACATAACAAAGGCAAATACAAATGCAGCACCACTAAGTATAACTTCTTTAATTAAATAAGGTTTAAGTGGTGTTATGTGATTTTTTGTAATACTAAAATATTGTGTTAATGAATCTAATTGAGTCAGTTCGATAAGATTATGGACGTCAGCATTAATTAACGAAATAGCGATACGTTCTTTTTCTATATTTCCTGCTTTATAAAAGCAAACTTTGTCCCATATAAGTTTCTTTTTAATATTATTTAAATATTCTGTTTGGTATTGTGGGTGAGGTGTTTTTTCCAAAATATCGGTATATTTAATAATATTATCAAAACCATCATTTTGAGGGCGTTTTTTATACATAAATGCGACAAAAGAAAGTGCAAAAATAATGATCAAATTGAACCAGTTATCATGGAGTAATTCCCAAATTTCCATTTAAAATATTCTCATTAATTAATCGTGCTGTGATTGTAACCTATATTGGGTAAGTGAGGTATCAATTCTATATCAAAATGAAGATAAAAATAGCGATAAGTGCTGTTTTTTTATAATTGTTATCCCCTTTTTTGTTTTATGGGTTGACTTCTGTTTCGTAAAGGCGTATAAAATGCCCGCCTTTTGAGCTTTTCTTCCTTTTTTAGCTATTATGGAAGTTAAAAATGAGGGTGAAGGGAAGTTGAAATACAAAGCGAAGAGTTCAATTTACAGGAGAAATATGGACACTCAATCGGGTCACCCCAACAAGCGGGGAGACAAATTTAAACACATCATTATCGGTTAATGAACCTGTCTAAATCACTATTTTTTCAGTTCACAAGCCGAAATTGATAAAACGGTAATGGTGAACGATATGCATTTTTTTACACGCTATCACACAAACTCAAAACATCAATGCGCACAAAGCTTAATGTTGCGTATTTTACATCTTTCAGAAAAACATTTAGAACCACCGAGTTGTATCTAAATTCTTAATTAATTCTATTTGCTAATTAAATTTAATGCTTAGCACTAGCTATACAAAATAGCTTTACGGGCTAGTTTTGCTATGCACTAAAATTTTAGCTAATCACAAAATTTAATGACTTATCGTTACTTAGTAACAATGAGTTGGCATGCCTTTGCCAAAATTATGAATATAGGTACTCAAGATGACAAAAACTACATCAAAAAATAAAGCACAAAATAGTGCAGATATCAAAGCTATTAATGAAGCACAAAGCAGCCTTGATAGTATTTTATCTAAATTCCAATCTAGCCTTTCAGGATTAACACAAGAAAGTGCTAAATCGAGAATTGAACAATATGGTAAAAATGAAGTCGCACGAGAAAAAGCGCCATCAGTGATAGTGCAATTATTAATGGCATTTAATAACCCATTTATATTTGTATTATTAGCATTAGCTAGTGTCAGTTTTGTGACCGATTTTTGGTTGCCTTTGCAAAATGGTGAAGAAACTGATTTAACTGGGATTATTATTATCCTAACCATGGTATCACTCAGTGGATTATTACGTTTTTGGCAGGAGTTTAGATCAAACAAAGCGGCGGAAGCGCTAAAATCAATGATTCGCACAACCGCAACAGTGCTAAGACGTGCACATAAAGATATGACCCCAGAGCGCATTGAAATTCCATTAAGTGAAATTGTTCCAGGAGATATTGTTTATTTATCAGCAGGTGACATGATCCCAGCGGATATCCGATTAATCGAATCTCGTGACTTATTTGTTAGTCAAGCTGTACTCACTGGCGAATCGATTCCGGTTGAAAAATACGACACATTAGGAGCGGTAACACAAAAAAATACCGATAATATCGAAGCATCAAACATTAATAAAGATAATTTACTTGATGTTAATAACATCTGTTTTATGGGCACTAATGTTGTCAGTGGCACCGCTACTGCCATTGTGGTTGCAACAGGTGCCGATACGCATTTTGGATCATTAGCAAAGTCAATTGTTGGATCGCGTGCTGAAACTTCATTTGATCGTGGTGTTAACAGTGTTAGCTGGTTGCTTATTCGCTTTATGCTAATCATGGTGCCAATTGTCTTTTTTATTAATGGCTTTTCAAAAAATGATTGGGGTGATGCGGCACTCTTTGCATTAGCTGTTGCGGTTGGTTTAACGCCTGAAATGTTACCAATGATCGTCAGTGCTAACCTAGCCAAAGGCGCCGTTGGTATGGCAAAACGTAAAGTTGTAGTTAAACGACTTAACGCTATCCAAAATTTTGGTGCGATGGACATTTTATGTACCGATAAAACAGGCACCTTAACGCAAGATAAAATCATTTTAGAACATCATCTTGATATAAAGGGGCAAGTTGACTCCTCTGTTTTAGAACTTGCTTGGCTTAACAGCTATTATCAAAGTGGTATGAAAAACTTAATGGATAAAGCGATCATCCGTTTCACCGAAGAAAAGACCAACATGAAAAAGGTAGGTGTTGGTTTATACAAAAAAATTGATGAGTTACCGTTTGATTTTGTACGTCGTCGTTTATCGGTAGTTGTGCAAAATGGCAGTGATAACCATTTGATGATTTGTAAAGGTGCAGTTGAAGAAATGCTATCTATTGCTAGTCATGTCTACGAAAATGGTGAATATTTACCATTAGATGATAAACGCAAACAAGCGTTAATTGCACTTGCACATGACTACAACAAAGATGGTTTTAGAGTATTAGCAGTTGGTATAAAAGATATTCCAGCTAGCGAAACAAAAGAGCAATACACAGTACAAGACGAAACAGCACTTGCTATTCGTGGATTTTTAACCTTTTTAGATCCACCAAAAGAAAGTGCGTTCGAAGCGATTTCAGCATTGAATGAACATGGTGTCGGCGTCAAAGTCTTAACAGGCGATAATGAAATCATCACCATCAAAGTCTGCCGAGAAGTTGGTTTAGAGCCAGGTATTCCATTACTTGGCACTGAAATTGAAAAAATGGATGATGCTGAACTCAAAATACAAATCGAACAACGTACCATTTTTGCTAAATTAACACCGCTGCAAAAATCGCGAATTATCCGATTATTGCAAGATAACGGTCATACCGTTGGCTTTTTAGGAGATGGTATAAACGATGCACCGGCACTGCGCGATGCTGATGTAGGAATTTCGGTCGATACTGCAACGGATATTGCTAAAGAATCTGCCGATATTATTCTGCTTGAAAAGAGTCTAATGGTATTAGAAGAAGGTGTAATATGCGGCCGCGAAACCTTTGGCAATATCATGAAATACCTAAATATGACCGCAAGTTCGAATTTTGGGAATATTTTTTCAGTGTTAGTAGCTAGTGCGTTTCTACCATTTTTACCTATGCTAGCGATACATTTACTTATTCAAAACTTACTGTATGATATTTCTCAACTCTCATTACCATGGGACAAAATGGACGATGAGTTTTTACAAAAACCACGCAAATGGGATGCACTAAATATTAGACGTTTTATGATTTGGATTGGACCAACATCGTCTATTTTTGATATCACAACTTATGCATTAATGTGGTTTGTATTCAGTGCAAACAGTGTTGAAGCGCAATCGCTGTTTCATTCAGGCTGGTTTATTGAGGGGTTATTGTCACAAACATTGGTTGTGCATATGCTTAGAACACAAAAAATTCCATTTGTGCAAAGCACCGCAGCATTTCCTGTTATTGTGATGACATTGTTAATTATGGCTGTAGGTATTTATATTCCGTTTTCTCCACTAGGTGGATTAATTGGTTTACAACCATTACCTTGGTCATATTTTCCATGGCTTTTAGCAACCCTATTTAGCTATTGCTGTGTTGCACAATTGATGAAACGCATTTATATCAAACGCTTTGGTCAATGGTTTTAATTGACTAATAACAGCTAAGCGATATTAACATCGCTTAGCTATCTTAAAATTTATATAGTAAAAAAATTATTAAAAATTAATTTATTCACCTTATAATTATAACTAAAAGGAAATAATCTATGAAAACACCACATAAAAATTTAATTATGTTAATCAAAAGCCGAAAACAAAAAAAAGCTCAAGAACAATTAAGCAATTAAAACCAAAATGGTGAATACAAACAATTAGGTTAACAGATAATAAAAAACCCCAATTATTGGGGTTTTTTATTTGTGCTAATTTTAAGTGATAACAAGTCTATTAATTAAAATGTTTACAAGTGGTACTTGATTATAAATTTAAATGAGTATCAGATGCTTTTCTTAAAATTTCATAAATTTCATCTTTAATTTTAAGTTTTTGTTTTTTTAGTGCCTCTATCGTTTCGGTAGTGTTGACAATAATTCCAGATTCAATGTTTTTAATTTTTTGATCGAGCTCATTATGTTGATCAAACAATTTTTGAAAACGTAAATCGGTATTTTTTAATTTAGAAATGATTTCTCGATATTCTGGAAACATAGTGCCTCCTTATATAGGCTAGATAGAATAATAACAATAGCAGCTATTGCTAATTCAGAATACAATATTATTAGCTGTTTTAATAGAGAAATTGTTTTTATAGCATAATTGTTTCTATAACAGATTTGCTCCTATAACAATGTAGTTTGATCACAAAATTAATAAGGGGTTAATTCATGAGTGAATCGATTGTAATTGCCAAAAGCCAAGGTAAAGATTTATCTATTATAGCTGCATTAGCTAATCGTCATGGTTTAATTACTGGCGCAACGGGTACTGGCAAAACAGTTACATTACAAAAAATGGCCGAAGGTTTTTCAAAAATAGGTGTGCCGGTCTTTCTTGCTGATGTTAAAGGTGATCTAACAGGAATAGGTGAAAAGGGTATATTATCTGACAAACTACAAGCCCGCTTAGCTAGCATTGAGGTTGATAACTGGCAACCAGATTCGTCACCCATTGAACTATGGGATGTCTTTGCTGAAAAAGGAATACCTGTTCGCAGTACCGTATCAGATATAGGACCGATTTTACTTGGTCGATTACTTGATTTAAATGACGTTCAAGCAGGCGTGTTACAGTTGGCATTTAAAATTGCGGATGATAACGGCTTATTATTAATTGATTTCAAAGATCTTCGAGCATTAATTCAATTTGTGGGTGATAACGCCAAAAAATTTACCACACAATACGGAAACATTTCGCTATCGTCAATTGGTGCAATCCAACGCGGATTGTTAACACTCGAACAACAAGGTGCCGAATTCTTCTTTGGAGAACCCATGCTTGATATCCAAGATTTAATTCACGTTAATTCTGAAGGTCATGGCATAGTTAACATATTATCGGCCAATAAATTATATAACTCGCCTAAATTATATTCAGTCTTTTTATTATGGTTATTGTCAGAACTTTTTGAGCATTTGCCAGAAGTTGGTGATCTTGACAAACCTAAACTTGTCTTCTTTTTTGACGAAGCTCACTTACTTTTTAATGATATTTCGCCTGCATTGTTAGAAAAAATAGAACAAGTAGTGCGTTTAATTCGCTCTAAAGGAGTAGGAATTTATTTTGCCTCGCAAAATCCAAATGATATTCCTGACACGGTTTTAGGGCAATTAGGTAATCGTGTACAGCATGCTTTACGCGCATTTACCCCTAAAGATCAAAAGGCTGTAAAAACAGCAGCCCAAACCATGCGTGCTAACCCAAGCTTTGATACCGAAAAAGCAATCATGGAACTCGGAGTTGGCGAAGCACTTATTTCGTTTTTAGACGAAAAAGGCCGCCCAAACATGGTTGAACGCGGTTATATTATTGCTCCAAGTTCAAAAATGGGAGCAATGTCGCCAGATAATCAATCATCTATTATGCAACAATCCCATTTTTATAATAAATATGCGCAGAGCTTAGATCGACAATCGGCTTATGAAATATTAAAAGATGGATTTTCATTAAATGGCATACCTAACCAAGATGGCAATAATAGTGCCCCAAAAAGTGATGATAATATCAATAAGCAAAATAATGGTGGTTTACTTAGTTTTCTAAGTACACTTCTTTTTGGCTCTAAAGGCCCCAAAGGTGGGCAGCATGACGGCATTACCCAACAAATAGCCAAAAGTGCAACAAGGCAAGTTGTTAATCAAATAGGCAAACAGATCACCCGTGGCATATTGGGTGGTTTAAAAAAATAGTTAAACTGAGTTTAATGCTTAAAATATCAGTAAATCAGTAAAGTAGGAGAATTTTAATGTTAAAAATGTTTATTGAATGGTACAAAAAGCGCTTTAGCGATCCTCATGTTGTATCGTTAATGGCGGTTATTATTGGTTTATTTATTATTATCTATTTTTTCAATAAAATTCTACTGCCTGTTTTTATTGCTATTGTGCTTTCTTATTTGCTTGATAGTCCGGTGAACTTTTTACACAAAAAAAATATTCCAAGAACGCTATCTGTTGTGATCGTTTTACTGCTTTTTATCATGGTGGTATTAGTCGGATTTATGATCTTATTGCCGCTAATTTGGCAACAAAGTATCAGCTTGATCACCAATATTCCAAACATGCTAAATTTTGCTAACAATTTTTTAACCACATTGCCTGAACACTATCCCGAATTAATCGATGTCGGCTTATTCGATTCAGTGCTGCAAGGTATTACTGAAAAAGTTGTGCAAACGGGTAATTCATTACTGCAGTTTTCAATTGTCTCTTTATTGGGGTTGGTTTCTGTTGCGATTAATGCGGTATTAATACCAATTATGATGTTCTTTTTATTAAAAGATAAAGCCAAAATATGGGGGTATTGCTCAAAAATTTTACCTAAAAACCGCACAATTCTAAATAAAGTTGCTACTGAAATGGATATGCAAATATCTAATTATATTGTTGGCAATGTACTACATATTATTATTTTAACGATTTGTGTTTATATTCCTTTTTGGTATTTTGGCTTAGATTATGGGCTCTTATTAGCAGTGATTGTTGGCTTATCTGTATTGGTGCCTTATGTGGGTATTATTATTTCAAGTATCCCCGTTGTCCTTATAGCACTATTTCAATGGGGATTTACCGCTCAATTTGGTTATTTGCTATTTTTCTATATCCTAATACAAGCATTAGACGGCAACTTACTCGTACCTTGTTTGTTTTCTGAAAAGCTCAATTTACATCCATTGGTTATTATTTTAGCGGTGATTGTATTTGGTGGTTTATGGGGATTTTGGGGAATATTTTTTGCAATACCATTAGCGACATTAGTTAAAGCAATCATAAATGCTTGGCCAAAACAGGACGAATTAAATAATGCAAATGGTGAATTAAAAGCAGATTAATGGCTAATCTGCTTTTATTCAAAGTAATTATTTAGCGTGGTTTTTGAGATAGTCTAAAACCACCTCATGATGATTAGCTGTTTTAAAATCATCAAATACTTTTTCGATTTTCCCGTCTTTACTAATTAAAAAGCTAATACGGTGAATACCATCATAGGTTTTCCCCATAAACTCTTTTTCACCCCAAGTACCAAATGCTTGGGCGACTTCGTGATTTTCGTCAGAAAGTAATGTAAAATTTAACAGCTCTTTTTCAATAAATCGAGATAGCTTTTCAGGTTTGTCTGTACTAATACCAAGGATCACAACATTATACTTTTTAAATTCATCAGAACAATCGCGTAAATTACATGCTTGTACAGTGCAACCCGGGGTCATTGCTTTTGGGTAAAAATAAATTAAAACACGGTGACCTTTAAAGTCCTTCAAGCTTACTAGCTCCCCATCTTGGTCTGGCAACGAAAACTGAGGTGCTTTTTCACCTTCTTTAAGTGGATTAACCATATGATTATTACCTATTTTAATAGTTTAATTTTCTCTTTGGATATATAAAACAGTGTCATATTTTTAAGCTAAGTTACTAAAAAAACGACTTGCAGCCTCAATTGTGTGATTGATCTCTTTATCTGTATGTTTAAGTGACATGAATCCCGCTTCGAAAGCTGACGGTGCAAAATAAACACCTTCCGTTAGCATATGATGATAGAATTTTTTGAATAATTCAACATCACACCGCATCACATCTTGATAACTGGTCACTTCGGAAGCAGTTGTAAAAAATACCCCAAACATCGCCCCCGTATAATTCACCACTAATGGCACATTATACTTTTTAGCTGCTGCTAATAAACCATCGGCAAGTGCTGCAGTTTTATTTTCTAGCTCCTGATATATACCGACTTCCATCAACTTCGTTAACGTTGCATATCCAGCTGCCATTGCTACAGGATTACCTGAAAGGGTTCCTGCTTGGTATATTGGACCAGTTGGTGCTAATTGCATCATAATATCCGCACGACCACCAAATGCCCCAACAGGCATACCGCCACCAATAATTTTTCCTAAACAAGTCAAATCGGGCACTACATCATAATAATCTTGAGCACCACCAAGCGCGACTCTAAACCCCGTCATCACTTCATCAATAATCAATAAAGCACCATACTGATTACAAAGTTCACGCAAGCCTTGTAAAAACTCTTTTTTGGCCGGTACACAGTTCATATTGCCGGCGACAGGTTCAATAATAATGGCAGCAATATCGTTAGGATATTGCTCAAATTGCTTTTTGACTGACTCTAAATTGTTATAATCACAAACTAAGGTATGCTTAACAAAATCATTAGGTACACCAGGGGAAGTTGGGTGACCAAACGTAAGGGCACCAGATCCTGCTTTAACTAACAAATAGTCGGCATGTCCGTGATAGCAACCCTCAAATTTAATAATCTTATCGCGCCCTGTAAAACCACGAGCAACACGAATGGCGCTCATAGTAGCCTCGGTTCCCGAATTTACCATTCTCACCATTTCAATAGAAGGCATTAATTGTGTCACTAAATTGGCAACTTTGGTTTCAATTTCGGTTGGTGCTCCATAACTTAAACCATTACGCACCGCATTAATTACCGCATTGGCAACATCGGGATCGTTATGCCCAAGGATCATCGGTCCCCAAGAACCGACATAATCAATATAAGCTTTATTATCCACATCATAAATATATGCACCGTTTGCGCGCTCAATAAATAAAGGCGTACCACCCACACCATTAAATGCACGAACAGGTGAATTAACGCCACCAGGCATAACGGATAGTGCTTGATGATAAAGCTTTTCTGATTTGAAATTGTTTTGCATAACTGAGATGATCTCTCTATAAAAATTTGTTGTATTTATTCATAAAATCAAAATAAATTCAAGCCAACTAACAAAATTTATTCGATAGAAGTTTTCTATTTTGTATTTTCATTTAGCAAGGGTATATAATACAAAGATCAATATATTAGGAGAAGAATATGAGCGATGCTTTACCAATCAACTTTACTGATGCAGCAGCCAATAAAGTAAAATCACTAGTAACAGAAGAAGAAAACCCAAATTTAAAATTAAGGGTGTACATAACTGGTGGTGGCTGTAGTGGATTTCAGTATGGGTTTACTTTCGATGAAAAAGTAAATGAAGATGATCTAGCTATCGAAAAAAATGGCGTATCACTAGTTATCGATCCCATGAGCTTACAATATCTCGTCGGTGGCACAATCGATTATGTAGAAGGCTTACAAGGTTCTCGCTTTGTGGTTGATAATCCTAATGCAACAACAACGTGTGGTTGTGGCTCATCTTTTAGTGTTTAAGTCATATTTAAGATTTTTAGAACGCTAATAATTATTGCTAAGCAACACATCAGAATTTTTAACTGTTAAGCGGGATAGATGAATAAACCCACAAAATGTGACAAACATTGAGCAGTTAGATAATAATTTAAATTTTTTTGTTGACGGCAAATTTAAGATGGGTAAAATGCACAGCATTCAAAACGCAATTACCTTTCGGTAGTAAGTTTTGAGCCCGGGTGGTGAAATCGGTAGACACAAGGGATTTAAAATCCCTCGGCCTTTTTGGCCGTGCGAGTTCAAGTCTCGCCCCGGGCACCATTCAACAAACACCTCTTACGCGGGAATAGCTCAGTTGGTAGAGCACGACCTTGCCAAGGTCGGGGTCGCGAGTTCGAACCTCGTTTCCCGCTCCAATGTAAAATAGATCTAAATATATTAGAATCTGCAAAACATGTTATATCAATGTTTGAATATAATTTTACTTTCTCGGTGATACTAAAAAATTTAGCTCCAATTCATACTGAAAAATTTCTGTATTTTTTGGAATATAATAATGGTATGTCCACACTTTTTAGTACCAAAAAGATAAGGTCATCGATTTCTTTTGTATTCAATCGGCGATGGCAAATATGTGGGAAAACTTATAATAGGATAAATAATATGAAAACATCTATAAACACAATGATTTTGTTTTTTTTCTTTAGTTTGATAACAAATTATGCACATTCACATGTTCTAACGGATGTACAGAAACATTATGGTAATGAGCTAATTCATGGTTTAAAATATATTAATGATAAAGCAATTGAAGTTATCGAAGCATACAATAAAGAACACAATACTCACTGGGAGTCATTAGAGCCCGATTTAAGAATTATTGTTGCTAGGTGCTTAGTGCCACTCAAAGCTAAATGGGCAGAATATGATCCTCATAAAAAATTGTGGAATATACCTTCGGAATATTGGTATGTGTCAGTTTCTTGTGATAAAACCGTCAGCGATATTCCCGAAAGAAAAACCTGGGATATTTATGTTCCAACCACAAGGCCATTAGATCCAAGTCAAGTTAAAAAATAGGAATAAGCCAATTATTGCGGAGTCAATATTTATTCATGTAGGGAATTTATCGGAAGGATGTATTACCTGTTATGAAATACAAAAATGGAATGATTTATATCACTATTTAATTAGCAATAGATCAGACAGCGATGGCAAATATGTGGGAAAACTTATAATAGGATAAATAATATGAAAACATCTATAAACACAATGATTTTGTTTTTTTTCTTTAGTTTGATAACAAATTATGCACATTCACATGTTCTAACGGATGTACAGAAACATTACGGTAATGAGCTAATTCATGGTTTAAAATATATTAATGATAAAGCAATTGAAGTTGTCGAAGCATACAATAAAGAAAACAATACTCACTGGAGATCATCAGAGCCCGATTTAAGAATTATTGTTTATAGGTGCTTAGTGCCAATCAAAGCTAAATGGGCAGAATATGATCCCCATAAAAAATTGTGGAATATACCTTCGGAATATTGGCATGTGTCCATTTCTTGTGATAAAACCGTCAGCGATATCCCTGAAATGGAAACCTGGGATATTTATGTTTCAACCACAAGACCATTAAAGCCAAGTCGAGTTGAAGAATAGAAATTTATTTTAACTTAATATTAGGTTACCGGTATGCCGTTTTTGTTATTACCCTTTATACCAGATGCTCCGAGTGAGAATTATTGGTATGTTTTAGTTGATTGTGCCTTGTTAAAGGGTTTTTATTTATCATTATCACAAATTGATAATTTACGTTATCTGGAAACAAGGCTAAATTAATCCTTTCATTTGGTAACAAAAAATTTATCTCGAACGAATTTAGTTTGCCAGCAAAAGATGATGAAGAATCAGTTATTCTTGAGGGTGATATAGACCAGATTAGTTGGTTAATATCCCCGACATTTTCGTTAGAGTACGAAGATAATGATACAGCTATGACAAAAAATAGTCTTTTTCCTGAAAAAATACCACTTGAGGCTTTTGTACTTTATGATGAACCAGCTAAATTTTATAAGAAAGGTGTTTGGGTTGAGGTATTGCGTTTTTTATTCAAAAATACAGATATTAATAATGACCAAGACACTGTTGTTTCAGCAGGGAAAATAGCTAAATATTGTCACAGTGAACATGGGATGGTTTATGAGGCTGTAAATGGGAAGAGCAGTTATTTTTCCTTTGACTTTCATATACCTTATTTTATGGACGAGTCAAACAAGGGAGAGTTTGAATTAAGGGGATATTTATCGAAGACAAAGTATGGCTTATTCGGTTCTACAAAAAAGAAAAATATTGTAAATTGTTACGATCAAGCTGCGGCAGTGCAGTCATTATGTGGTGCATTAGGCATTATATCTAAATGGATTTATATGAAACCTGTTGGTTATATAAAAACGACAAACCTAGTTGGAATTGGAAGCTGTAATAACCCTTTTTATAAATCTAATAATAGCAATAAAGTTGAATCTAGATTATTTGGTAAGCCGGGTGAAGGGACTATACGAATGGCGTTTGACAATCATGTATTTGTTAGATTAAAGGAAACAGGAATTATTTTAGATGCGACAATCGGTCCTTATATTGGAGATAAATCAGTACTAGAATATGCTAATGAAGTGTTAGATATAAAAGTTAATTTTAAATTTAATCAAAGAATTGCCAAAATTCTTGGAGAGCGGAGACCGCCAGAGGAATTTGTTTATCCAAAACCATTAACTGAATTGCCTTTAACACTTGAAGCTATAGAAAAGTCTTTCAAGGGTAAATATAAAGGTCATGAACATACTAGAGGTTATCCTCTAAAAGGAGCATCAAAAATTGTTTGGTAAAAAAAATTTATTTATTTTGGGGATGGTTTGTTTTGTTGTTAACTTATCCAATTCATCATTAGCATTAGCCAATATAGCACCAGAGGAAAATATTATGTCAGCCGTTGTTGTAACAAAAGAAACAATAGAATTAACACAAGAACAATTTTTTTCTCAAGAATTTGGTATTACATTAAACAAACTAACAAACTCTAATATAAAAGCTTATTTAGATTATTTCCAAAACAAAAAAATCATTAAAAATAATAATATATTTAATTTTTCAGATTTTTTACAACAATCTGAAGATAAACAAATTAAGCAAATGTCATTAAATACACATATAGCTGAAAAATTATCAACTGAATCTATAAATGGTAGTAATTATCGAATTGCACAAATAATGGAAACAGAATATGTTGACAATTTAAATAATAAAAAATTGGCAAAAAGAGTCGCGTTAGGGGTGCTACCCAAAGATAAGGTATCTATGAAAGATTCTGACCAATTTGTTGAAATTGAAATACTACTTTTATTTATAGAAGATGCAAACTTTATGGCTAAATTTAATTTTATTCGCAGTTTAAATACTGATAATTCCTCTGGGCGTTTTGCATATAATAAAGCGGAGTTGGGAACTTTTTCCCTTATGAATAAAGAGTCAGAAACGGAAGGGAATATTATTGCGCTTTTTCATAATAGTAATTTCAAAATATGGTATGTAAACCTTGCAGAACAAGACGTTATGCAAATTGCTCAATGGATATTTGATAATATCGAGTTTACTTTTGCTGATTAATACTAATAAAAGATGAAGAATCAGTTATTCTTGAGGATGATATAGACCAGATTAGTTGGTTAATATCCCCGACATTTTCGTTAGAGTACGAAGATAATGATACAGCTATGACAAAAAATAGTCTTTTTCCTGAAAAAATACCACTTGAGGCTTTTGTACTTTATGATGAGCCAGCTAAATTTTATAAGAAAGGTGTTTGGGTTGAGGTATTGCGTTTTTTATTCAAAAATACAGATATTAATAATGACCAAGACACTGTTGTTTCAGCAGGGAAAATAACTAAATATTGTCACAGTGAACATGGGATGGTTTATGAGGCTGTAAATGGGGCATACAGTTATATGGAAAAAGAGCACTGGTGGAATAAAAACGACTGTTCTGATGGCGGCGATATACATCTAAGGAAATATCTTTTAAAAAAAATTAAAAAGGTCAATTGCTATGACCAAAGTGGCGCTATTCAATCATTGTGTGGCGCATTGGGAATTAAAACTGACTGGATTTATATTAAACCAGTTGGGTATATTAACACAACTAATTTAGTCGGTATTGGTAAATGCAACAATCCTTTTTATAAAAGTTTAGCTTTGGGGGAAGCGATTGCACATAAATTATATAGCCATCAGACAAAACGTAAGTTGCGAACTTATTTTAGCAATCATATCATTATCAGATTGGAAAAAAATTATACTATTTTAGATGCTACAATTGGATCATATGTTGGAAATAAATCTCTATTACAATACGCGGAAGCAGTGATAGATATTAGTGCTAATCAGATACATAATGACCCATTTCCTGAGTCATTAACAAGTAAACCATTAACAGTTGATATAATGGAAAAAGCTTGCAAAGGCGAATATAAAAAATTTGAACATAGTTGTGGCTATCCTTGTAAAGGAGTAACTGATGTTATTTGGTAAAAATATAACATTTTTGGTATTTGTTTTCGGAGCAATATTATCTTTACAATATGTAAATGCTAATCTAATATTTTACCCAAAACAAGAAAGCGAAATGACATTTGTAACAAAAAAACAAGATGTTATATTTTCAAATGAACCGTCTAAAAAAGAGTATGATTATTTTTCAACATTCTCTGATATACAACTTTATATTAATAGAGATCATAGAATAGCAGCGGCTGATAAAATTTTGGGATTGTCTGGACTTCTTTTGCATCCCCATAAACAAATTAAACAGATAAATATTGGCTCAGCATTAGATAAGCAACCTGTATTAAAATTAAAAAGTGATAATGTTTATAATATAAAAACTATTATTGAAAAGGAATATATGGATGAAATACATAATACTATTTTTGCCCGAGATAAAAAAATAACAATATCAAAAACTAATGAAAAGTATGATCGCGATATTACTAGTGAAGCTGAAATCAATATTTATCTTTTGACTAATGATGTTAGTAATCGTTTCACACAATACCTTTTTATTCAAAGTTTATGTGATAATTCAGCCCCCCATTTTACTTATATTGAAGGACCAAAAACATTAGGAACACTTTCGGCTAAGCATAAAATTTTTGAGTCAAATGGACGTCTAAAATGGATTTACTACAACAGTTCCTTTGAGTTAAAAAGTAGTAATATCCCTGAACAAGACGTTATGCAAATTGCTCAATGGATATTTGATAATATCGAGTTTATTTTTGCTGATTGAATCTCTTTTAAGCGTTTGATATTTGAGCTTTCCATACCACCGTATTTTTCTCGCCATTTATAAAAAGTCGAGTTGTTCATGCCATATTTACGACAAAGTTTTTTAACGAGAATGCCGGCTTCTGCTTTTTTTAATATCGATACGATTTGGTGTTCTGTCATCTTTTTGACGTTGCAATCCTCTTTTTCTTTTATCATAGAGAACTTTTTCTTTTTTTGCTGTGCTATTTTAGGGAATAGCTAAAAATGTGGGGGATTAAAGTGTTTTCGATAATTTGCACGCATAATGCGAGCGATTTTTTAAGTAATAATTAATCGTATTTTAGCTATTACAATCGCTTAATATCTCATTATGTAAAATCGCATTGCATAATAGAAATTAATTATCGCAATCAAAGTAATAATCTTATAACTTGTTTAAATTTTAGAGTAAAATACAATCAATAAGTTATATTAATAATCATACCCAATTTTAGTCATAAAACCGATACATATTGATTGTCAATTAAATAAAAGCTATACCAGTTTTATATAAATTGTTACCCGTTTCGATACAGAAGTTTCTATTGATTTTGCATTTTGGAATTATAGTTCAACATATAATGTTTAGCTTGGAGGAAGGACATGTATTTATTAGAAATGGCACCAAAATTTTTATTAGCTATATTTATTTTACTTATTTATGTCAAATTATCAGGAAAGAGTCAAATTGCACCAATGTCGCAGCTCGATCAGGTTGGTAGTATGGTCATTGGTGCGCTAGTTGGGGGCGCGTTGCTTAGCCCAACAGTGTCACCTTGGGAAGCGTCTGGATTAGTTGCAATTTGGGCGGGGTTGCTTGTTTTAATTCGATTTATCAAATCTAAAAATTCACGTTTACGTGACACAATTGATGGTAAACCAATTCAATTAGTTAAAAATGGCCATTTAATAACGGATAATTTTATTAAAGCAAACTTACCAGTAAGGGATTTTGAAACATTAGTTAACATTCAAGGCATTCCCTCATTTGGTGACTTAAAAGAAGTTTGGTATGAACTCAATGGTTCTTTAACCCTTATCAAAAAAGGTGATAAAGATATTGCTGTGCTCATTATTGAAAATGGTGCAATTAGTCAGGATAATCTTAAGCAGCTTAACAAAGATGAAGATTGGGTTAAACGCGAGATCACCAAACAAGGTTACGAAAAAATAGAAGATATTTTTTGCGCTGAATGGTTTGATAATAAGTTGATTATTTATCCTTATGATGCAGTTCGTGAAGGTAAAAAATAATCATTTTTAGGGTGGACTGAGGTCCACCCATTTTCAACTCAATTAATTTATATCCACTGACTAATTAACGCAGTTGGCTATCTTTACTGCCACGGCGATTATATAGGCTTGATGCTTTGGTTAATTGCTTATCGATTTCTTGTTGGCAAGACAGACAATATTGCACTCCGGGTAATGCTGCTTTTCTGGCTTCGGCAATAGGTTCTCCACACTCAATACAAAAATCTGCGCTAGTGGTACCGTGATTAAGTTGTCGTCTTGCGATTGCAATAGCATCAGCAATGGTGCCTTCAATTTGTTGATTAACCGCATCGTCAGATGCCCATCCACTTGCCATAAACAATTCCTTCTATAACTGAAATAGTTGATAAATAAAATGGTGTTTTTTTATACTTTTTCAAGTAATATGCTAGGTAATGGCCGATCATTTTAATGTGAATGATAAAGCTAGTGTTAAGCAACACATAGATTCATTGTTAAACATTATAAAATCAGGAGGTTATTATGCAACAATATGAACAAGCAACGTTTGCCGGTGGTTGTTTTTGGTGTATGGTTAAACCGTTTGATCAGTATGATGGGGTTATTAATGTGGTGTCGGGGTATACGGGAGGACATGTTGTCAACCCAACCTACCAGCAAGTTTGTGCTGGTCATACTGGCCATACTGAAGCGGTACAAATCACGTTCGATCCTAAAATTATCAGTTATAAAAAGCTTCTTGATATCTTTTGGCGCCAAATTGATCCGACTGACTCACAAGGTCAATTTGCTGATAGGGGGAATTCTTATCGTCCAGTTATTTTTTATCATAACGAATTTCAGCACCAATTGGCATTGGCATCGAAACAAGCTTTACAAGAAAGCGGATGTTTTGATAAACCAATTAAGGTAGCCATTGAACCTGCAACTGCTTTTTATTTAGCTGAAGATGACCATCAAAATTATTACATTAAACAGCCACAACATTATAATCGATATTACCAATTATCAGGGCGAGCCCATTTTTTGTCTGAGCATTGGACAAATAATAAATAATAGGATGACTTCATCATGCAAAACTATCCACAATATAGCAGTAAACAAAAATGGATTCATTGGTTAACATTGGTATTAATTGTAGTTGCTTTTTTGCTGGTTACGTTTAAAGTGACATTGTCACATTATTTAGGAGGGATGGCCAATATTTATTTATTGCATAAATCCTTTGGTGTGCTGATTTTGGGCATCACATTTTGGCGTTTGGTAGTGATTAAGCGGCAAGGGGTGCCTAATGTGTTGCCAAAAGATCATAAACTACAGCGAATTTTGTCAAAATCAATACAAGGAGTTATCTATCTTTTATTAATGATTGTTCCGCTTTCAGGTTATTTAATGAGTAGTCGATCGCTTGATGTCTTTGGGATTATCTCTATTCCTGCTATTGATATGCCCAATAAGGCTTATCAGATATTTCACCAAACCCACAAAATGAGCGCGTATTTTCTTTCTGTTTTACTTATTGTACATATAGTTGCAGCTTTGTTTCATTATTTTTGGATTAAGGATAAAGTATTACAGTCAATGTTAAGCCGTAATTAATCTAAATAAATTAAAAAATAACATAAAATAATGAAGGTGGTTTATGGAAAATACAATGAAGCAAAAAGCACTCTCAAAATTAACACCCATGCAATACCATATTACACAACGAAACGGCACTGAACCGCCATTTGACAACGAATTTAACGCCAATTATCGGGAAGGGATTTATGTTGATATCGTATCGGGCGAACCGCTATTCAGCTCGTTAGATAAATTTGACTCGGGGTGTGGTTGGCCGAGTTTTTCTAAACCGATAGAGAAGGGCAACATTGTTGAAAAAAAAGACACCAGCTTTGGTATGCGCCGAACTGAAGTTCGATCGGTTAGTGCTGATTCTCATCTTGGTCATGTTTTTAATGATGGACCAAAAGATTTAGGTGGACTGCGCTATTGCATCAACTCGGCTTCGTTACGCTTCATTCCAAAAGATGAGCTTGAAGAAGAAGGTTATGGGCAATATTTAAAGCTGTTTGATAAATCATAAATAAAAGGCGACAAAACAATCGCATAAAACAAAAAATCCTATCATCTCAGCAAAAGATGATAGGATTAATAAAAACATAGTTAGATTAATTCTTTCGTTTAAATAAAATATAACTAATTAATAAAAACACAAAACTAGTGATAAGTGATCCAATAACAGGATAAATGCCCATCACAATACTGACTTGGGCAAACAAATTATCGGCAATATAAAACAAGAAACCAAAGCTAATGCCAATCAGCACACGAATCCCCATCGATACGCTACGTAACGGACCAAAAATAAACGATAAAGCTAACAACATCATCACCGCCACCGAAACCGGCTTGATAATCTTTTTCCAAAATAGTAAATCGTAATACTTGGTATCTTGCCCTGAGCTTTTAAGGTATTGCGAATATTGATAAAGCCCCGAAGCCGATAATGATTCTGGATCAAACGCGACAATACTGAGTTTATCGGGAGTAATATTCGTTTTCCAAGGTGTGGATACCATATTAAAGCCCACTACTTTATTCGGCTCTGTTAGCTCATTTTTTTCGACTTGTGACAAATTCCACGCGTCATGTTCATATACACCATAAGCAGCGTGGGTAATGGATTGCAACTTATTTTGATCAACCGAATAAATATACACATTTGAAATTGAATTATCGTTATTTACATGCCCAATATACACATAATCATTACCATCCTTAGCCCAAAGACTGCCTTGTTCAGCCATCAACGAATTTCCATACAGTTTTTCAGAACGCATATTACGTGCAGTTTGTTCGCTAACTGGCGCAACCCATTCACCAATCGCCATGGTAATTAACACCAATGGTAAGGCAGTTTTCATCACTGCAAACGCAATTTTAAAACGGCTAAAGCCCGAAGTTTCCATTACAATTAGTTCACTGCGTGACGCCAGCAAGCCCAAACCAATTAAAGCACCTAACAGTGCTGCCATAGGAAAGAACACTTCTAAATCTTTTGGCACCATTAACAGGGTATAAATCCCCACAGAAAACGCATCATAATCAACTTTAATTTTTCTCAGCTGATCAATAAAACGGATAATACCCGACAAACTAATAAGTAAAAAAAGGCTAACACCGATGGTGCTTAAAATAGTTTTACCGATATAACGATCTAAAATCGAAAACACGCTTTTCTCCTTAAGATGCCGCATATTTTAAGCGAAGTTTACGCATAAATAGGTTATCCCAACAATTCAAAATAAGCGCTAACACAAAATATCCTAAATTCAAAATATAAAACCATAATTCGGGATCTAAACGGCTTTTACCTGCATTAGCCTTAATAGAGCTGGCCGACAAAAAGTAAACCAAATACAGCAGTAAAGCTGGTAAAACTTGTGCAAGTCGCCCTTGGCGAGGGTTAGACACGCTCAGTGGAATCACTAAAAATGCCATTAATGGCACTGAAATAATCAAAGTTATTCGCCAATAAAATTCAGCCGTAGCTTTTGGTGTATTGGTGCTTGCCAGTTCAAATAATCCCAATTGTTGAACATCAGTTTTATCTGTATCCTCATTGGTTGACAACACTTTGGGTTTAATAATGCCTAAATAATTATGAAAGTTTGAAATTCGAAAATCCTTCAATTGCGCTGTGCCTTCATAACGATTGGCATTTTCAAGAGCGATGATTTGATTACCTTCATCATCATGTCCGGTCTTTCCCTTATTAGCAATAATAACGGAAGGGCGTTGATTGGTTTTTGGATTGATTTGAGCAATAAACACATTTTCTAAATTATTATTATCCACATTACCAATATAAATCACCGAATTACCATCAGGCGTTTGTTGAAATTGCCCAGCTAACAAACCCGCTAAACTAGGGTTTATTTTAGCATTGGCAAGTAGTTGATCTTGCTTAACGTTAGACCAAGGACCAAACCAAAGTGAATTGAGTGCTGTTAATATGCAGGTTAAAATACAAAGAAAAAGCACCACTTGATAAGTCAAATTCTTCTTAACTCCACAAGCATGCATAGCTACCATTTCGCTGTCAGAATAAAGCCGTCCAAAAGTTACCAAAACGCCAAGAAACAGGCTTAAAGGTAAAATAAGATCGGCCATATTTGACACACCTAACACCAACAATGGCATAATTAATTCATGCGGGATCGAACCATCAATCGCACTCGATAAAATTCTAATTAATTTTTGAGAAAAGAAAATCAACAATAAAATAAATAAAATTGCCCCTTGGGTTTTCAATGTCTCTTTAACTAAATATCGACGAATTATCACAATTTACCTATATATGTTGGTACAAAATCGGGTTATTATAATCTGATTTGCTTAGTTTTAGTTATCTTTTTGTTGCTATCCAATACTGAACCGATAAAATATTGACAATCCCCATCAATTCATAAACGAGAAGCACCATGGAATTTCAAATAAAAAACAGCACTATTATAACCAAACAAAAAGCAGAGTGTTTAGTTATTTCAATTGATTCAGGAAAAAGTCAGTCAGATTTTGTTAAAGAAATCGACAAATCAACTAACGGTCTAGTAAGCCAGCTTATCAAATCAGGCGATATCAGCCACGAATTGGGCAAAACTACATTATTATATGCAACTAGCAGCAATCTAAAACAAAAACTCTTATTTGTTGGGTGCGGCAACGCTAAAGCATTTGACTTAATGCAAGCCCAAAAAGTCATTCAGGCTGTCATTAAAGAACTGCTTGCCAAAAAAATCAAAAGCATCGCGTGGGACTTATTGAATGTTAATCACACAAATAGCCTACAAATTGCCAAACAGCTACCGCAAATTGTTAGCGACATAACCTATCAGTTTGACGAATTCAAAACAACTAAAACTCCGGCACCAAGCCTAACAAAAGTGACATTATTGGTTAGTGAAAAAAGTATGTTAACAAAATTAACTAACAACTTGTTACAGGGTGAAATTATTGCTAATGCTATTACCGCAACTAAAACTATTGCCAACATGCCATCGAACATTTGCAATGCAAAATATTTAGCCGAACAAGGCAAACAACTTAGCAAAGTACATCCATCACTCAAAGTCACCTGCCTTGGCGAAAAAGAACTGGCAAAATTAAATATGAATGCCTACTTAGCTGTTGGGCGCGGATCGCAAAATGAATCGATCATGACTATTATTGAATACCAAGGCGCTAAAGACAAAAAAGCCCAGCCTTATGTGTTAGTTGGCAAAGGACTAACGTTTGATTCGGGTGGTATATCTATCAAACCTGCCGCAGGCATGGACGAAATGAAATACGACATGTGTGGCGCTGCAACGGTTTATGGTGTTATGCAAGCTGTTGCTGAACTTAAATTACCGATCAATGTTGTGGGCGTTATGGCCGGCTGTGAAAATATGCCTGATGGCAACAGTTACCGCCCAGGTGATATACTCACCACTATGTCAGGCACCACGGTTGAAGTGATTAACACCGATGCCGAAGGACGCTTGGTATTATGCGATGCTTTAACATATGTTGAACGTTACAATCCAAAAACCGTCATCGACATTGCCACCTTAACAGGCGCTTGTATTGTTGCTCTTGGTCATCACTATACAGGTGTTATGGGCAACAACGACAAATTAGTTGCACAATTGGTTAGCGCATCGCAAAAAGCTGGCGACAAAGCTTGGGCTTTGCCAATCGACAATGAATTTCAAGAACAGATCAAATCCACATGCGCTGACATTGTTAATGCTGGTGGGCGTGATGGCGGCACGATTACTGCTGCCTGTTTTCTATCTCGATTTACTGAAAAGTACCAATGGGCACATTTAGATATTGCCGGCACTGCATGGAAGTCTGGCTCCCAAAAAGGTGCAACGGGACGTCCTGTTGCTATGTTGATTCAATATCTACTTGACCAATAAATCGAGCCAGTATTTATGAAAAAAGTGATCTTCTATCTACTCGAAAACCAAACCGAAGCCAACGAATCAGGCGTGCTTTATTACGAAAAACTAGCATGCCAAAAAATTGTCGAAGCATGGCAAGCTCACTTACGTGTGCAAGTTGCATGTCAAGATCAGGCTCAAGCCGAGCGAATAGACGAATACCTATGGCAACTGAGCACCGACAGCTTTGTACCACATAATTTAGCCGGTGAAGGTATGAAAGGGGGATCACCAGTCGAAATCAGTTGGCCACAAAAACGCAGCAGCGGCCGCCGACCGCTGCTTATTAATTTACAAGAGCAGTTTCCTGAATTTGCCAATGTTTACCATGATATTATTGACTTTGTTCCAGTTGGAGAAGACTTAAAGTCTCTAGCACGGGTAAGGTATAAATGTTATAAAGAGGCAGGATTTAATCTGAAAACTATATCGGTTACATGTGACTAAGGTGAAGGCGTTTTTAACTAAAAACATTCCCCTCCAAAAACACACCAACAAAATCTCAACCGTCCATCATTAACAAAACTTTAAAATTTTTAACAAAAAAACTAGCGCATTATTAATCAAGCGGTTATAATTTAAGCGCTTTAAAAGCAAGGGAAAGCTCGTTAGTCGAGCGATTAATCATAAAAAATGTAAATAAAACAAAAAATTACTTGACAGGATAATCGAAATGCATTACCATGTATGGCACATGGCACATGGCACATGGCCTGCCAAACCTATGCCTTAAATCTTTTTCAATTTCACCGTAGTCTAAACCAGACACAG
This sequence comes from Gilliamella sp. X-46, assembly GCF_057063525.1. Taxonomy (NCBI): domain Bacteria; kingdom Pseudomonadati; phylum Pseudomonadota; class Gammaproteobacteria; order Orbales; family Orbaceae; genus Gilliamella; species Gilliamella sp. X-46. The sequence goes on along the minus strand of NZ_JBXSQH010000001.1, from coordinate 316,532 downwards.
TTCTTATTTTCATCACCGAGGTTATTGAACTCATCGCGTTTGACGAGGTCGCCGAATTTATCGCGGTCTTCGGGCTTGGCATTATTGCCAAGGTTATCGTTGTGGTGTTCGTCGGGGTTAAGTTTTTTACTTAGCTTACTTAATTTTTCTATCTTACTTAAGTTATCTAGTTTATTTAGGTTATCTAAATTACCAAACTTACTTAGATTATTTAGATTACCGAGATTGTCGTTGTTCTTCGTGCTGTTGTTATATACACAGAGTTCTGTGGCATTAACGGCGTATACATCAAGAATAATTGAAGGTACTCTTCCGTATTTAACGTTCGACGGTGGTCGGACAAAGGCAATATCAACAGATAGTTTATTGTCTATTAAGTTGCAGGATGGTACAAGGTTCACACCGTCAACTAATCCATCAAGTGCTACAAATCCAATAAGATTACCTTATGCAGGGAGTACTTTGGGTGATATAGATATGATAATTCCATCATCAGCTAGTTCAGTGAGTTTAAGTGATTTGGTCACTAGATATAATTATTGGAGGGATGATGATGGGGATGGTAGTGTAACGGCTACCGGGAGTGTATCGGTGAGATTTACTGATAAGAATGGTAATACAGTAAGTCGTAGTGATACATTAAGTATATGTAGTGCTCCTTATAGGGTAATTTTAGATAGTGTAGGGGGATATTTACAAACACAGTACGGAGTTCCTAATATAACCAATTTTAGTAGTAGTACGGTGACGTATTATATCAATCCGTATGGCAGTGGTACTTGCGTTCCTTACTTTGTGCAGTACGCAAGGCCGAATCTTGAACGTGGCACAGGCAATTACGCTGGTCCATCTAACATATGGAATCCTGATAAGGGTTTTTTAACTCAGTCTACATATCCATACAATTACAGCCGAAATTTTCCTACAACGGGTGCTGATGGGTTGTATTTTGATTTGGACATTGGTGGACTCGATGCAAGTCAGTTGACGTGGTCTCCGGTTACGCGTGGTGCAATAACGGCTACAGTGACAAGTGTAACAGCTAATGAATCATGGATTCCTAGTGCTGATAGGGGAAAAGTTGTCGCACGTGTTAAGTTAAGTGGTCCTAGGGCTAGTAGCACTCAAATACAGGCAGGTTATCCTGGTCGAATTACAAAGCCATCTTTGCCGCAGACATTTGAATTGGTCGGTAGGGATAGTCGAGGTAATGAGGTAAGGTATGGATTTGTGTTAAAGCAGTGGTTCGTCCATCGGGGTAATAAGCGGGATACTTGGAATAACCAGCAATCTTGGTGTAGTGTTTTAGGTTATCATACTGCTAGAGTTAGGGATTTAACTAACGCGAAATGTGGTGTTGATAATACTGATTTCCCATGTGTTGGCATAAGCAGTGCCTCACCTAAATCATCTGTTAATGATTACATGCGTCACATAGGTGCAGGATTTTTCGCTGAATGGGGCTACATGCAAGGTTACGCTGGTGCGGACTTTGTCTCGGTCTATTGGACAAGCGACTCTACAGGTAGCAATGGCTTTGATGTTCGCTCGGGAGACGGAGCAGTCTTCAACTACAGAAACACCCTTGCCCGTAATGGTCTTTGCCTCGCACCTTAGCTTTTATTTCTTAGTTCTTAATCCTTGGGTCGCGGGGGTGGTTATGGTGCAGATAGAGGATAATTTATCAAAGAATAAAGCCCCGCGTAAGTGGGGCATTCTCTTAGGGTTGCGCGATTGCGGCGAAGCCACAATCTCGCCGCCCCCCCCGCCAATGCTGAAAGCGTCGATGGCAATTCTAGTGATTACGCTGTGGCGGTTTAAGTTTGTGGTCTATTTATAGTACGGCAAGGTTTCGGACGTTTTGACCTTGGGTGAACAAAATAGCTACAGTGACCACGTCCGAGCAAAGGGAATTAAAGCGAATTCCCTTTGCAATCCCACGCTTTGGCTACAGAATGTGGCTTGCGGCACTACTCGTATCATCCTGATACTCGCCTCTACGAGGCCATCTTCGCTATGCTCAGATGTTCAAATTTGTTCCAGACAAATTTGTCGTTTCAGACGGAGAATAGCCTCGCCAAAAATCCCTGTTTGGCGTGCTAACCTCGCTCTGTTGTTGGCACATTCTGACGCCGGAACAAGACAAATAACATAATCTTAGGTGTTTTTTGTGAGTTGTTTTTGTGTAAAAAAGCAATGCAATTACATCCAAAAAGTGGTCAGGAAAGGTATTGATTTTATTGAAGTTTTTATTTTTGTATTTTCAAGGAAAATCAACCGCTTACACAACCTAAGCAAAGCGCCGACATGCAACAAATCAACAAAACCACAAATAGCGCTCTAATAACAGCAATTTAACCACTCCAAACCCTTTTTTAATGATAATTTAAAATTAAATAAAATCAATAAATTATAAAACACCTCAAAAAAAGGGTTTTCAAAAATGAAATTGTTGTTTATCTTTATATAGCAAGATTTATCAAATCTTAAGTTCTACTTTAACGCCGTATAGGTGGTTTAGAAATGAGGTGTTTGCTCGAATGTTGGTAAGTGACACTTTAACGCCGTATAGGTGGTTTAGAAAATGCTCATATTGATCGAGCCTAGCGTAACTGTCTTTAACGCCGTGTAGGCGGTTAATTCAAATAAAATCAATTATATAATTATAAAAACATAATATCTTCCAAAAAAGATGGTTATGTTGTTTGTCCTATTCCGGCGCACAGAATGTGCCGACAACAGAGCGAGGTTAGCACGCCAAACAGGGATGTTTGGCGAGTTTGTGGTGCGTCTGGAACGCGTCCACAAACGGTGCGTTAAGACCGAGCGGCCGCAGGCCACATTCTGCAGCCAAAGCGTGGGTTGTTAGGGAATTCGCTTTAATTCCCTGACTCGGACGTGGTCACTGTAGCTATTTTGTACATCAAAGGTCAAAACGTCCGAAACCACCGCACCCAATCCATCCTATTCACCAAAACAAAAAAGTCCTGATTTTTCGCTCAAAAGTTGGTTAGGAAAGGTATTGATTTTATTGATGTTTTTCTGGCTGTTTTTTAACAAAAACCGCCTAATAAAAACACAACAACCCATCCCAAAAAAAAGATGGTTATGTTGTTTGTCCTATTCCGGCGTCAGAATGTGCCGACAACAGAGCGAGGTTAGCACGCCAAACAGGGATGTTTGGCGAGGCTATGCTTCGCCGGGAGCGAATCATAGCCGGTGCGTTAAGACCGAGCGACGGCGTCGGGCAGCCGCAGGCCACATTCTGCAGCCAAGCGCGGGATTGCTAAGGGAATTCGCTTTAATTCCCTTAGCTCGGACGTGGTCACAATAGCTATTTTGTTCACTATAGGTCAAAACGTCCGAAACCTCTGCACCTAATCCATTCTATTCACCAAAACAAAAAGGCTTGATTTTCCGCTCAAAAATCTGTCAGTAAAGGTATTGATTTTATTAAAGTTTTTATTTTGCTGTTTTTACAGTATCACCCCTTTAACACCTATCAACTAAATAACGCATAATTCGATTATCCTTGCTTAATTCAGGATGAAAAGCACATACCAAAATATTACCTTGTTGTGCCATAATGCAACGCTTTCCAACGAATGCGAGTTGTTCAACAGTTTGTCCTGCTTTGGCAATATAAGGTGCGCGAATAAATATTGCTGGTATTTGCCTGCCAATCGTTGGTACCTCTAAGGTTGTTTCAAAACTGTTAATTTGCCGTCCAAAGCCGTTGCGTTCAACACAAATATCCATTAAGCCCAACAATTCGACCTCGTTATGAGTTGTGCTATGACCGCAAAGCACCAGTCCCGCGCAGGTGCCTAATATGCCTTTGCCTTGTTTGGCAAATTGTTTTATCGGTTCGACAAGTCCATTTTGTTTAATTAAACGGCTAATGGTAGTCGATTCGCCACCAGGAATGATTAATCCGTCTAGCTTGGTTAATTGTTCTGGATGTTTAACTAAAGTTGTTTGTACATTGTTGATGCTATTAAGCATTGTTATATGCTCACTGACTGCACCTTGCAAATTGAGCACTCCAATGTGTTTAATGTCGTTATGAGCTAAAGTTGTCATTACCAACCTCGATCTTGCATTCTTTCTGATTGAGCAAGTGTACTGATTTCAATTCCTTTCATTGCGTTACCCAAGCCTTTTGAAAGCTCGGCTAAACGTGGATAGTCGTCAAAATAAGTGGTTGCTTGGACAATGGCTTTAGCAAACTTTTCAGGATTTTGGGATTTGAATATGCCAGATCCAACAAAAACACCGTCAGCACCCAATTGCATCATAAGTGCCGCATCGGCAGGGGTTGCTATGCCGCCAGCGGCAAAGTTAACAACAGGTAGTTTTTTTAACTGTTTGATTTGCAATACTAGCTCATAAGGTGCACCTATCTCTTTGGCAAAAGTCATTAATTCATCTTTCGATTTGTTAGCAACTTGGCGAATTTGTTCGTTGACTTTACGCATATGGCGCACAGCTTCAACAATGTTGCCGGTGCCGGGTTCACCTTTGGTGCGTAGCATAGATGCACCTTCGCCAATTCGGCGTAGCGCTTCGCCCAGATCACGACAACCACAAACAAATGGTACGGTGAATTCTTCTTTGAGTAAGTGATACTGTTCATCGGCAGGGGTGAGCACTTCGCTTTCGTCAATATAGTCAACGCCCATTGATTCTAAAATACGAGCTTCAACAATGTGACCAATGCGTGCTTTAGCCATCACAGGTATAGTGACCGCTTTCATGACTTGTTCAATAATAGTTGGATCAGCCATTCGAGCAACTCCACCCGCGGCGCGGATATCTGAGGGCACTCGCTCTAAAGCCATTACGGCAACTGCGCCAGCTTGTTCCGCTATTTGGGCTTGTTCTGCGTTAACCACGTCCATAATAACGCCACCTTTTTGCATTTGTGCCATGCCACGTTTAACGGTTTGTGTGCCTGTAATTGGGTTCATTTTTTTGCTCCTGATTCAATCAATAATGACGATATTGTCTAACTGTATTTAATGCTTTGTATTATTCAAAAATAAAACACCACAAAAAACAGCCAATTGGACTATAATAGTACCATCCAATTTTGCAGTGTTTGCGGTAATAAACCAGCCCAAGCAAGCCATGAAACCTGTTAAAGCGAAATAATCATGTGGGATCAGCAAAAACTAGCACCCTTGTCAGGTGCACTTTTTAAGAAAGTGACACAACTTATTGAAGATTATATTGAGCAAGGTATGTTGGTAGCCGGCGAAAGGTTGCCTTCAGAACGCGAATTGGCAAAAAAATTGTCTGTTAATCGTTCAACGGTTGTTCATGCCTTAGATTTGTTAACGGAACGTGGTGTGTTGATCCGTCGGCAAGGAAGCGGTACTTATGTCAATAATCAAAAATGGGGAATGCAAACCTATTCATCTATTCATTGGCGTTTACCTGCGCATTTTTATCAAAACAAGCAATCGTTTTATCAACAAAAATCGGCACAAATGCGTACGCAATTATCCATTTGTGATCTGGCTAATGGTGATTTACCAACGCATTTGATCCCCAAACTTCAGTTACCCAATGTCTCATTAGATGAATTGATTATGCACGAAAAAAATAGCGATACATTACAATTGGGGTTGCCATCACTAAAGATGCAAATTGCTATTTATATGCAAAAGCAGTTTGCGATGCAAGTTGATCCTGAAGAGATTTTAATTACATCGGGCACACAGCAATCGTTGTTTTTAATTACACAGGGGTTGCTTAAACCCGGGGATTCGGTGGGTATTGAGTCGCCATCTTATTTTTATTCTTTGCCACTGTTTCAAGCAGCAGGATTACGTTTGTATGGTATTGAGTGTGATAATGATGGTATCACGCTTGAAAGTCTTGCTAGCTGTGTACAACAACATCACATAAAATGGTTGTTTTTAAATCCTGTCTTCCAAAATCCGATGGGGTTTGTTATGAGTAATGAACGCAAGAAAGAAATATTGGCATTTTGTCGATCTCAATGTATTGGGATTGTTGAAGATGATGCTTATAGTCGTTTAGCGTTTAAACGTGATTTGGCCGTATCACCAATTAAAAAATTTGAGCAGCATAACCAAGTGATTTATCTGGGTTCGCTATCAAAATATATAGGGAGAAATATTCGCGTCGGGTGGATGGTTGCCCCACGTGATATTATCGAAAATCTAGCAAAAATTCGACAACATATCGACTCAGGGTTAAGCATTTTGCCACAATTATTGGCGCAAGAGTATTTGCAACATCACTGCGTAAGCCATCAACAGCATCTATGCCAAGCGTTGCAAGTCAAAGCTGAACAGTTAATGCAGTGGTTAGATAGTTATTTTGGCAGTGATATTACTTATCAAGCTCCACTGGGTGGCTTTCACTTGTATGCTTATTTACCAGTGAACACGGTTGCGCAAGAATCTGCTTTGCTTAATAAGCTGTTATTAGATGGTGTGATTGTGTCGCAAGGTGCCAGTTTTGGCGATGGTCTTGGTGCAATTAGGTTAAGTTATGGACATTTTGAATTATAACTAAAATAAAATTATTGTTATGATTGTTTAATATTTGATCTTAAATAAAATTATAAATTAATCATAATATTAAAAAGTTATCAACAGGATTATTCAACAGTTATTAAGTCATACAGTGAATAAATATTTTTGGTTCTTTTAGTATATTGGCTCTGTAGCTAAAATTATCAATTGACTATTATTGTACAAAGCAAACTGTACTAAAATAATCAAAAAAATGTTAAAAAATATTAAATCGTTTAACCAATTATTGAAATTAGTTATGCCTTGTTATTTGTTACCACGTGCCGAAATTAATTATTGATTGTTTTTTTATTTTATTGATTAATAGTGGATTTTTTTATAAATCTTAGCCCGTAATGCAAGGTGAGTGAATTGCTTGTCTTATTTTAATACAATTTACAGGATTAAGCTTTAGAGGGTGGATTGCTGATAGTATTCTAACTAGCTATAATTGAGCACATAAGATGATAAATCATAAATGCTATTAGGAGGCTATTTTGCATCTTTCACCGAAGGCTTTTCGTATTTTGGGTATTATCGCCACGATAGCATCATTAGGAATGTATGTTTCTTATATTCCGCAAATCATCGATAATTTGCATGGATTAAAATCCAATCCAACTCAACCACTAGCCGCAGCCGTTAACTGTGCGCTTTGGGTTAGTTATGGGTTATTGAGAGAAAAGAAAGACTGGCCACTTGCTATTGCCAATTGCCCAGGTGTCTTTTTTGGGTTAATCGCCTTTTTTACTGCCTTATAATTTGTGCAAAGTGATTGATTGGGTGCCAATCAAATTTGTTTGGTGATTGGTTTTTTGCTTACCAATAATCATAAGATAATTTTTGTAAAACTAAAAAAAAGAGTGGCTATTTTTATTAAAATAAGATCGAAAATAAAGTCGTTTAATATTTAACCTTTTAAAAAATAAATTATTAATCAATGCGTTACTGAGTTATTAACAGGTTTATTAAGCACTTATCAAATTGTACAGTGAATAAATTGAAGCCATCGGTTTGTTTTAATATTACCCAACAAAATAATAATCTTGTTGGATGTGTAATATACTTGCAGGCTGTTTTTAATCGCCCATTAAAAGTTGATAGACAGTGTAATCAATAGTTTTATAATGCATTCAATAATCAAATCATATATAAAAGGGGAAAAAAATGAAAAAATTAATCGGTGTGTTTTTACTTAGTTTACCTATGTTAGCTGCGGCATCCAATTGTGATGAAATTAGCGCCAATATTGCCGAAAAAATTAAAAATAACGGTGTTGATCCATCGCATTTTCAGCTTAAACTTGAACCTGCTGACAAATCAGAGGAACAAATTGAAGGTAAAATTGTAGGATCGTGTGATCGTGGTCAACAACATATTGTTTATGTTCGTTTAGATGGTGTTGCCACTGAAAAGCAGTCATCAAAATCTACTCCACAAAATACAGAATCAGCGCCAGTACAAAGTGATGAGCCAGTGACAAATTAATTTAAATTTTTTAAGCAAAAAAATAGGGCGCTAGGCCCTATTTTTTGTTGGTGATTGGTTATAATAAATTACTGTAATTTGCTTTGACGTCATCGTCCCATACACTTGCTTGTACTTGGCCTATGTGCTTTTGTTGCAGAAGTAACATTGTTAAACGCGATTGGCCAATGCCACCACCAATTGTTTGCAACAAATCGCCATTGATTAACGCTTTATGCCAATCAAGTTGTAAGCGATCTTCATCATTAGTCAGTTTTAATTGATGTTTTAGCGTTTCAGCATCGACACGAATTCCCATTGATGAAATTTCAAATGCACTATTTAAAATCGGATTCCAGACTAAAATATCACCATTTAAGCCTTTAGATCCTAAATCATTTACGCTACTCCAGTCATCATAGTCGGGGGCACGGACGTCATGTTTTTCATTATTCGATAATTTACCGCCAATACCAATTAAAAACACGGCACCAAGTTCTTTGGTTATTGCATTTTCGCGCTCTTTAGGGGATAAACTTGGGTAACGTTTTAATAATTGTTCACTATCGATAAAAGTGATAGATTCAGGTAAAAATCGCGAAATATGATATTGTTGTGATACTGCCTTTTCAGTTGCCTTAATGGCGGCATAAATATTGTCAACAGTCTGTTTTAGATAAGTTAAATTGCGATCTTCAGGGCGAATTACCTTTTCCCAATCCCATTGATCAACATAAACCGAATGAATTGGTGAAAGCTTATCTTCATCTGGGCGTAATGCCTTCATATTGGCATAAATTCCTTCGCCAGCTTCAAAATGGTGATCGCTTAAAATTTTACGCTTCCATTTAGCCAGTGAATGCACCACTTCATATTGCGTATTAGGGATTGCCTTCACTTTAACTTGCACGGCATGTTCTGTACCAGATAAATTATCTTGAATACCATCGCCAACTTTACTTAGTAACGGAGCTTGCACTTCGATTAGTGACAAACGTTCGGTAAGTTGGCTGGCAAAAAACTGCTTAACAAAGCTGATTCGTTGCTGCTGCTCTTTAAATGATATCGTCATGTTTACGCTCTAGTTATTTATTTAATTTTCCGTGTATAAGTAAAGTAAACTAGATGAGTGAATTTTGCAAGATGAAGATAAAAAAGCAATACAGAGTAAAGAAAGTACCCATTGTTGTTGTGATTTTGTCACTGTATATTATGGATATGACGTATCTTATGGAATTATTTTTACAAAAAACAAATCATCACTCAAAAATCAGTCAGAAAACATATTGGTTTTATTTGGTTTTTTATTTTAAACCGCCGCTCAAAAGCTATCCACCAAATCCAAATAAAAAAACTGCTATTAACAAAACTTTACAAATATTTAACAAAAAACCTAGCGCGTTATTAATCAATCGACTATAATTTAAGCGCTTTTAAAGCAAGGGAGTGCTCATTAGTTGAGCGGTCAATTATAAAAAATTCAAATAAAACAAAAATTTACTTGACAGGATAATCGAAATGCGCTATCATAATCGGCATCTGGCATCTGGCATCTGGCCTGCCAAACCTACGCCCTAAATCTTTTTCAATATCATCGTAGTCAAAATCAGACACAGTTCTTATTTTTATCACCGAAGTCATTTCGCGTAGCGAAATCGGCAGCTTTATCGGCAGGGTTATCACCGATTCCCAAATTGTTATCTAAATTCTCGTTATTATCAAAATCTGCGTTGTTCTTTGCTTTGCTGCTATTGTTGTATTCGCAGGGTATACAGGCGTTGACGGCACATACATCAAGGGTCATAGAGGGTAGTGCGCCATATTTAACGTTCGACGGTGGTCGGACAAAGGCAATATCAACAGATAGTTTATTGTCTATTGAGTTTCACAATGGTCGGGTAATCACGCCGTCTACTAATACATCAAGTGTATCAAATCCAATAGAATTGCCTTATTCAGGGAATACTTTGGATGATATAGATATGATAGTCCCGTCATCGGTTAGTTCAGTGAGTATAAGTGATTTAATCACTAGGTATAATTATTGGCGTGATGATGATGGGGATGGACAGGGTGCTAATGGTGTTACCGCATCGGGGAGTATATCGGTATCGTTTAGGGATAAGGATGGCAATACTGTTAATCGTAACGGTGCATTGGATATATGTAATGCTCCTTATAGGGTAACTTTAAGTAGTACAAGGGGATATTTACAGACACAGTACGGAGTTCCTAATAGGACTAGTTTTAGTGGAGCTACGGTGGATTATTATATTAATCCGTATAACAGTGCTGCTCGTGTTTGTTACGCAAGGCCGAATCTTAACCCCAACCAAGGCTTGAATAGCGGGTGGAGTCGTACAAAGGGTTTTTTAGTTGATCCAAATGGATATAATTTTCCTTCTACAGGTGCTGATGGGTTGTATTTTGATTTGGACATAGGTGGAGTCGATGCAAGTCAGTTGACGTGGTCGCCTGTTACCCAGGGTGGAATAACGGCTACAGTGAGTTGGACAAGGCCTCTTTCGGGGACATTCACCGATTCAGGAAAGACTATACAAGCCGATAGATGGATTTCTGATAAATCTCAGCATGTAACGCGGGTAACGTTAAATGGTCCTAAGTTAAGTGATGCTGAAAGAAGGCTAAGAAATCCTAGTCCGCTTACTCCGTTGCCATCTTTGCCGCAGATCTTTGAGTTAAAGGGGAGGGATAGAAGTGGTAATGTGGTGGTCGAGTATAGATTTAAGTTGAGTAGGTGGTTCTATATTAATAGCGATTATGACTATATAGTTGGTTGTCACAACACTGCGTATTTTGCATATGTTCGCGATCTGCTTGACGTAAGATACCGACTTCCTAATGTTTTTTTGATTAATTCTCGAGTGCGAGGAACTCAATTGTTGAGGGAGTGGGGCATCCTGAAAGATTACGCCGGTGCAGGCTTCGGTAGAGACGAGATCTTCTATGCGGCCGCCCTAGCATCGGACGGCGGCGGCGTTGATCGTATTCTGTCCGACGGCAGCGGCCCTGATTTAAATGGTCGTCTTTATGGCCGAGCTTTTTGCATCATACGTTAGTCCTTAATCTTTAGGCCTTAGGCCGTGGGGAGCAAATAAAGGACACTTTGACAAAGAAACAAGCCCCTACGCAGTTAAGCCCCAGCCAGTCAGGCAGGGGCTGTTTACTGTGCTGTTGCAGTTAACCTCCACAACAGCGTTATTTCGCCAAACAATCACCCTATTTTTGTGCAAAAATTGGTCGGAAAAGTAATTGATTTTATTTAAGTTTTTTGGCTGGTGTTTTTGTTCAAAAAACTCATCCGAAACCATCTTTACTTCCCCCTACAACCAAAAACACTATCATCAATGCATCTTATTTAAATATTAAGTTGCAATATTTTGTTCAAAAGTTATCATATTTTTCCATTTATTTACAATTAGGAAGCCATGATGAAGTCTTTTTTTTCGTTAATCTTTGCTAGTAGTATGCTTGTTTTTAGTGCTTTTTCTTATGCTGATGAGCCAACTTATGTGGTTGGTGCAGGTGGGACTTATCGTCCATTTGAGTTCGAAAATAGCCAACGTGAGTTAGAAGGCTTTGATATCGATCTGATTAAAGCAATTGCAGATGCTGAGCATTTTAATATTAAGCTGATTAATACCCCTTGGGACAGTATTTTTGCAAGTCTAAATAATGGTGAGCGCGATATTATTATTTCTGGAATTACAATTACCGATAAACGTAAAAATTCAGTTGATTTTTCGTTACCTTATTTTCCAGCAGAACAAGTTATTGTGACTCAACAAGGGTCAAATATTACCGCGCTTACTGATTTGAATACCAAAACAGTAGGGGTTGTTAATGGTAGTACGGCTGATGTTGTTGTCTCGAAAGTTTTAGGTCGTAATAGCCGCGCTATTAAGCGTTTTGATAATACACCGCTTCTTTTACAAGATTTGTATGAGCAAGGTATTGATGCCGCTGTTAGTGATGTTGGGGTAGTTAAGTTTTATATCAAAATGCATCCCGGTAAGGATTTTAATTTGATTTCTGATTCAAATTTTGAATCTCAGTATTTTGGTATCGCTGTTGCTAAAGGTAACCAAAAGTTAAATGATAAAATCAATGCAGGGCTTAAAAAAATTGTTGCTGATGGAACTTATAACAAAATTTATCGCAAATGGTTTGATGACAACGTACCAACTTTACCAATTAATTAATTTGGGCAATAGGTTTTAGTGATGGGATTTAACTGGGATATTATACAAGATTATCTACCGCTGTTTATTGATGGTGCAATAATGACAGTGACTTGCACTGTTGTTTGTGTAGTGCTTGGTACTTTTTGGGGCTTAATATTAGGAATTGGTCGGGTTGCTCAATGTCGGCATGGTATTTATAAATATGTGCTGTGTGTGTTGGTTAAGTGGCCGGTGAAAATTTATGTTAGTGCCTTTCGTGGTACGCCATTATTTGTGCAAATTATGGTGACTTATTTTGTTGTTATGCCATTTTTGTTACATCCTAATAACGGTATTTTGGTGTCCGATTATTTGATTTCGCCAGAAGTTGCCCGATATTTACGTGTTCAATATGGCGCGTTTATTTCGTGTATATTAGCAATTACGTTGAATGCTGGTGCTTATATTTCTGAAATATTCCGTGCCGGCATTCAATCCATCGATAAAGGGCAAATGGAAGCTGCCCGATCGCTGGGTATGGGGTATGGCAGTACAATGCGCAAAGTTATTTTGCCACAAGCCTTTCGCCGAATGTTACCGCCTTTGGGCAATAATGCGATTGCTATTTTAAAGGATTCATCATTAGGTTCAGCTATTGGGCTTATTGATTTGGCTTATGCGGCTAGAACTGCGGGTGCCGCCAATGCGGTTTATGCTGAACCTTATTTTATTATTTCGATTGTTTATTGGTCTATGACGTTTTTATTATCACTCCTTGTGAAATATATGGAAAAAAGGTTAGGCAAAAGTGATTCACATTAAAAATCTACAAAAACAGTTTGGTGATATCCATGTATTGCGTGGTATTACGTGTGATATTCAAGAAAAAGAGGTCATTTCGATCATTGGGCCATCGGGTTCGGGTAAGAGTACTTTTTTGCGTTGTATTAATGCGTTAGAAGATATCACATCGGGCGAAATTGTCGTTAATGGTTTTAAAGTACATGACCCTAAAACCAATATTAACCAGTTACGTGAATCGGTAGGTATGGTGTTTCAGCGTTTTAATCTGTTCCCCCATATGACGGTATTGCAAAATTTGATTTTAGCACCAATGGATGTCAAAAAGATGGCGAAAACTGATGCTATTGCTAAAGCTGAAAGTTTGCTTGTTAAAGTCGGTTTGATTGATAAGATCGACGCTTACCCAAGTCAATTATCTGGAGGTCAACAGCAACGCGTGGCAATAGCTAGGGCTTTGATGATGGAACCAACAGTGATGTTATTTGATGAACCTACATCGGCGCTTGATCCTGAACTCGTTGGTGAGGTGCTTGCTGTCATGAAGTCGTTAGCGCAAGAAGGCATGACTATGATTGTTGTTACCCATGAGATGGGTTTTGCACGGGAAATGTCCAGCCGTGTGATTTTTATCGATCAGGGAATTATTCAAGAGCAGGGCTCGCCCGAGCAGATTTTTAAATATCCGCAAAATGAACGTACTAAGCTATTTTTGAGTAAGGTGCTATAACTGTTAATATAGTTATTGCTGTTTTTAGGTGTTCCTTTTGTCAGCAGTAAGTTGGTTAGTCAGTGGCATTATTTAGCAATAAAAAAAACCGTTCATTACAGAACGGTTTTTTTTATGAATATCGTTAAATTTACTTATTAACCCTTGTATTTTTTCATGACAATTGAGGCATTTGTACCACCAAAACCAAAGCTATTTGACATGACAGTGGTAAGTTCACGTTCGGTTGGTTCAGTAATAATGTTCATACCAATTGCTGCGTCATCAAGTTCATCAATATTTATGCTTGGCGTAATAAAGCCATGTTCTAACATTAATAATGAATAGATAAGCTCTTGTGCACCAGTTGCACTTAATGAGTGACCTGTCATTGATTTAGTTGATGAAATCGCTGGAATGTTATCACCAAATACTTGTTTGATTGCCCATAACTCTTTGACATCACCCACTGGGGTTGATGTGCCGTGGGTGTTGATGTAATCAACCGGAACATCTAAATCTTGAATAGCAAGTTGCATACAACGCATTGCGCCTTCGCCTGATGGGGCAACCATATCATGCCCATCTGATGTTGCACCATAGCCAACAAGTTCGCCATAAATATGAGCACCACGCGCAAGGGCATGTTCTAATTCTTCAACAACAACCATGCCGGCACCACCTGCAATAACAAAACCATCACGGTTTTTATCATAAGCGCGTGATGCTTTTTCTGGATTGTCGTTATATTTGGTTGATAAAGCACCCATAGCGTCGAATTCACATGACATTTCCCAGCACAGTTCTTCGCCACCACCAGCAAAAACGATATCTTGTTTACCAAGTTGAATCAGTTCGGCAGCGTGACCAATACAGTGAACCGATGTTGCACAAGCAGATGTCATTGAGTAGCTAATCCCTTTGATTTTAAATGGGGTTGCTAAACAAGCCGAAATCGCCGATGACATTGATTTGGTTACAGCATAAGGACCAACACCACGTAGGCCTTTTTCTTTCATGCCAGCAACGACATTGTATTGTGTTTTGGTTGAGCCACCATAACCAGCAATTAAACCAGTGCGAGGGTTAGAGACTTGTTCTGGGGTTAATTTTGCATCTTCGATAGCCTGTTGTAAAGCGAGATAACCATAAATAGAAGCATCATTCATGAAGCGAACAACTTTGCGATCAATCAGTCCTGTTGTGTCGAGCTTGACATTCCCGCATACATGGCTACGCATTCCGCTATCTTTCATTTCTTGGGAAAAGGTAATACCGCTACGACCGATTTTTAGTGATTCTAAAACTTCTTTAGTATTATTCCCAATACTTGAAAGAATTCCTAACCCTGTAATTACAACACGTTTCATTTACTATTTAGCTCCTAAGTTATCTGGCTTCATACAAAAAAGTGCGTTGATTATAGCGTACACTTGTAAGCTGAACAATACCTTGGCGTGTTTTTTATTTGTATCTGTAAATATCACCTTGATATTTAAATAAATAAAGCAATTAAGCTAAATAGAACAGCTTAATAAAGCGACTGTAAAGAGTTCGAATGATCACTATTTTAACTAGCAATATTTGCTTGCCAAGCTTTATATGATTGCTGTACACTGTATAAATAAACAGTGTTTTAATGAGTTGAATATGTCCGAAAAAATAATAACTAAACTTGAAATATTAGCCGAATCAGCAAAATATGATATTTCTTGCTCGTCAAGTGGCGCATCAAGAAGTAATAAAGCTAAAGGTATCGGTAATGCACATAAATCTGGTATTTGCCATACCTTTACTGCCGATGGAAGATGTGTTTCGTTACTTAAAATTATGCTGACAAATTATTGCATGTTTGATTGTGCTTATTGTATTAACCGGCAAAGTAATGATATTCCAAGAGCAGGCTTTACTCCGCGCGAGCTGGCCAATTTGACCATTGAATTTTATCGCCGTAATTATATTGAAGGTTTATTTATCAGTTCGGGGATTGTTCGAAGCCCAGATCACACCATGGAAAGAATGATTAGAGTGGTAAAGATTTTACGTGATGAGCATGGCTTTAATGGCTATATACATATGAAAGCGATCCCCGGTGCGAGTAATGATCTAATTAATCAAGCTGGCTTATTAGTTGATAGGATGAGTGTTAATTTAGAAATTCCAACCGAAGAAAACCTTAAATTACTCGCGCCCGATAAAGATCATCAAAGCATCTATCAACCTATGCGCCAAATTCATCAAAATGTGATAGAAAATATTGAAGATCGCAAAAAATTTCGATCCACACCCAAATTTGTACCTGCAGGGCAAAGTACTCAAGTTATTATTGGTGCGACAGATGAGTCGGATAAGCAAATTTTGCAATTAACCGCTAAACTGTATAAACGACCAAGTATGAAGCGAGTTTATTATTCGGGATTTATTCCGGTAAATGGTTACGACAAACGGCTGCCTGTTGTGCAAGAAGTACCAAGAGTGCGCGAAAACCGTTTATATCAAGCCGATTGGTTATTGCGTTTTTATGATTTTAATGTCGATGAAATTGTTAATGATCAATATCCCGATCTGGATTTAACGGTCGATCCTAAATTGGCTTGGGCAATCCGTAATCCGCAGTACTTTCCAGTTGATGTTAATCGTGATAGTTATCAAAAAATATTACGAGTGCCAGGCATTGGAGTTAAGTCTGCCAAGTTAATTGTGATGGCAAGGCGTCATCGAAAGCTTACTCTTGACGCGCTTAAACGCATTGGCGTTGTTTTAAAACGTGCACAATTTTTTGTTGTTTGTCACGAAATGAGAAAATTTAAATTACTCAATTCATCGGCCGAATATATCCGACTTACGTTGCAAGATCCGCCTTTGCTAGAAGATAAACAGACAAATACTCCACAGCAACTAGTGATGGGCTGGTAAATTATGCTGGCGTTTTATTATGATAAGAGCTTTGAGAGCTTGCTTTGTGCTGTGTTTGATGCTTTTAAACTCAAAAAAATGCCTGAATGCTTATTAACCACAGGGGAGGTTGAGCCGTTGTTAGTGTCTGATAGGCATCATGTTGAATTTTGCAATGCTAAATATGAACGAGTACGGGTAGCATTAATTAACAAGATTAGCAAAGTTGCGCTTAGTCAGTTGATGTATGTTTGGCTATCGGAATTGCCTGAAAGTGATTTAATTGTTTTTCGTTACATTTGTAAGGTATTTAAATCCTCTAAATCAATCGAAACTGATTTTGCCGATCAAGATGTGCTAACTGTGCATGATATTGCTAAAAAAGTGAGCCGAGAACGGCATCGAGTGATGCAATTTGTACGCTTTAATGCCATCAATAATCCACTTAAAGATGTTGTTGAGTCTAACGATAGGGAAGATAAGATCTATTTTTCGATCATTGCACCTATTTATAATGTTTTGCCGTTGGTGCTTAAATTTTTTAAAGAGCGCTTTGCTGATCAAAAATGGGCAATATATGATGAAAAGCGTGAATATGGTTATATCTATAATTTACACGGGATTGAACCGGTTTCGCTTATTGATAAAGATGATCTGATAATCAATAGCCAAGTTAATCAGCAGTATCTAACCAAAGACGAAGCGCTATTTCAAACCATGTGGTTACGCTATTGCAATGCGTTAACCATCAAAGAACGCATCAATCCTAAATTACAGCGCCAGCAAATGCCAAGCCGATTTTGGCATTATCTGCCAGAAATGAAACCAATATCGAAATAAATAGGTAAATAAAAGTGACTAAATTAGCGTCATCATAAGTAAAAGACCATAAAAAACCGCCAATTAATGACGGTTTATTTAATACAACGGCATAATTTAATTAAAGCTATTGTGAATCGATATCATTAATAACATCATTAATCGATTCTTCCCGTTGTTTTTGCTTGCTTTCGTCCACTTTACCACCCGATGCCACAAAGTCATTACGTTGGAAGTAAGCATTACGCATAAAGTTATAAGGATCATCGCTATTTTTAATTAAATCTTCATACTCGATCGCGACCGCACGTGCTTCAATACCGTCAAACGCACCACGCACTAACGCCCATTGCCAATCTAACCAAACAAGTGGTGGATAAAGAGAGTCAACTACGCTACCACCTTCGTTTCTTAACGTTGCTGATCCATAAAACGGTAACACAACATAAGGGCCATAAGGTACATCGTAATGGCCTAGTACATCACCAAAACTCCGTTTGCCACCTTTTTGTAATTGTGGATCTGACATACTAGCAACATCCATTAAACCCGCAAAACCGAAAACGGTATTTAAAAAGAATCGAGCTAAATGCGTGCCTGCTTTATGAACATCACCTTGTAATAAATTGTTCACCATTGAAGCGGGTTCAGAAAGGTTAGAGGAAAAGTTAACCACACCTGTACGAACAGGGGATGGGACGTAATCTTTCCAAGCGACTGCCGTAGGGCGCAAAATATAAGGATCAAGCGCATAGTAGTTAACATCAAACATGGTTTTGTTAAAGCCAGATAACGGATCACTATAGGAATTATTTTCGGCCTGATAAGTAGCGCAACCTGTGAGTGCCATTACAGAAAACATCATACCAACGATTCGTTTTTTCATAGTATCTTCAATTAAAAGTAATGAGGTTAAATTTGAGATAATTGTATCATGATTACCTAAAATAAAAAATTTTTCGTTATTTAAATGGCATTATCTTTGTAAATTTATTAAAATGAGCCCCCTATGACCTCATAGTTAAATGGATATAACGAGCCCCTCCTAAGGGCTAGTTGCAGGTTCGATTCCTGCTGGGGTCAAAATTCTACTCAACTATTCTATTAGCGGTTAAATTTACGCACTACCCAAAAATCTAAAATACAGCTAACCTTTTTTTTATTAAAAAAAACTAATAAAAATAACAAATTAAAAGTAACCTATAAAAAAGGGTTTTATAAAACAAAAATCCTATTTGCCTTTTGCAAAATCGGATTATAGTATATTGGCTTCTAGTTCACCGCCGCGTGGGTGGCAAATTAAATTAAAATAAAATCAAATAGATAATTATAAAAGTATAATAATCTTTCCAAAAACGATGGTTATGTTGTTTGTCTTACTACTGCGTCAGAATGTGCCGACAACAGAGCGAGGTTATTCTCCGTCTGGAACGATAAATTTGTCTGGAACAAATTTGACACCTGAGTGTAGCCGAAAGCCACATTCTGCAGCGATAGCGTGAGATTGCTAAGGGCATTCGCTTTAATTCCCTTAGCTCGAACGTGGTCACTATAACTATTTTGTTCACCAAAGGTCAAAACGTCCGAAACCACCGTACCCAATTTATTCTATTCACCAACCCAAAAAGTTATTATTTTATCCAAAAATCGGTCAGAAAAGGTATTGATTTTATTAAAGTTTTTTTGCCGTTTTTCACAAGAAAACACGGTTAACCACTTAATTTTATTAAAAAATAAATACGATACCAGAGCAACTTTTATAAAAACAATAGCGCTTTTAGAACATTTGAAAGCTATTGTTAAGATTTATTTGACAGGTATAAAAGGCAAAACCGAATGAGTTTTAATTTGAGTTTTCTATGGTTTAGCTATTTTTTCGTTTTTTTTACTTGTTATTTATTGTTATTGAGAATAATTCGCATTTTTACACTAAAAATAACTCTGATTTTTTTTAAAATATGCATCTTTAATTTAAACGATTACTTTTATTAATACTATCGTTATTTTTAGGAAGCATAATGTCATCTTTTACCCTTAACCAGTTACCTTTAAGGCGCGAGGCGGTAATTACTCGATTATTACCTGAATCGTTACCCTTTCGTCGAAAGTTGCTTGCAATGGGCATTACGCCGGGTTGTAAGGTTTTGGCTGTGCGCGTTGCGCCACTTGGTGATCCAATTGAAATTAAAATGCGTGGATTTGCACTTTGTTTACGTCGTAAAGAAGCGCAAGCCATTGAAGTTATGGAGGTAAGTACGTGAAGTTAGCATTAATTGGTAACCCTAATTGCGGTAAGACAACGTTATTTAATGTACTAACGGGCTCAAAACAGCGAGTAGGGAATTGGCCGGGTGTAACCGTTGAGCGTAAAACTGGTATATTCACTTATCATCATACGCAATATGAAGTTATCGATTTGCCCGGTACGTATTCGATTGAGCCAGATCCGCTTAGTGTTTCGCAAGATGAACTTATTGCGCGCCAATTCGTGCTGTCCGAAAGTGACAGCCTGATTATTAATATTATTGATGCAACTAATTTGCAACGCAGTTTGTATTTAACTTGCCAGTTGATTGATTTGCAAGTGCCAATGATTGTTGTGTTAAATATGATCGATGCTGTTAAAGCCATGGGCGAACAGATTAATGTTGATTTGTTGTCGACTTTGCTCGGTTGTCCGGTGGTGGCAATATCATCTCGTCAAAAAATGGGTTTACAGGGCTTTTATCAACAAATCGAAAACATGGTAATACGTCCATATACTGCACAGCCATCGATTGATCTGCTTGGCGATGATCAGCAAGCGGTGATTCAACGTTATCTTTGTGATCTGCCTGAAGATAGCGTTGTGCGCCAATTTAATCGCTGGCAATTGATAGATGCCTTATTAGATGATTCGCGCTATCGCTTATCACAATGTGAAACCAAAATGTTAGCGGACTGCCGATTGTCGCTTGCAAAATGGTGTGATAATGAAATCGATGTGGCACTTGCTAGCGCTCGTTATGACACGATTGATGTAATTTGTAAAAAAGTCATTGAGAAACCGCGTGAGCTTAGCCGTCATTTTTCTGATAGATTAGATAATATTACGTTAGGGCGTATTACTGGGATTCCATTCTTTTTGCTAGCTATGTATGCCATGTTTATGGTGGCAATTAATTTTGGAGCGGTGTTTATTGATTTTTTTGATGTGCTTTTTGGTACTATTTTTGTTAATGGCACAACCGAGCTACTTCACACTATCAATGCTCCAAATTGGATTACAGCTATTTTAGCCAATGGTATTGGTCGCGGCATTCAAACTGTTTCAACGTTTATTCCTGTTATTGGGGCGATGTTTTTTTGTTTGTCGTTTTTAGAAGATTCTGGCTATTTGGCGCGTGCAGCAATGGTTATTGATCGGCTAATGCGCAGTATTGGTTTGCCGGGTAAAGCATTTGTGCCAATGCTTGTGGGGTTTGGCTGTGGTGTACCAGCCATTATGGGCACGCGAACGCTAGAAAGCACACGTGATCGCATTATGTCGATTTGTATGATTCCTTTTATGTCCTGTGGGGCAAGGTTGTCGGTCTATGCATTATTTGCAGTAATATTCTTCCCTAAAAATTCCTCTATAGTGGTGTTTGCGTTATATTTGTTAGGCATAGCGGTGGCAATGGTGACGGGCTTTGTGCTCAAATTTACTTTGTTAAAAGGTTCACTCACACCATTTATTATGGAAATACCTGTGTATCGTATTCCGACTTTAAGTAGTCTAATTAGTTTGACTTGGCAGCGCTTAACGTCGTTTATTTTTAGAGCGGGTAAAGCTATTGTGTTGATGGTAACAGTGTTAAGTGTGCTTAATTCATGGGGAAGCGATGGTTCGTTTAAGCAAGAAAGTTCGCAAAACTCTATGCTTTCTGTTGTTAGCCAAAAAATCACGCCTGCATTTGCACCGATGGGAATTAACCATGATAACTGGCCAGCAACAGTAGGTATTTTTACGGGTATTTTTGCTAAAGAATCGGTAATTGCAACACTCAATTCGCTTTATGCTATCGATGATGATAACGAGCAAGCCGAGCCATTTAGTTTGTCGCAAGGAATTTTAGAGGCGCTAGCAACCATTCCGAAAAATTTGGCGAGTTTGTCGAATGCAGTTTTAGATCCGTTAGGATTTAACACTGCTTCACAAGATATGGATTCACTACAGGTTGATTTAGCGGTGGATTCGACAACAATTTCACAAATTAAAAATGGGTTTGGTACCCCTTCAGCTGCGATGAGTTATTTAATTTTTATTTTACTTTATACTCCTTGTGCTGCAGCGTTGGGCGCAGTTTATCGCGAAGCTGGTTTTAAGTGGATGGTATTTGTGGCAATTTGGACTTTTACCGTTGCGTGGCTTACGGCAACTATTTATTATCAATGTACGTTACTTGGGCATTCGCCTGTCGCCGTTTGGTGGCTAATGGGGTGCAGTGCATTTATTGTGGTAGTGGTACTGCTTATGCGTATTTTGGGGCAATATTTGCCTTTTAATCAACCAACAGCGCCAAATATATCCCATTGTAACAAATCATCATGCTGTCAGTAAATAAATGGCTGGCTAATTTGTAAAATATAAATAGAGGAAAAGTATGCAGGAATCGCCCTGCAACTTTGGTTATGGCTATGTTAATAACATCAATTCGTGATTATGTACAATTAAAAGGTCGTGCACCATTGCAAGATATTGCCAGACACTTTCACTTACCCGAAAGCGCAACTGAGCAGATGTTACGTTTTTGGATCAAAAAAGGCGTGATAAAATTGATAGCGCAAGATCAGCCACTGCCTTGCCAAGCTAATCAGTGCCGTTCTTGTATAAGTTGTGGTTTAACCAGTCAACTTGAATATGTTTGGGCTTAAGCAATTAAATTATAATTTAGCGAATTTTTAAATCTGCAAATTTTTTTGTTAAGCATTTTGTCGATCTAAAGATCGATTAATGCAAATTAATCCTAATTTGATTTTGTGATTTAATTCACATAATTGAATTTATTTGTACGCTAAAAATAGCAAACATAACTAATATTAGTGAGTGATAATGTTACGGTAAAGCTTGATTCCGCCTTTTTTGCTTGCATTTTACTGTGTTTTTTTTGAACACAACCAAGATGAATCATCATCCAATGACAAAGTCGTTTTATTATGGAATAAATGTTATTATACTTTACATTATAATAACACGCTGTATGAGGATAAAAAGTATGAGTCAATTAGATGAATTTAAAAAATTAACTGTGGTGGTAGCTGATACGGGTGATATCGATTCGATTAAGCAGTTTTCTCCCGAAGATGCAACAACGAATCCCTCTCTTGTTTTGAAAGCAGCACAACTTCCTCAATATCGCAATTTAATTGATTCTGCAGTGCAAACCGCTAAAAAATTAGGTGGCAGTAAAGAACAGCAGTTAGTTAATGCGTGTGATCAAGTTGCGGTGAATATTGGTGCCGAGATTTTAAAAATCGTTCCAGGACGAATTTCAACCGAAGTGGATGCGCGTTTGTCTTTCGATAAACAAGGTTGTATTGAAAAAGCGCGTAAAATCATTGCACTTTATCAAGAAAAGGGCATTGATAAGTCTCGTATTTTAATTAAGATTGCATCAACATGGGAAGGTATTAAAGCAGCAGAAGTACTTGAAAAAGAAGGTATTAACTGTAATTTGACGTTATTATTTTCGTTCGCGCAAGCGCGTGCCTGTGCTGAAGTCAATGCCTTTTTAATTTCGCCATTTGTAGGGCGTATTTATGATTGGTATCAAGCTAAAAAACCAATCGATCCTTATGTGGCTGATGAAGATCCGGGCGTTGTTTCTGTGCGTAATATTTTTAATTATTATAAACAACATGGTTATAAAACAGTTGTGATGGGTGCAAGCTTCCGTAAAGTCGATCAGATCTTGGCATTAGCCGGTTGTGATAGGTTAACAATTTCACCTAATTTACTTGCCGAAATGCAACAATCAAATGCGTCTGTTGTGCAAAAACTTAATCCAAATCAATCTTTGGTTGAGCGCCCTGCACCAATGACCGAAGCTGAATTTAGGTGGCAACATAATAGTGATGCCATGGCAGTTGAAAAATTAGCCGAAGGCATTCGCGCATTTGCCGTTGATCAAGGAAAATTAGAAGATATGATTGGCGCACTGCTATAATCATTTGCACATGATAGGGGAGTTAGCTCCCCATTTTTATACTAATTTTTGTTAATTTAACTAATTATTTTGCAAGTGATATCCACCTTGCAGCTATTAACTAACAAATTTTTACTCAAAAAATTTTTTTTGGAGATTATAATATGAATGCAACCACACTATCTCACCGCGAACTGGCGAATGCGATAAGGGCATTGAGCATGGATGGCGTACAGAAAGCAAAATCAGGGCATCCTGGTGCGCCGATGGGTATGGCAGATATGGCTGAAGTGCTTTGGCGTGGCTTTTTAAAACATAGTCCAAACAACCCAAAATGGGCTGATCGCGACCGTTTTATTTTATCAAATGGTCATGCTTCTATGTTGATCTATAGTTTATTGCATTTAACCGGTTATGACGTGACCATTGATGATCTAAAAAATTTTCGTCAGTTGCATTCAAAAACTGCAGGACACCCTGAATATGGTTATGTACCGGGTGTTGAAACAACAACCGGACCTCTAGGTCAAGGTATTGCTAATGCCGTAGGTATGGCTATTGCCGAAAGAACCTTAGCTGCACAATTTAATAAACCTGATCATACTATTGTTGATCACCATACTTATGTGTTTATGGGTGATGGTTGTATGATGGAAGGTATTTCGCACGAAGTGTGTTCGTTAGCAGGTACTCTTAAATTAGGTAAACTTATTGCGTTTTACGATGATAATGGCATTTCAATCGATGGTGAAGTCGAAGGTTGGTTTACTGATGATACCGCAAAACGTTTTGAAGCTTACGGCTGGCATGTTATCCGTAGTATTGATGGTCATGACGCTAAAGCGTTAAAAGAAGCTATCGAGCAAGCGCAAGCGGTAACCGATAAACCATCATTATTAATGTGTAAAACGGTGATTGGTTTTGGTTCACCAAATAAAGCCGGCAGCCATGAAAGCCATGGTGCACCATTAGGCGATGCCGAAATTGAAGCAACACGCAAAGCACTTGGCTGGAATTATCCTGCTTTTGAAATTCCTAAAAACTACTATGATGCTTGGGATGCTAAAGCTAAAGGTAAGCAGATCGAAGATGAATGGAATGTTCGTTTTGATGCTTATGCTAAGGCTTATCCTGAATTAGCCAAAGAATTTAAGCGTCGTGTTAATGGTGATTTGCCGGTAAATTGGTCACAAATTGCTAACGAAGTGGTGAATAAACTCCAAGCAAATCCAGCAACAATTGCTACCCGTAAAGCATCACAAAATGCTATTGAAGCTTTTGCCCCAGCTTTACCTGAGTTTTTAGGTGGTTCGGCTGATTTAGCACCAAGTAATTTAACCATGTGGTCAGGCTCTAAAGAGATCTTAGCTAATGCGGATGGTAATTATATCCATTATGGTGTGCGTGAGTTTGGTATGTCCGCTATTATGAATGGTATTGCATTACATGGTGGATTTATTCCTTATGGTGCGACATTCTTAATGTTTATGGAATATGCACGTAATGCCATTCGAATGGCGGCATTAATGAAGATTCGTGCTTTATTTGTCTATACTCATGATTCAATTGGCTTGGGTGAAGATGGGCCAACGCATCAACCTGTTGAGCAAATGGCAAGCTTACGTATGACGCCTAATGTGAGTACTTGGCGACCATGCGATCAAGTCGAGTCAGCTATTGCGTGGCAATATGCAATAGAACGTAAAGACGGTCCAACAGCGCTGATTTTTTCACGACAAAATCTTAAACAACAAGATCGCACTGCTCATCAATTAGCTGATGTATATCGCGGTGGTTATATCTTAAATGATTGCATAGGTACACCTGATTTAATTATTATTGCGACGGGTTCAGAAGTTGAGCTTGCCGTTGAAGCTTATCAACAATTGACACAAGCAGGTAAAAAAGTGCGGGTGGTATCAATGCCATCAACTGATGCGTTTGATAAACAAGATCAGGCGTATAAAGAGTCAGTATTGCCATCGTCAGTAACAGCCCGCCTTGCCATTGAAGCAGGTATTAGCGATTATTGGTATAAATATGTTGGTCTTAACGGCAAAGTGATTGGTATGACAAGCTTTGGTGAATCAGGTCCAGCGGATCAACTGTTTAAAGAGTTTGGCTTCACTGTTGAAAATGTACTTGCGCAAGCCAATAGCTTGTTGAAATAGTTAATTTATTACACTAACAAAACGCCATCAGCGAAAGTGTTGATGGCGTTTTTTTGTTATTTAGATAATGTGTATTAATCAAAAGAATTAACTCATTTTTTTAATTATTGAAAAATCAATAATTGGTTATTATAAAAATGTAGTTAATCCTTTCTATATTATTAAATTCTTATATAGGTAATTTTATTTTGATGCTCGTTCTAAAATAACATCAACGGGTTGTTTTTGGATGTAGATCATCCTAGCTATTAATAGTAATGCTGCAACAGCAAGTCCTGATATGATACCTATCCAAAAACCAGCTGCGCCAATTGGTTCAATGATTAGGTTGGTTAATCCTAAAACATAGCCAACGGGCAGTCCTACTACCCAATAAGAAAGTAGGGTGATAAAAAAGATGCTTTGGGTATCTTTATAACCTCGTAGCACGTTACTTGCTACTACTTGCAAATAATCTGATGCTTGATAAATAGCTAATAATATAATGAGCTGCATACAGATAGCCATGACGGCTGTTTCTTTAGTGAATAGAGCGACAATCGGTGTTTTAAAAATAACTAAGATTAGCGCAACAATAATCGCGATGGCTAAGGATATGGCTAAACTAATATAGGCGGTTTGTTTGGCTAATGCAGGTTTTTTATTACCCAGTAAATAACCAACACGAATACTGGTTGCAACACCAAGAGATAATGGAATGGCAAAGGTTAAACTACTGATGGTAAATATAATTTGATGCGCAGCAACGGTTATTTGACCTAATGGGGCAATTAATAATGCAATCACAGCAAATAAGCTCATTTCAAAAAAGTAAGCGAGCGCAAGAGGAGTGCCAAGCACAACAATTTTTTTGATTATAACAAAATCAACTAGTTTAGTGATTGGTGTCTGGCGAATGTCGCGTTGGCTTGCGCTAGTGAGTGTGTATAAGCGTATTAATATAAACATAAGCCAAAAGATAATTGTCGCTGTAATGCCACAGCCGACTCCGCCAAAAGCAGGTAAGCCTAATTTTCCATAGATTAAAACGTAGTTAATTGGAATGTTGGCAAGGAGAGCAATGAATATGATCACCATGGCTGGCTTTGTGTTTGATAGTCCTTCACATTGATTGCGGTAGACCAAAAAAAGCAAGAATGCTGGCACACCCCACATTATGGCGCGTAAAAATGAGACGGCAACGTCAACCATTTCGGGATCGATTGGGTGATCAGCTGAGCTTCTTAAGTTAATGACTTTGTCAGAATGATATAGAAACAACATCATTAATATTGATAATATGAGTGCTATTACTACACCTTGACGTGTTTGATTAGCAACTTGATCACGTTTAGCTGCACCATTTAAGTTTGAAATAATTGGTGTTAATACCGTTAACAAACCTTGTCCAAATAAAATTGTGGGCAACCAAATTGACACTGCAATAGCCACACCAGATAGGGCAGTTTTGCTATAATTTCCTGCCATAATGGTATCGACAAATGTGATTGCTGTTTGTGATATTTGTGCAATAAGTACAGGAACCGCTAATTTAGTAAGATTTTTTATTTCGTGTTTATAATGTTGTTTCATTGTTTTTATTAACGTTTAACCGTTCCCCATAAGTCGTATTCATCAGAATGTTCAATGTTAACTTGAACAATATCACCAACATTGACTTGGTTTTCTTCGTTTAAATAAACAACGCCGTCGATTTCAGGGGCATCAGCCATGCTGCGACCTATTGCGCCTTGCTCATCAACTTCGTCAATAATTATAGATAATGTTTTGCCTATTTTGGCTTGTAATTTTTGTGTTGAGATTTTTTGCTGTAATTGCATAAAACGATCAAAACGTTCTTGTTTGA
Source organism: Gilliamella sp. X-46 (assembly GCF_057063525.1). NCBI lineage: Bacteria > Pseudomonadati > Pseudomonadota > Gammaproteobacteria > Orbales > Orbaceae > Gilliamella > Gilliamella sp. X-46. The sequence goes on along the minus strand of NZ_JBXSQH010000001.1, from coordinate 288,925 downwards.
TTGTTTCTGGAATTTGGTTTGCCAGTTCATTCGCAACAGCACCTTCTACTGGGCTGTATGGGAAACAGCCAACTCGATCTAATTGTGCTTGTGACAAAAATTCAAGTAGTAGTTCAAAATCCTGATCGGTTTCGCCTGGATATCCAACTATAAACGTTGAACGTAATGTAATATCTGGGCAGATTTCGCGCCACTTATGAATACGTTCTAAGGTTCTTTCAATCGATCCGGGGCGTTTCATTGATTTTAAAATAGTTGGGCTTGCGTGTTGTAATGGCACATCTAAATAAGGCAAAATTTTGCCATCAGCCATTAATGGAATTAGATTATCAACACTTGGATAAGGATACATATAATGCAATCTGACCCAAATACCTAAATTTGATAACTGTTCACACAGGGTTTGGATATCAGTTTTTAATGGCATTCCATTCCAGAAATTAGTACGGTTTTTGATGTCGATACCGTAAGCCGAAGTATCTTGGGCAATGACCAATAACTCTTTAACGCCACTATCTGCTAAACGTTTTGCTTCATCTAAAACATTCCCAATTGGTCGGCTAACCATATCTCCACGCAAAGAAGGAATAATACAGAATGTGCAGCGGTGATTGCAGCCTTCAGAAATTTTAAGATAAGCGTAATGTTTTGGCGTTAATTTAACGCCCTGACTCGGGATTAAACTGGTAAAAGGGTTGTACTCTGGTTTAGGGGCATATTTATTCACATGACTTAAAACCGTTTCATAGCTATGTGGACCAGATATTTCAAGAACTTTTGGATGTACGGTTCGAATTTGATCTTCTTTGGCTCCAAGGCACCCAGTTACAATGACTTTTCCATTTTCGTTTAGTGCTTCGCCAATTGCTTCAAGCGATTCTTGTACTGCACTGTCAATAAATCCACAAGTGTTAACAATGACTAAATCAGCATTATCATAGCTAGGTACCACTTGATAACCTTGCGTACGTAGTTCGGTTAAAATTCGCTCAGAGTCAACTAAGTTTTTAGGACAGCCAAGGCTCACAAATCCAATTGTAGGGGGTGACATATTCATAGTATTTATAATAATAGTGTTTTATGTTTAAAGAGGTATTATTTGAGAATTAATAAACTATATTTGTTAATTATCATTTGCAAATTAAAATGAAGCCGGCATTTTATCATATTTCATCATAGTTGATACACTGATTTTCTAATTTGAATGTTATGTTAACGACGCTTTGATTTATTCATTAGATACTAGTAGTTATGGCTTGGAAAGTTACTAGTTTGTTTGAATAAAAGGATTATTGGTTAAGTGCTATCGAACAATATAAAATAAAGCCTTTATTTGCAATAAAGGCTTTTAAAAATAGGAAGATAAACTTACCAATTAAACTGTTACTATTTTAATGCATTAATGACTTCGTCTATTTGACGATTTATGCTTTCGGCACCACCACCAGACAAATACCATAGATCTGGCGTTAAATAAACCACATGTGTTTTACTTTTGTTGAGTACTTGCTGAGAAAAATAGTGTTCAGCCATACCTTGGTTGCCGATTGCTTTACTACGATCAACAACAAAGATAATATCAGGTTTCACCGATTTAATGTAATTATCATCAACAAAAATCGGTTTTGGCTTGCCTATTGCGTTATTCGCAGGCATAACGGTGAGTGGTACTGCTCGTTTAACATTTAGTACATCATGAATCAGTGCCGCACTTGAACTTAAATTGATAAGAATCATTTTTCCATCATTATGGATAGCAACAATAGCCTTTTTAGCACTGGCTTGAGCTAAAGCTTGTGTACTTTGAATTTTTTTATCTAATGATTGGATGATGCTATCCGCTTTGCTTTCTGTTCCCGTAATCTTTGCTAGCACTTGGATATGATTTTTGGTTGATTCAACGTAATTTTTAGCATCAACACTTAAATTAATAACTGGGGCAATTTTAGATAAATCTTCGGCCTTACTTGCTTGACGACCATCAATAACGATCAAATCAGGCTTAACTTGCTTGATAGTTTCAATATTGGGTTCTTTCATATTGCCCGTATCGGTAATCGAGGAGTTATTATATTGTTGCAAGTAAGATGGGATAACTGACCGTGGGGTGGCTGCAACTATTGAGCCTTTACCTAATGCATCTAGCGTATCTAATGCGCCATAGTTCATCACTACAACTTTTTTAGGTGCTTTAGGAACTACCACTGTTTGATTATCAGTAGTGACATTCATTGTTGATGATGATTGGCAGCCAGTTAAACTTAACATCATCACTGCAATACTACTCAAAAGTAACTTTTTTTTCTTGTTCATATCAATTTTCTCACGTCATTGTAAATGATAATAATTATTATTTAATAAAAGTGAATTGTCTAGAACTAAATAATTTTTTATAAAGATATTGATAATCATTCTCATATAGTGTAGTGTGCCTAGGGCAAATTAAATGGTAATTGTCATTATAAATAATGGGGTTATAAGGAATGAAAGCAAAAAAGAAGTTTAAATTGGCAACTCATGCCATTAATACGGGCATTTTGTTGTCATTATCAAGCGCCGCTATAGCGGCTAGCAATACAGATACTGACACCATGGTTGTTACTGCATCGGGTTTTTCTCAGCAAGTGAAAGAAGCGCCAGCAACCATTTCGGTTATTACACCTAAAGAGATTGAAAATAAACCTTATCGCGATGTTACTGATGCGCTAAAAGATATTCCTGGCGTTACGGTTACAGGAGGTGGGGACTCAACAGATATTAGTATTCGTGGTATGGATGCCAAATATACTATGATTCTCATTGACGGTAAAAAAGTAAGTACACGTGAAACAAGACCAAATAGCGATAATTCAGGTTTTGAACAAGGATGGTTACCACCACTAACTGCTATTGAACGTATCGAAGTTGTACGTGGACCAATGTCATCTTTATATGGTTCTGATGCAATGGGTGGTGTTATCAATATTATTACCAAAAAAGTCTCTGACAAATGGCATGGTGGTGTGCGTTTAGAATCTGTTATTCCATACCGATCAGCAGAGAAAAATACCTATACTGGTAGCTTTTCAACTTTAGGGCCATTGATTGATGATATCTTAGGTATCCAACTTTATGGTCAATATTCTAAACGTAATGAAGATAAATTCTTAAATGGTCATGCAGAGCAAAAATTACGCAGTATAAATGGTAAAGTATCGCTAAATGCAACCGATACACAAAAATTTGATCTCGATTTTGGACGTGCATTACAAAATAGTAAATCTACAGGAGGTAAAACAAGGCCTCTGTCTAGAGGTGATTTTCTTCGTGATAACCGTCGCAATTCGTTTGCGGTAACACATAACGGTTTATTTGGCGATGTATCGACAACCTCATTTGTTGCTTATGAAGGTAACAATAACCCAGAAAGAAAAATGAAAATTCGTAATACCGATGTCGATACCCGTGCAACTCTTCCTTTTAGCATCAACATGCTTACTATTGGTGGAAAGTATAATTACCAAGAGCTACACGATAAAGGAAATCAGCTAAATAAATCGATCACTAAAATTGATCGTTGGAATTATGCACTGTTTGCTGAAGATGAATTAAGATTGCTAGAAAGTTGGAGCTTAACATTAGGATTACGCTACAATAAAGATGAAAATTATGGTAGTAACTGGAATCCAAGAGTGTACAGCGTTTGGAATATTGATGATAATTTTACCTTAAAAGGTGGTTATTCAACAGGTTTTGCAACGCCACAATTACGTCAAGTTGTTTCTGATTGGGGACAAGTAACAGGCGGAGCTGGTACGGGTAATAAAGGTATGATCATGGGGAACCCAGATTTAAAACCTGAAAAATCGAATAACTTCGAAATTGGCGTTGGTTACACCAATGACTATGGTGTTGATGCATCGGCTACGGCGTTTTATACCAAATATAAAGACAAAATCCAAAGCTACTATATATGCCAAGGTCCAGCAAGAAGAGGCTTATGTCAAATAGCAGGATATCAAGAAAGATTCGATTTTGTTCAAGGTCGTGAAAATGTGGGTAAAGCTGATCTTAAAGGTCTTGAGTTTTCATTTAAAACGCCTTTATTTACTGATTTCTTATTAAGCTCTAATTATGCTTGGACAAAAACAGAACAAAAAAGTGGTCAATATAAAGGACGAGCTTTAAACCGAACGCCTAAACAAAAATTCAATACCCAACTTGATTGGTATGCTACCCAGCAATGGGATTTATGGGCTAAAATGGCTTATTATGGCATGGAATCATCAAACAACCGTAATGGCACAAAAGTTGAATATCCTGGCTACACTTTCTGGGACATAGGCGCGTCTTATCAAGTACATAAACAAGCTAAGATCTATGCTGGTGTTTATAACTTATTTGATAAAGATGTTAGTAACGAAGATTTTGGTAAAACCTTAGAAGGTCGACGCTATTTTGTCGGTACCGAAATTAACTTCTAATTAACCAATATTTCGGTTTAGTTTATTATTCTAAGGCAGCTTTAATATAGCTGCCTTTTTTATAAATAATCCATTAATTTATGCGAAAAATTGGTCAGAAAATGTATTGATTTTATTAAAGTTTTTTATTTTGTGGTTTTTAGCCAAAAAACACCATCCAAAACCCGTTTCCAGCAGTACATCAATGTAGGTTGACTCAGTTTTTAACAAAACTTTACAAATTTTTAACAAAAAAACTAGCGCGTTATTAATCAACCGACTATAATTTAAGCGCTTTTAAAGCAAAGAAATGCTCATCAATTGAGCAATTAATTATAAAAAATCGAAATAAAACAAAAAATTAATTGACAGGATAATCGAAATGCGCTATCATAATCGGCATCTGGCATCTGGCATCTGGCTTGCCAAACCTATGTTCTAAATCTTTTTCAGTTTCACCGTAGTCGAAATCAGGCACAGTCCTTATTTTCATCATTGAGTTCATTTCGCGTAGCGAAATCGGCAGAGTTATCGCTAAGGTCGAGGTGTTTATCTTTTCTATCTAAATTTTCAAGCTTACCTAGATTGTTGTTTTTCTCCGTGCTGTTGTCATATGCACAGAGTTCTGTGGCATTAACGGCATATACATCAAGGTATATCGAGGGTAGTGCGCCGTATTTAACGTTCGACGGTGGTCGAACAAAGGCAATATCAACAGATAGTTTGTTGTCTATAAGGTTGCACAATGGTCGGGTTATCACGCCGTCTACTAATACATCAAGTGTATCAAATCCAATAAGATTACCTTATTCAGGGAATACTCTGGATGATATAGATATGTTTGTGCCGTCATCAGTCAGTCAATCCAATGGTACCTATAAAGTGAGTATAAGTGATTTGGTCACTAGGTATAATTATTGGCGGGATTATGATGGGGATGGTGAGGGTACTAATGGCGTTACCGTATCAGGGGATATATCGGTATCGTTTAGGGATAAGGATGGCAATACCGTTGGTCGTAGTGATGATTTAGATGTATGTAAGGCTCCTTATAGGGTAACCTTAAGTAGTACAGGGGGATATTTACAAACACGGTACGGAGTTCCTAATAGGACCAGTTTTAGTGGAGCTACGGTGGATTATTATATTAATCCGTATGACAGTCGTCCTGTTGTTTGTTACGCAAGGCCGAATTTGCTATATGGTGGCACTACTGGCATTGATTCTAACGACGCTCCGGCGTTCGCCGGTCCATCTAACATATGGTCTAGTACAAAGGGTTTTTTAGTTCAGTCAACAAGTCCATCATCTTACGACCGAAATTTTCCTACAACAGGTTCAGATGGATTGTATTTTGATTTGCTTATAGGTGGCGTCGATGCAAGTCAGTTGACGTGGTCTTCTGTTTCGCGTGGTGGAATCACTGCTACAGTGAGTTGGAGATTGCCAGACCGAGGTACAAATGAAGATATATGGATTAGTGATAAATCCCAGTATGTAACTCGAGTCACGTTAACGGGGCCTAGAGTGACTGCTGCTGAAAATAACACAAATAATCCTAATCCACTTAGTAGGCCAAATTTACCGCAGACTTTTGAGTTAGAGGGTAGGGATGGTAGTGGTTATGTAGTAGTCAAGTATGGATTTGTGTTGAGGAAGTGGTTCGCCCATCGGGTTATGCATACTGGATATTCTGAGCAAAGATCTTGGTGTGGACGTTTAAGTTATCGAATGTCATTGATCCGGGAATTAGTTAATGCGAAAAGTACTAATAATAGACGTCCTCGTTTTGTCGGAGCCACGCCGTCGTCAAATGGTAATCATTACAAGCGTTACATAGGTGTTGGATTTTTAACTGAGTGGGGCGACCTTAACAAATACACCGGTGTGTTTTTCATGAGTTGCTCCTATGTAGCAGATGGCGCTAGTTACTGTGTCTTGAACGACGGCAAAGTCTTCTTATATAGTAGTAGTTCCAACACCATTGGTCCAGTTACGTGCGTCTCACCTTAACTTTTATTTTTTAGTCCTTAATTATTAGGGAACGAGGGATTATAGTGCAAATAAAGGATAATATAGCAAAAGAATGAAGCCCTTACGCAGTTAAGCCCCAGTCAGTCAGATTGGGGCAGTTTACAGTGCTGTTGCAGTTAAACTCCACAACAGCGTTATTCCGCCAAACAATCACCCTATTTTTGCGCAAAAAATTGCCAGTGAAATTGTTGATTTTATTTGGTTTTTTTGTGGTTTTTAATGAAAAATAATTCTACATCAACAATGAGTTAAACTTGTGGTATATCCTAACTTTTACTTACTTGTTCAATTAATGCAATATTGTCCACGCGTTGCTTTAAACCTTCTACTTTGCTTCTCGTTTAGTCGCTTTTGGTTTGAATTTCATTTATTGATTTTGCTATAATATCATCTTGATATTATTTAATATCTGTTGATATATTTAAAGCCACAGTCGGGGGAGCCCGACCTTTGATTGGTTAATAGACTGGAAACAATACCAATATTATAAACAAGAGAATTAAGCGTCTGTTCGTTCTTTTTCTCTTTTAAGCCCTCACCAAAAAACGAGGGTTTGTTTTATTAAGTTTCTTACTTGATAGTTGTTATTGCAGGATGCTTTACTATAAAAGTTGATGTTTTATATAACATATTAAATTTTTATAGTTTTTGGATTTATTTTAAATGGATTTTATGGAAAAAATAGCTATCTTACTTTTATTTACTCCGTTATTTGTTTATTCAGCACAGAACTTTAATTCAGCTAAAATACATTTAACTAAATTATATAAATTAAACCCTAATCAAACGACATTTTATTGCGGATGCGAATTTTCGTGGGTAGGTAAAAAAAGCGTTGTTGATTTTAGCAAGTGTGGGTATCAACCAAGAAAAAATCAGACTAGAGCTGAACGTATTGAGTGGGAACATGTTATGCCTGCCGAGAATTTTGGTAGACACCTAACATGCTGGCAAGAAGGTGGGCGTAAAGCGTGCAAAAAAGATGCTACCTTCAATCAAATAGAAGGGGATATGCATAACTTACAACCGGCTATTGGTGAAGTGAATGGCGATAGGTCTAATTATCGTTATTCGCAATTTACTAAAGAATTTAATCAGTATGGGCAGTGTAAAAGTGCTGTGGATTTTAAAGCTCGTGTATTTCAGCCCCGAAACGAAATCCGCGGAATGATAGCACGCACCTATCTTTACATGTCTGATAAATATAAAATCAATTTATCAAATCAAGAAAAGAAGCTGATGATGGCGTGGAATAAAATGTATGCACCTGAAAATTGGGAATGCAAGCGTAATGCGCATATAGCAAAAGTGCAGGGTAATGATAATAAGTTTGTTACTGGGCGGTGTACACAATGAAAAAGTTAATCCTATTATTTTTAATTGTTTTTTGGTCGCAAATTGTAGATGCGGTAGTGATATCTCACAACAATTCGTATCGAGGTTCAAATCCTTACATAATTAAGTTAATTGATATTACATATTTTCTGGGTGGGAGTTTTATCCTTTTAAGCATAGCTAATGATAAATTAAAAGAGAATAAAAAATCAAAACGTAAAAAGAAATTAAGTCAAAATAAAACTAATTTGGACAAAAACACTAAATCCGCAGATGAAGAAAATAAAAAATGAAGCCGACGAAAGTCGGTTTTTTTATGTTCAAATTTTGAGTAATTCACTCAATATCAAATCGATAGCAATAACATAATAGCTAGTATTGGACTAAAGAGCGATTCAAATTTATGAAAGAAATCTATAAATTGCTTTTTGAAGTTGATAATGAAAAAGGGAAAAGTTAAGTGAGTAGAATGTTATCAAACAAGAAACGAGTTAAGCCACGTATTGAAAATAAGCAACATTCATTGATGAATAAATTGAAATTAAAGTTAACAATATGACTGCTTGATGAAGTTTGAATCTCAAAATAGTTATGACAAGCTAGAAATGATTCAATATTTAAACAAATATAAAACTAAACTATTGAGGAATAGAGATGAAAAGATTTTTACCATTAATATTGTTTTTTACTTCTTTTGTACTATCATCCTGTGCCACCTTTAAGTATGAGAATTATTCCGAACCACAACCTACTGATAAAGTCGCGAAAGTCACCTTTGTTCGTTCAACTAATTTTAATTCTGTTACTACAGACTATTCTGATATTTTTTCGATGAGAAAAACAGAAGGTAATTACCTTCGTTATACACAAACTACAATAACCTTTGATAGAAAAACAAGGGATCGTAATTTTGGCATACCAACGCCAAGCAACAGCAAAACTTTATATAATATCTATATTCCAGCAAATAAAACTTTTAAATTTGATGCAAGTATTTCACATGATTGGTATTCAGATCTTTCTAATACATCAGGAAAGGAAAATAGAGCCAGCTTATGTAATTACAATAATATAGAATTTACTCCTGTAGAGGGGGGTGAATATTTAGTTTTTATTGATAATACTAGAGATAATATTAAAAATGCGCCGAGATGTTCTTTGAATATTAAACAATTTGTTAAAAGCTCATCGGGCAATCAATGGGTAGATGTCCAATTCAAATTTAATAATGATGGACGTGATGTTATGTTTACCTACGAAAGAAAAAATTAAATTTTATCTGCTCGGGATAGGTGGTTTAGAAAAGTTGGTGTAGAAATGCTGATGTAAATAAACCACTTTACCGCTGAGTTAATCGGTTTTTATTGTGATAAAGGTAAAACAGATAGGATATATTATATGCCTAACTGTGAAGAAGATTTGCTTGAAGAATGTTTTTTCCAAGATTGGATTTTTATTGCCTGAAAAAATTTAGATAAAACCCATTCCTTCCACCAAAATAAAACTCGAATTTTAAGCAAAAAATCAGTCAGGAAATGTATTGATTTTATTTAAGTTTTATTTTTTTTTGGTTCCTGAATTAAAACTTGAAGTGCAATTTTAAACTCGGTGGAGTGAAGAAAGTAGAAAGGTGATTTTTTATTGCTATTAGTTAATAAATTTCATACTATTACCAAAAAGGAAGGCGATAGTATGAAAAAAATTTTACTAGTTGGTTTAATTGGGTTTGCTTTATTAGGTTGTGGTAAAAAGAAAGTCACTGAGGAAATGCTTATCGGGAATTGGGAATGTAGCTCAATCGAACAAAGAGCAAAATGGAAGAACGGGATGTTTCAAGACTATTCTACATCAATTGACCGTGGAAAATCAGTAGTTACCTATTTAAAAGAAAACGATGATTTTTTTGTAAAATGGCCGGGTAGTAATGAAATGGTAAAGGAAGATTTTAAGAAATTGAATAGAAGTTACAACAAATCTTTAGCTGGTATGAGATTGTCTGGTTTTAATAGGCTTGAGTATATATCAGATAATGAGTTTAAGATGATTTCTGAGTTAGCAATAATGCAAGATAAGAAAGAAAACAATGAAAAAACTAAAATATCAATGCACTGTACCAGAATACAATAACTATAAAACCGGAAAAAAATTATTTTTATTTAGTGCTATTTTATTAAATTCTCTAAGAGGGTTTTTTATTAAAAATTTATCAGTTCAGGCTTGATTTGTAGTCCTTTGTTAATTTTAATTCGTGTTGCTTTTCTTAACTTTTGGCTTTTCATATTGAGAATAAGCTGATTGGCTAATACCTATTTTATTCACAACTTCAACTTCGAATGATTTTAAATACTCACGCCATGCTTGTGTAGGAGAATAGTTATTATCAAAAACCATACTAACAACTTTGTTTGGTATACTTGTTTCAATATCGATTGTTCTATTCATTATTATTTTTATGGCTAATCTCAGTATAATCATTATGTTAGTGAAGTGTTACCCCAGTTTTACCCTACGGATAAAATCTGAGTTTAAAAGAATTACGTTAAAAGCTTGCTAGATAAGGCTTTAGAATGGTACGCCCGGGTGGACTCGAACCACTGACCCCCACCATGTCAAGGTGATGCTCTAACCAACTGAGCTACGGGCGTATATTTGAAACACGTAAATATTAACGGGCAAATCGATTTGTATCAAGTAAAAAAATGAAAAATAGCTGTTTTTTTAGTCTGTTGAACAAAATTGGCTGCATAATGAACGTTATTTCTTTTCGGTTTTAAAAAAAAGTCATAACATGATGGTTCAATGCAAGCTGTTTCTAAAAATTTTCTTATTTTTGGGATGAATTGTAAGTTTCTGTAAGTTCATGGTGGTTTGTTTAAATTAATTTCGCTATACTCGGCGCATTTCGTTAGGCGCTACATATTTAGGTTTGTATGTCGATAAAAGATCAGATAGAAGATGTTCTGCAAAATGTTTTTGGTTACAAGTCATTTAGAAATCAACAAAGAGAAATTATTGAATCTATTATCGATGGACGTGATACTTTAACCATTATTCCTACTGGCGGTGGTAAATCTTTATGTTACCAAATCCCTGCGGTTTTATTGCCAGGGACTGCTATTGTTATTTCGCCTTTAATTTCTTTGATGAAGGATCAGGTCGATCAGTTATTAGCTAATGGTATTCCTGCTGCCTATCTTAATGCTTCTCAATCTGCGATAGAACAACAAGAAGTTATCGCAAAATATTTAAATCATTCAATAAAGTTGTTATATGTTTCACCTGAACGTTTGGGCGTGTACGCTTTTTCTACTTTAATTAATGAATATCCACCTTCATTAATTGCTATTGATGAAGCGCATTGTATTTCTCAATGGGGGCATGATTTTAGACCTGATTATCGTCAATTAGGTCAACTTTCTACTCGTTTTCCTGATGTGCCGATTGTTGCATTGACCGCCACTGCCGATAAGATGACGCAATCTGATATTATAAATCAACTTAATTTGGTTGATCCGTTAGTTGTGGTAAGGAGTTTTGATCGGCCGAATATTCGTTATACCGTCGTTGACAAATTTAATCAGATGGAGCAGGTTGTTTCGTTTGTTGAAACGCAAAAAGGCAACCCCGGTATTATTTATTGCTCAAGCCGTTCTAGAGTTGAAGATATGACCACTAAACTTGCTGCTCTTGGTTTTTCGGTTATGGCGTATCATGCCGGGTTGTCTAACAATGAACGCCAACAAGCACAAGATGCTTTTTTAAAAGATGATGTGCAAATTATTGTCGCTACCGTTGCGTTTGGTATGGGTATTAATAAACCCAATGTGCGTTTTGTTTTACATGCGGATTGTCCACGAACGATTGAGGCTTATTATCAAGAAACAGGCCGAGCAGGGCGTGATGGCGTACCAGCCGAGGCGATGCTGCTATTTAATAGTAAAGATCTGAAGTGGTATCATCAAAAAACTGTTGAGAAAATAGATGGTAAGCATAAAGATGTGGAACTGCAAAAGATCAATGCGATGGAGGCTTTTGCGCAAGGTTTGACTTGTCGGCGCATTGTGTTGCTGAATTATTTTGGCGAAGAGAGAGCTGAACCTTGCAATAACTGTGATATTTGTTTGTATCCCCCTGAGATGTATGATGGTTTAATTGATGCGCAGAAGGTTTTATCTTGTGTTTATCGTGTTAAACAGCGTTATGGGGCACAATATATTGTTGATATTTTAAGAGGCTCTGCGCGGGCTCACATTAAAGAAGTTGGTCATCACAAATTATCGGTTTATGGTATCGGTAAGCAAAATTCATCGAACTATTGGCTTAGTGTTATTAGACAGTTGATTTATTTAGGGTATTTAAATCAAGATATATCGAATTATACCACTCTTCAATTAACAGAAAAGGCGCGGTCAATTCTTCGGGGCGAAATCCCTTTATCATTAGCTAAACCGCGTTTAGAAATCGTGAAAAAGAACCGCATAAATCGATATGCAAGATCAATTAATTCAACTGCGATTTTATCGTACGAAGAACGAATTCTATTTAACAATCTTAGGCGATTGCGTAAAGATATTGCTGATGTTGAAGATATTCCACCTTATATTGTTTTTAGTGATGCGACATTACTTGAAATGGTTCAAACCAAACCAGAAAGTAAAAAGCAGTTAATTAACGTTACTGGTGTAGGTAAAATCAAGTTAGAAAAGTATGGTAGTTTGTTTTTAGATGCAATAAATGAATTTATGATCAAAAATTTTTAACATTTTGTACAAATTACATATGATAACCATTTCTAGAAAATTTTGATTATTTTGAAATTTATAATTAACCAATAAAAATAGAGATTTTTATGTCAATAATAAGCAATATGCTACAAATAATTTTATTTGTTACCATTATTAATTATAATTGAATATCAAGTCGATTAGGCTATAATGCGACAATTATTTAATAATTTACAGTTACAATGATTATCGGTTTTATTGGTGCGGGTAAAGTAGGTTGCACTTTAGCTAAGTATTTTTCTTTGTGTGGAATGCGGATTGCTGGGTTTTATAGCCGATCTTATGAACATGCAAAAGAGGCAAGTGATTTTACTCATAGTCAAGCTTATGCATCGTTAGCTGATTTAGTTAATGATTGTGATTGTTTATTGGTTACTGTATCAGATAGCCAAATAGCCACCGTTTGGCAAGAACTTTGCCAATTACCTATTGCCAATAAATGGATCGGTCATTGCAGTGGGCTGTTGACGTCACATATATTTAGCCAACATAAAATTGTTCATCCATTTGCGTTTTCATTGCATCCTTTATATGCCATTTATGATAGATTTGAATGCTATACCGCTATGTCAGGTGTTTCTTTTACGCTTGAGGCAAATGAAAGCATTATTCCTCAATTAAAAAACTTTTTTGTTTCACTAAAAAATCCTTTAGCCATTTTACCTGCGAATAAAAAACCACTTTATCATGCGGCTTGTGTTATGTTGAGTAATCAAGTTATTGCGTTGGTACAAATTGGTGTTGATTTACTTGACCAATGTGGATTAGATACTGAGTTTAGTGAACAAGCGTGGCATCCATTATTTTTAGGAAATGCTAAAAATATATGTAAAGTTGGGGTGATTAATGCTTTAACTGGACCTGTAGAACGTGGTGATATTGAAGTCATCAAACAACATATAATGGCTATGCCGGTCGAATTGAAACCTATTTACCAGCAGTTATCTGCTATTTTACTTAATATTAGTCGAACAAAACATCCAAGCAAGGACTATCGACAATTAGAATTGGAGTTGTTACCTTGAAAAACACGATTGCCACTTTAAAAGAACGTAAACAAAACCGACAAAAAATTACTATGCTAACCGCTTATGATTACACTACAGCTAAATTAATGGATGAAAGTGGTGTAGATTGTTTATTAGTGGGCGATTCTTTAGGTATGGTGATGCTGGGTTACGATAGCACCGTATCGGTTACTATGGAAGATATGATCCATCACTCCAAAGCGGTTGCAAGAGCAGCTAAGTCCGCATTTGTTGTCACTGATTTACCTTTTATGTCTTATCAAACATCTGTGTATGATGCAGTTTTAAATGCCGGTCGCCTAATTAAAGAAGGTCAGGCTCAAGCGGTTAAACTTGAAGGCGGGCAAGCATTTTGTGAACATATCAAAATGATTACGCAAGCTTCTATTCCGGTTGTTGCGCATATTGGACTCATGCCCCAATCTGTTCTTGCATTAGGGGGATACAAAGTTCAAGGTAAAGATTATCAAGATGCTAAAAATGTTGTTCTTGATGCATTAGCGGTTGAACAAGCTGGCGCGATTGCGATTGTACTTGAATGTGTACCTGCTGATTTAGCAAAATTGATCTCACAACTAGTAAGTATTCCAACTATTGGTATTGGCGCAGGTGTAAATTGTGATGGGCAAGTGCTAGTTTATCAAGATATGTTGTCTATGTATGATGGTGTTTCTTCAAAATTTGTCAAATCTTTTGCCCCAATTGGCCATCATATGAAACAAGCGTTTACTGATTATTGCCAACAGGTAAAACAGCAACAATTTCCTGCTTCGATCCATGAATTTGCGATTGATAGTGAGGTAATGAGCAAACTTAAATCTGAGTTTCAATTATAAGGGATAACTAAATGAATGTTGTAACGACAATTGGACAAGTACGAGAGCAAGTTAAAGCTTGGCGTCAAGCTGGCTATAGTATCGGACTTGTTCCAACCATGGGTTATTTGCATGAAGGTCATCAAAGCTTAATGGCAGCGGCTAAAAGGGATAACCAAAAAGTTATTGTGACGATTTTTGTTAATCCTATACAATTTGGACCTTCAGAAGATCTTGCTAGTTATCCACGTGATTTAGAACGGGATAAAATCGCTTGTGAGAAGATGGGGGTGGATTTGATTTTTTGTCCAACTGCCAGTGAAATGTATGATACTAATTTTAACAGCTATGTTGATGTTAATGGTTTAACAGATGCTTTATGTGGAAAAAAACGCCCAGGGCATTTCAAAGGTGTTTGCACGGTTGTCACAAAATTATTCAATATCACACAACCTGATCGTGCTTATTTTGGACAGAAAGATGCACAGCAGTTAGCGGTAATTAAACGAATGGTCAGTGATCTGAATTTCGACATTGAAATTATTGGTTGCCCTATTGTGCGTGAAGCAGATGGACTAGCTAAAAGTTCACGTAATAGCTATTTGTCTGAACGTGAACGATCCGCAGCCGTGTGCCTTTATCAAGCAATTGAATGTGCCAATGCAATGATAAAGCAAGGGGAAACGTCGGTAACAGTTATAACAAAAGCTATGTATGATCTTATTGTCCACCAACCTTTAGCCAAGATTGACTATATTGAATTTGTCGATCTAGCATCATTAACATCGGTTGATAGGCTTGAACAAGATAGTTTATGTGCGCTAGCGGTTTATATTGGTAAAACACGATTAATTGATAATTTTATTTATCAACATCACTAATTACCAATTATATTTACAATGATAGATATAAAAAAACCGCTTAATACAAGGCGGTTTTTTTATGCTATTTATCGTATTATAAAAATTTTTACAATTCGATTAAATCGATGAGTTTATTGTTCTGCTAATTTATTGTTTGGCTATTTTACTGTAGAATAGCAACCATTTTATGCCTTAAATCAGGATTGATGCATTAATTATGAAAAACACGACTTATAATCCACAAGAAATTGAACAACCTCTTTATAAGCATTGGGAACAAAGTGGTTATTTCAAACCCAATGGTGATAAATCGCAACCAAGTTATTGTATTGCCATTCCACCGCCGAATGTGACAGGTAGTTTACATATGGGGCATGCTTTTCAGCAAACCATTATGGATGCCTTGATTCGTTATCATCGTATGCAAGGTCATAATACCCTTTGGCAATCAGGAACTGATCACGCAGGTATTGCAACGCAAATGGTGGTAGAGCGCAAAATTGCGGCTGAAGAAAATAAAACACGCCATGATTACGGGCGTGATGCTTTTATTGACAAGATTTGGCAATGGAAAGCCGAATCTGGCGGTAGCATTACTAAGCAAATGCGTCGCTTAGGGGATTCAGTTGATTGGGATCGTGAACGTTTCACCATGGACGAAGGTCTATCAAATGCAGTGAAAGAAGTCTTCGTGAGATTATATCAAGAAAATCTCATCTATCGTGGTAAACGCTTAGTCAATTGGGATCCAAAATTACGTACAGCTATTTCCGATCTTGAAGTTGAAAACCGCGAAGTTAAAGGTTCAATGTGGCATTTACGTTATCCGTTAGCTGATGGTGCCAAAACAGCCGACGGAAAAGATTATTTAGTGGTGGCAACTACTCGTCCTGAAACCTTATTTGGGGATACAGGGGTTGCGGTGAATCCTGAAGATCCTCGCTATAAAGATCTGATTGGACAATTTGTCATATTACCATTTGTTAACCGCCGTATTCCAATTGTGGGTGATGAACATGCCGATATGACCAAAGGTACAGGGTGCGTAAAAATTACCCCTGCGCATGATTTTAATGACTATGAAGTTGGGCGACGTCATCAATTACCGATGATCAACATTTTAACGTTTGATGGTGATATTCGTCAGCAAGCTGAAGTATTTGATACTAATGGTGAACCAAGCGATGCTTATGATCCAGTTATTCCTGCTCAGTTCCAAACATTGGAACGCTTTGCTGCTCGTAAAGCAGTCGTTGCAGAATGTGAGTCATTGGGTATTTTAGAAAAAATCGAACCGCATGATTTGACCGTTCCATATGGTGATCGTGGTGGCGTTGTGATCGAACCTATGCTAACCGATCAATGGTATGTGCGAGCAAAAGTGCTTGCAAAGCCTGCTATTGATGCAGTAAAAAATGGTGATATCCAATTTGTACCAAAACAGTATGAAAATATGTATTTTTCTTGGATGAATGATATTCAAGATTGGTGTATTTCACGTCAATTATGGTGGGGACATCGTATTCCAGCTTGGTACGATAAACAAGGTAATGTTTATGTTGGTCGTGATGAAGCTGAAGTGCGACGCGAAAATAACCTTGCCAATGATATTGAACTGAAACAAGATGACGATGTGCTTGATACTTGGTTCTCATCTGCACTTTGGACATTTTCAACGTTAGGTTGGCCGAATAATACTGATGATTTAGCCACATTCCATCCAACTAATGTGCTGGTAACTGGTTTTGATATTATTTTCTTCTGGGTAGCTAGAATGATCATGATGACCATGCACTTTATTAAAGATGAACATGGTAAACCACAAGTTCCTTTTAAAACAGTGTATGTTACAGGTTTAATTCGTGATGAAGAAGGGCAGAAAATGTCTAAATCTAAAGGAAACGTTATCGATCCTTTAGATATGATTGACGGTATCTCACTGCCAGCTTTATTAGAAAAACGGACAGGCAATATGATGCAGCCTCAATTAGCTGAAAAAATTGCTAAACGCACCCAAAAACAGTTCCCTAATGGCATTGAGGCGCACGGTACTGATGCGCTACGATTTACTTTAGCTGCGTTAGCCTCAACTGGGCGTGATATTAATTGGGATTTAAAACGCTTAGAAGGTTATCGTAATTTCTGTAATAAACTTTGGAACGCTAGCCGCTATGTGCTGATGAATACAGAAGGGCATGATTGTGGCTTTAAAGGCGGGGATTTAGATTATTCTTTAGCAGATAAATGGATTTTAGCCGAATTTAATCAAACCATTAAAGCTTATCGAGACGCATTTGATACTTATCGTTTTGATTTAGCAGCTAATATTTTATATGAGTTCACATGGAATCAATTCTGTGATTGGTATTTAGAACTAACCAAATCCATTTTAGCCAATGGCGAACCGTCACAGCAACGCGCAGCTCGCCATACGTTAATTATGGTATTAGAAGCTCTATTACGTCTTGCGCACCCGATTATTCCATTTATTACCGAAGCAATTTGGCAAAATGTAAAAGGCTTAATGAATATAACCGCTGATACTATCATGTTACAGCCAATGCCTGCTTTTGATGAACAGCATTCAAATGATCAAGCAGTAGCTGATATTAATTGGATAAAAGATGTCGTGATTGCCGTACGAAACATACGTGCCGAAATGAATATTGCGCCAAGTAAACCACTACAATTATTGATTCGAAAAGGCTCTCCAACGGTACATCGAATCATCGCTGATAACATCAATTTTATTGAATCATTAGCAAGATTGTCTGAAATTGTTTTACTTGATGATGGTGAAACTGGACCATTATCGGTCACAAAACTGGTTGATGGCGCCGAGTTATTAATCCCAATGGCAGGATTAATCAATAAAGAAAACGAACTTGCGCGTTTAGAAAAAGAAATTGAACGCATCAATGGCGAAATTTCTCGTATTGAAAATAAACTGTCTAATGCCAGCTTTGTCGATAAAGCCCCTGCGGCAGTAGTTGCTAAAGAAAAAGAAAAACAACAAGGTTATATTGATGATAAAGCCAAACTGCAAGAGCAGTATGTTGCCATAAAAAATCTTTAATCTTTGTAATAAAAAACCTCTCGTTTGAGAGGTTTTTTTATGTTTGTTTCCTTTAAAATTTATAACCTACACCAATCATTGCAACCCATGGATCAAGCTTATAATTAGCGGTAACTTTAGTATTACCTAAATGGGTTGTTGCTTTAGTTTCAATATCAATATAACGGATTTGAGCATTCAAAAGCCAATTGTCATTTAAAGAATAATCAGCACCGACTTGAGCTGCCCAGCCCCAAGAACTGTCAAGATCTAAACCATGAAATCCCGCTTTTTTGGCTTCACCACTAAGTTTTTCATCAAAAAAGAAGGTATAGTTAATACCCATTCCAACATAAGGTTGTAACTCATATTGTGAATCAAGTGGATACCAAACGGCACTTAATGTAGGTGGTAGATGTTTAATTTTCCCTAAATGAGCACCAGAAAGCCCCGTTGAATTGCCCCCGCCTAGCTTAACTTGATGGCTAAAAGGTGTTGCAGCTAACAGTTCGACACCAATATTATCGGTCACCATATATTGGAAATTTAATCCAAGTTGTGTATCGTTATCGGCTTTTGCTTTTAGATCGCTTTTGGCTCCGCCTACTTTAACGTGATCACTTTTATCTTTAGGGTGAACATAAACAGGTCCACCACGGACGATAATTTCATTTGCAGTATGCGCATAAGCTACTGCGCTGGATAATCCCATTGTGATAACCATAGCAACTGACGAAATTTTCATTTCTTTTCTCCCAATTTATTTGTAATTCATTATATAATATTTAAACATGTTGAAAAAACGCACTACAGTAAAACATAGACTTATTTAATAATCTAGCAATATTGAAATTTATCTCAAAATTTTAGTAAATAAAATGAGATTGGTGATTTGCATTATTGCTTAAACCTATATACAATGTATTCAAATATCTCAGTGGGTTGTTAGCTCAGTCGGTAGAGCAGTTGACTCTTAATCAATTGGTCGCGGGTTCGATCCCCTCACAACCCACCATTTATTTTATTTAAAATCAATATATTATATAAAATACCTTACCTTAAAAAATTCTGTAAAAATAGTAAGTGGCGGTAAAATGGCGGTGCGTTTTTATAATCGTGTATGATCCGTTTTATATTGTTAATAAATATATAAAGTCCCTGACTTCCTCGATTGTTTCAAATACACCGATTAGATCAAGAGAATCTTTTTTCAAAAAGACCCACCACTCATTTACCATAAGTGCCACGATATAACCCGATTCACAATTTCCTATATCAAACGATTCATCTATTAATATTGATATTTTCATATTATCCAATGTAATAAAATTTCAGTTATAATAATTTATAACAAATTGATATTAAATGAATATTATATTTTATTAATTTTGGGATCTAGGTTCCAAACATCACCTAAAATAAAAATATTATTATTTATCATTATATTAATTATTTAATACGATCTTTTTTATAAATTAAAACTGAAAAATATTGAAAAGTATTTCATTTATTTCAGTTTTATACGATCCTTTAAGATCCTTTTTTCAATAAGCCTTTGAGCTTTGTTTTGTAATAAAATCCAACTGAAAAAAATTTCATGCAAAAACCCTGTAGGCGGGTGCGGTGTAGCACGCTTTGGGTCACCCGATCGATTTTGTCCCCCGATTATTTATTTTTAATAATTCAGGTATAAAAAAATAGCCAATAGCTCAGGTGGATTATTGATTTATTTTGATTTTGTTTAAAAAAATATCTAGAAAAGTGTTGACTTTATTGGTAGGTGCATCTATAATTATAAACATCAGCAGGGTGCTGATAAAGCAAACCCCCAGCTTTCGATGGGGGCTTAAGGGAGAAAAAAGATGGTTAGGATCTTAATTCTCTTGGTTCTATTAACGGTATCATTACCAGTTTACTAGTTCCAATCAAAGGCGAGGTCGCACCCTCGCCGGCGACCTTAATATAACAACTGATTGACAAAAAATCAAGGTGGAACACATGGCGTTATCAAGAGCTGAAATTCAAAAAAGAAGTGATGAAAAAAGAGGAGTAAAACCAAAAGGGTATAAATTGTCAATTAATACAATAGAAATGATTACAGAGTTAAGCAAAAGTACAGGCAAATCGCAAGGCATGATTATCGAAGAAGCGATAAAGTTATATAAATGTTCACTATAAAAAAAGCCCACAAGCGTGGGCGAGGTGAGGGCACAACGTATTATTTTGCAATTACTGGCGAGTATTTTTTATCTAGATTTATTGCGTCCGTTTTAACGCCAACAATTGCGCCCGCGTTGGTTGGTGTGGTTGTGTTTGGGTGTGTATGTTGCGCTGTCAAATCAGCTAGCCGCTCAATAAGCTCTAACGTGTCTAACATCAATTGAGATACATTTATCTCGCCGCTACCGATCCAAACCTGCGGGGCTACGATTTCTTGTTTTGCGCCGGCGATGCTTTGGCGAATTGTTTTAATCTGTTCTTTGATTTCGTTTGCTGTGATATCAATTTTATTTTTTACTGATATCGTTTGATTGCCATTTATTGTTAATGAGTAATCAATACCGACAAACTGCACAAAATTCGAATTAGTCCCAACCGTGTAATCTTTTAGCGCCAGTTGCGTTATAGTGTTCGCAGATAACTTATAATTACTGTACGTGTTGATAGTATAATTAGCGTTAACTGTTGTTATTTTCGTTGTTGTTTGTTCAGTTGATGAATCGCTATTTAAACAATAATCACGGGCGTTATCTGTCACAGTCTGATCGCTTTCACGTATCATATTGCCGACGTTATCAATCTTTGTAAAAACCTCAGCACGCTGTTGCAATAAATGCTCGTCTTTTTTGATATTCGGCATTGTTTTATTGTTTGGGTAGATATTGCGTATAACCGGCTGATCAGGCTTACCATTGATGAAACCGATTTCCACTTCCGTGCCCTCCTCAGGGTAGTGGTACGATCCACCCTCGGATCCGATGTTGGTTACTGGTAAAGGTACCGCTTTATAAACCGGTGTCGTCGATTCTTTGCCGTTTTCATCTAATAACTGCACATTAACGGCGTACTTTGGGCGGAATGGTGTAGATATATCACCTAGATTGGTTTCGTCCGAAATTGCTACAACCTTGGCCATTTTTGACAGATGATAGCCGTCTGCTAGCTCTGGGAATTCTTTTTCAATTTGTCGCCGTGTTGCTGATTTTTTCCCGGCTTTGTCTTCAAAAGTTATTGTCATGTTATCGTTAATCAAATTGACAATAGAGACCTTTTTACCGTTGATTTTAACGCCCGGGCGAAGTTTTGGCACTAACGGAATTTCAACAATGTTAGATCCGGCGGTTGATGATGCGATTTTATTTAAATTATCACCCAAATTGATATCTTTATCATTAAAATAGCTATCGTTATAGCTACCGCAATAGATTTTGCCTGTCGGTGTTTGAAAAAAAGTATATTCGGGAATGTTGAAAGCTCTACCGATTTCTTGCAATAAGTGATAGCCAGTTCCCGCATGCTTAAAGTGTGGAATTTTTGTATTAACATAATCAGCGTCCGGCAAATTAAACTGTAACCCGTTTTTTGATGTTAAATACTCAGTAACAGCTTTTAACGTCGGATGTTGAAACGAACAATCAATTGTTTGCTTATAACAACCGATCAACTCACGAACAAAAAGCTTTTTGACGTTGTTTGCTGCTGTTTGTTCGCTTTCAATAAACCCGGTGAAAAATCTTTGTAAGTCGTTACCGTACCCAAGATTAATTTTTATTACTTTGTTCTTAAGTGATGTTTTATCTTTTTCGGGAATAGTAATAAAACCGCGTCCGCAAGCGTTTAACTCTAACACGATGTTACAATCAATAATCTGAATACGTTCGTTATTGATCATTGCATATTTATTAATCTTCATATTTATTCCTACGGTAATGCATCATTAAACACCCCAAGAATTTGTTCAACTTTGCCAGTTTGGGCGTTTTCGTCCTGCTCGGCAGGCACTTCTTCAATTATTGCGCCGACGCTCTCGTCACCATTTTCAACTGCTCGCTGTTGTGCTCTTGCCTCTCGCTTCTCGGGCACTGATTTACGTTCTGATAGCGTAAAACTAATTTGCCACGCAAGCAGTGTAGAATGAGGAGAAACCGAAACTTTGCCACTGAAAACAGCTTCACGTAAATTTATAACGTTAGCCGTGGCATTAGCAACACGATACAGCTTTTTAGCTCCGCCTTTTTCGGTTTGATATGACAATTCAATCAATCGGCTTAAGCGATCCGGTGTTGAATATTCAATTAACCCATTAATATTTAATTTCTTTGGTTTGATACCTTTTTCACTGCTATTTGTTGATGATGATTGCCCTGACTGGTCTTCTTCCGGCAAATCATACTCGGCAGAAATTGACGGGTTTTTTAATATAATAGATTCACCGTCAAGCGCTAATACAATATTATCAACGCTTCCCGCAGATCCGTTATTGTTAATCGATGAGTTTTCTATCATGTACTAAATCCAATATCGGTTTTAAGTTGTTATCTGAAAATGCCAGTAAAAAAGTAAAAATATGCTCTTTGTTGGGTAACTCTTTATGGAGATCACACGGCAAACCATGAAAAAATGTTATATCAATACTACCGCCAGTTAATGAAGCTGTTTTACTGGCAACTTTGTTTAAAACGGCTTCTTTTTGCTGTGCAAACCGCTGTAATTCACTCATTACGCTATTTATTGATGCTTTAGCGTCTTTTTGTGCCTCTTTTAACGTTTGACTGTTAACAATTGCACGCGTGTTACTTGATGATAACTGTTTTACAACTTTTCGATCAGCCGGATTCGGTATAACCATTTTTGTTACATCTAAATCTTGCACTGTTTTAGCCGTTCTCAGTGCTCGATTGATTTCCGGCAAATCCCAGCACTGGCTTAATGCTGTTAGCTTATTAATAAAACCGGCTTCTGTTACAGATGATATCAATATAACAGCAACTGGCGTTATGCTGTCGATTTTTGCTAATAACGCCTTGATTGCTTCCTCGGGTGATAAAAATTTGCTGTTAGTAATCTTGTACGGCTCAATTGCTACAGCTTCAAAGCTCATTGACTTATATTTTGCTAATGAAAACGTTTTATCACACCACACGATCGATTACTCCGGCTTTTCTGGCCAATCAATTGCTGGTGCAGTATCAACATCAATACGATTTAGTAAAGCACGATATTTTTTCCATGCTGCGTATAACGTTTTTTCTTCGTCTGTAGCTATTTCTGTGTCAATCGCATCTTGTAGATAATCAATTTGTGAGCTAGCTTCGCTTAATAGCTGTTTTTTCTGTGCTGTTGCTACAGCTACATAGTGTTGATGCTGTTTATTTTCATCTAACACCCATTTTTCACCGTCCCAGCTATCAAATTCGCTAGACGGTTTTAATAGCGTGTAATCTGCGGGAATATCGCCGATTTCTGTTACTGTTGATTCTGCACCATTTTCTATTGAGTAGATTTTTTTACCCCGGTGGTCGGCGGGGTATACCCACTTATCGCCATCCCTGATGATCGCTTTACCATCTTTAACCGGCTTTGGTGCGTCTAAATATGAATTAGCAGGCACGCCAACACCAACGGGTAAATACTGATATGTAGCACCCGAATACTCCCCCTTGGAATCAACATTATAAATCACAGCCCAACCCGCTTTTGTTGTTAGTCCGTTCTCGTCCAAAATAGCTGTTTCTGGTTGTAATTGATATTTCATTATATAAATCTCCTGATCTTATTCTGCTTTAACTATGTACATAAATGCGACGTTGCGCGGTCTAGTCTCGTTATCGCCCGTTAGTTCCGTCCAGCCAGTTTGCGGCGTTCCGTGCGTTACTGACGCCGTAATATTTCCCGCCGAGTTAAATGATGTTCTGGCATTAATCGCGTGATTATGACGCTGAATTGCAAAATTTTGCCAACTCAATATAACCCGGTACGGATCTGCTCCTTTACCATTATCCCAGCCCCGAATAAATTCACCGCGAAGGTCTGGCAACAGCCCCCAAGGATAAACACCGCCCAACCTTGGGAATTGATTTACATTGAATTGAGCGCCGTTGCATTCAAACCACCCCGCTGGCGGCCGATCGTGCGGCCACGGAAGTGGAATCCCAGATGGCAGTGTAAAATTTCTAATATATTGCTCTAAATTTAACACCCGATGCGCTGGGACATAACCTTCACCAAGGACACCATCTTCAGCAAAACCCCAAGGCAAATTTTTTCTTACAGAGTTATACATTCCCACAACGCCATCATCTCGAACAAGCAAGTAAAAACGTTTATCGTTAGAGTACACTCGTGACTCAACGCCTCCAGATGTGAATTTATCTGTTATCGCATTGATTCTATTGTGTGCGTTGTTCGCGTTGTTATCCGCTAATAGTGCGTTATTATTTGCTGCAACAGCATTATCATTCACTTTTTTTACAGCCCACACCGTAGCCGCCTCGGTTTCTGATGTGCTGTTAATTTCTGAACTGAGTTTAACTATTCCCACTTTTTCAGTTGTCGCATGATCGTACGTTGTGATAAATGATTTCGGTTTAACAACAACTAGCTTGCCGTTTGCGTCAACTGAAGCTACACGCTCAACATAGTGCTTAAATCCATCTTGTTCGTAATCACGTAAATTAGTGCCCGCAATTAAATTATAGTTTACAGACCATTCACCAGTTACAGCGCCAGTTAACCACGCATCAATATATAACGATTGATTGTTTTCAATTTCTATCGATGTTTGAGTGGCGTGCTCAACTCGCAAACCGGCAACATATGCCAAACCTGATGACACTGTTAATTGATTGCCATTTTTTGTTATTGCAAAACCGTCATGAATTGCTAATCGATTATATAAATCATAATTAGTTAATCGAATACGTTCATCTTCGCCAGCCAATCGTTTTGAATAATCGATCTGCCAAGTTTGGGCATTGACAGTAATACCCGTAGATTCAGATGCATTATCAATTTCTAACCAAATTGATTCTGTTATCGTATTACCCTGACGTTGTCCGGCAGTTTTTATTTTTCGTGTTAAATCAGTATGCATCACCATGCATAGCGTGTTAGTTTCTGCGTTGACAAGCCCGATATAGTTAAATGAAAAATCACCGATGCTAGTGTCAAGAATAACAGAATAAACCACAGTCTTATCATTCAATAACCCCGATTGCGTAACTGGTGCTGTATGTACTATTTGACTTGCGGCGGGCATTGAACCGTTAACATTGATTTCAGTGTCGCCGTTAATGCCTGAAACGTTAGCAAATATAACTTTATCTAGTTTTATCGCTTGCGACTTGCTCAACTGTTTTATAAAAAACTGTTCGCCCGTTTTTACTATTGCCGTTTTACTCATTGCTGTACTCCATTAAATTCTTTTACTTCACCAAATCCGCCAACTTTTAAAATTACTGTTGCTTGGTGTATTCGTTTAAAATTAAATTTAGAACCGTTGTAATGTTGATTGTTATTAAACTCGCCGCATCTAAATTTCATCGGCTGCACGTGAACAATTTCAAAAAAATAACGCCGACAGGTTCGGCCGTATTGCCTGATAATTTCCGTTAATAATTCACGATTATTTGTTAACTGATTATCAGATAATCGCAAGATGATAACGTCCCAATCATAGCCGTACTGGCGTTCTAGTATTTGAACCGTGCCGATTTCTAGCCGCTCAAATATATTTTTAAACCCAATAACCGATCCAGAATCTGCAGCATTGGCGTATGCGTATTTAATGCGTTTTCTGTATAACGTTAATGGCTCGTTATTTAGTCGTTTAACATCGCGTTGATAGGCATACAAAAATAATAATCGCTCGTCACATGTTAACGGGTCGAACTGCATAACTGGGAATTTTAACCATTGATACATACGATCCCAGTATTTAAGTGATGCATTAGCAAGCTTTAGCGGCTCGCCTTTGTTCATCCAAACCGGCAGCTTGATTTTTAATTTCATTCTGCGACCTCGGTATTTATTGTTAGAGTTCGAAGTCTTGGTACTTCTAGCTCGCTGACAATGTCGCCGATGTTAAATACAATCGAATGTAACTCGTTAAATTGCTCATGCAGTTCTTCGTTTAATTTTGAGATACTAAACCGTGAATACGCATTTACTTGCGTTACGTTATAGTCGTTATTCTGACGAAATGCGCAACGTATAAAATGCTCAACGTTTAATAGATATTGATTAATGTCGATCGGTTGTTGTTCACGTTCAAAATATAATGTAACAGCAATATCAATTTTCTTTTCAGGCACGGCAAAGCACTTTAAATCATCACCATGGCCACGGTAGCCTTGCCCCATGATGTAATCGTTAACTTTATCGATAAAATATTTTGAATCTACGCCGTCATTTAGCAATAGATATAAATTTGCTGTACCCGGACCTCGTGGAGCATCATGCACAAAATAAACTTGTTTTGTTGAAATCCCCGTAATTGTTGTCACAATGCCACGATATACGGCATCAGTATGATAGTGACCAACAAAGTTATACTGGTTTTTAGTTCTATCTCTTAAATCATCATCTGATTCAATGTTAGCACCCGGTAAGATCAACCAATTATCGTCATTAGTAACAGTTACACCGTCTATCTGTTCAACTAAAAAACGATAATAACCAGCAGCTAAGTTATAGTTTTCACCGCTGCCGACGGCCACTACTGGAATGCGTGCGACTTCAACACCTGCCGGTATGCTATACTCTTGAGTAGTTTGTAATTGATATGTAACGCCGTTAATTTCGGGCGAGCTAATCACAGTGCCTACAGGTATAACAACCGCCTGATTTTTATTTGCTTTAGTGAACAAAATTTCACCCGTTGCCAATGTTGCCGGCTTACGCTCTAAATTAACGGCATTAGCAAACAAATCTAAAAACTGACCGCTGGCCGTCATTAAAAACATATTCATTAATACATTTTTGATAAATGCATCTTTTAGCCAAATATATGGCCGTATCACAATCGCAGACATCAAACGCCAAAATGGGGAGTATTTCGATGTGTTTGTGATTAACCCCTCTGCTTTTGTCAATTCTTCGAACTCTTTACGAGCGGCGTTTTCGTCAACTGGCATACCATGATCGTGCAGTATTTTTTCAAACATTTTTTGATAATCAGCCATTGATCGTTACTCCAATTTTTCCAAAGTCGTACGTGTCAGCAGTCAGATAAAGCCGTTCTGCGGTTTCTTCTTTGATGTGCGCAGTGCCTGGTACTATGCGGCGATCGCTTTCGACTAATAAAATAATTTTAGTGAAAACGTCGTAACGCATAGTAGGGGATCGCTCTGCAACCAATTCAGTAGCTAAACCGCTTTCAATAATTGCATGTTTAATATCTTGCCCGATGCTTTGCTGATTTTTTGCTAAGTTCGGCTCATAACCGCTATTTAACGAAAAATCACGATCGGCAATGAGTAAATCAAAATACTTATCCGGCATAAAGCTGCTCCCATTCTTGCAGTTGGGCCGGCGTCATCGGCTGCGAATTATTGATCGTGACTGACTGAATATTCTTACTATTATCGATATTTTGCGATTTACTGTTTTGAATCTCTTTTGACAATCCACCATGATCGATGTCACGCACGATCGTACTAGTAATCGGTGATTTTGCAGTGCCGATCGGCGATTCTTCGGGCGCGTCGATTTTTTCGTATTCAAGCAGCTCAATGTTAACGCCCGGGACATAATTTAAGCCTTTAATAATATCGTTAATTACATCTATTCCCTTGTTTTTAATTATTTTAAAAGCATCCCAAAATGCTTCTTTCAATGCATCGCCGACTTTTGAAAATGCGTCAGCATTAGTAAAAAACTCAACAAAACTATCCCAACCGGCTGTTAAATCATCTATTGTTGATAAAAATGTATCGCCGATAAACTCAAAAACACAGCAAACAGCGTCCGATAACACGTTGAATGCAGCAATAAGCACTTGAATATATATAGAGTCTTTTATACTGTCCCAAAATTTACACACCATAGCGATCGCATTAGAAAGTAGAGAAAACCAGATAATGATCCCACCTTTGACAATTTTAAAAAGAAAGAAAAACATTTTTGCGGTGAATTTTAAATAACCGGATATCATCTTAAACGCCCACGTTTCACTAAACGCAGCCCATAGCACTTTTACTTTTTCAATCACCCAATTAATTGCGTTACCGATCTGTTTACGAAAAACCCAACAAATAGCAATCACGGCAGCAATCCCGATAATAATTAGTGTTATCGGGGAAAGTAGTAACGATATAACACCCGAAATAATTGCAAACACAGCAGCAACACCCGCCAAACTTATAAGCGCGACGGTGACTATGCCGATCCATTTAGCAATATTTGGAAACATTTCCAGCCACTTAGCAAATTTGCCGATAATGCCACCAATAGCATTCATAACCGGCATTAAAATCGGTAATACTGCACGCCCAATAGACTCTTTAATATTCATAAATTGAGCATTAATGCGCTCCAACGGTTTAACATTACCTTGAGCCATCTTTTGCATTAATTTAAAATTCCGCCCCTTACCAATTTCTTTGACGTGTTGATTTAATTCATCTGAGTTATTCGCCAAGGTTTTTACAATATCAGCACCCGCACCAAGGGCTTTATCTAATAACTCCTGTGCTTTAATGTTTTTTGATAAATCCTTGCCAAATTTACCTTGGATTTTGTCAATAATTTCAGGCATTGACAGCATTTTGCCGTTAGCATCAGCAAACGATAGTCCGAGTTCTTTCCCCGCTTTGCCTAAATTTTTGTACAGCGCGGCATATGACCCCGCAGCACCTGCACCAAGGCTTTTACTTGCCATACTCAGAACAACAGCTTGCTCTCCCATGCTTACGCCGTTATTCGCCGCCGTGCCTTTGGTTTTTTGCATCATGCTTTGCAGTTGCTGGGTTGACACGTTAAAATTATTTTTAGCGTATGCAGCAATACCCGCCGCATGACGTGCAAAATTTAACTGGCCGATTTTATTAACTGTGCCTTTGTAGCTCGCTGCCATTTGCTCAATGTACGCGGTTGATGTGTCCACGCTTTCGCCGGTTGCTTTTGACAGCATATTCATCGCAGCTACAGCGTGCGGTACGTCTGCATCACTAATGCCCGATAACGCACCCTTGATTGATGATGCTGAGTTAACAAAATCAAGCGCACTTGTGCCATATTCTGAGCTGAATTTTTTTGCCGCTGTTCGCAATTCATTAATTGACGAAACACCGCCCAAGCTTGCGTTTTTTAATGCCCGATCCATTTCTTCGGCGGGTGAGAGTAAACCAGTAATGCTTTTAGCAACAGCGAAAAGGGCAATACTGCCGCCGCCAATTTTTTTAAATGAGCTGGCAGCAGTTGCGTTAAATGACTTAAATTGCGATTGTACGCGTTTAAGCGGCGCAGTTACGCGATCAGTTAATCTAATTGTAAAATCTAATGATGATGACATTATTTAACACCTTTAAAAGCTTTGCCGATACCGTTTGCTACTGCTGCCGCTTGTACCTCTGCTAAATGATTATCTAGCCACGCCGCACGGGCGAGATTTTCGCTACTATCATCCTCAGCCGGCAGATAGTAGCGTCGTAAAATCAATAATTGTTCTAACGAATTCTTCTCAATTCTACTTACTCGCCGATTTAGTTTTTTACTTCGATCTCTAAGTCGGGCGCATATTGTTTGATAAGTTTTTCATTAATCTGTAATGCTGCGCCAATATGATTTTCTAAAATTTCGTTTAAAACCTCTTTACACTCTGGCACAACAGTACGACGTAAAAAGTTTGTTGCCGGTGCAATTTTGTCGTTCATCGTGACATCGTTGATATACGTGTTATAAGCTAACTTTGTTGGTTTAAAAGTAATATCTTTGCCGCTAATTGTTAATGTGATTTCCATGTTGTACCTCGTTTATTGTTTCTACTAAAGTGTTATGCCTAAGTGCGCAGTCGATATAAATACTGCGCCATTCAATTAGTGCATTTTGTATTGCCGTTGTTGTGTTGTTCTCAATTTTCGGCAATATTTCAACGCACCTTGTTAATGTGTTTTGTTGATAAAATTTGCTCGTAATCTGCTGTTTGTTTGTTGAACAGCTCGACAAAATCACGACTAATGCAATTGCTATTAACAGCATTGCCAAAGGTCTGCGCTTTCTTGTTATTTTGTCGTTCATACGTTTTTACCTGTTGTAATTTAGTTTCTAGCTCTTGCGATTTATTGTTAATAACTGATTGTTGTTGCTTTGCTTCAAAATTCAGCTTGTTTATTTGTTTTAGTGATTTGCTATCGTGTTGTAATGATGAAAAATAAATACCAAAACAAAAAATCAATAATACAAGCAACACAATAATCGCCAGATTGTATTTATTCATTTGAACCCCAGCGAGCTTTAACTACCCGAACATCAATATGGGTAAATGTAATATATCGACCAATGCCGAACTTATCCGGGTATTTTGATTCTAAATAATCGGCCACGGTTTTCGGTTTAATGCCTTTTACTTTGATATCAGCAGCATTACCCAAAACGTGTTGGCTGTGCTGTTTTCCGCCTACTGTGTGATTGTGCTGCCTGCAACGGCAACCGCTAGTAATTATTGTTGGGGCATTAAAATGATTTCTGACATCCTCCAAAACTTCAACAAGGGACGGATTGACATCATCAAAACAGCAACCACACTTACATGCAAATTCTGAGCGTTTAAAGTGTTCTGACAAATTCATCAATTTCATCAATTTTTATCCTTTTGTTTTCTTATCAATATAAGTAATAACCACCCATTCGATGAGCGAATGCCCTAAAATGCCGAGCAGCGCCGCAGCACCAACAATAACAAGTTGAGACGCGGCAGGGTGGGGAATCATGATTAACCCGGCTATCAGTGATGACCCCGTTCCCAGCAACGACCGGCCAATCACTTTGCGCCATGTAATCGCTTCATCACCGGCCAGCAACTTAGCTATACCAAGCATAAAGCCCACTAGTCCGATTTTTACCAATAGTGAATCTTCATCAGTCATTGTCGGAATCCGCCTAGTTATTTAATAAATTGCGTGTATCGGTCGCTGACAAATACGGCACGCCGTTAATGCTAACAAAATCTGGCGATGTCACTATATAATCAATAGTATGCGTAGTTTCATCATCACCGCTTTTATCCGCATTTAACAAATCCGAAATTTTTAGCTTGCAGCCGAATGCCTCTATTTTTTGTGATTCGTCCCCAGTATCTGCATAAAACATAAAATCAGATGCGGGCATAGCACGAAACGACCCAAAACTTCTAGCTATCGCTACCAGCTTATTAAAATACTTACTAGTCAACGTGATAGAGCCTTCCGCTGTTACCGATCCAGCTATATGCCCATCTGGCACGCCGTTAGTTGATGCAACGGCACTATTATCAGTGATAGTTAATGTCACACTTTTAACTTGTATTAATTCACCGCCAAAATTGACGTCAAACGATTTCCCTGTAATTCTTGAACCCATTTTATACTCCTGATTACTGATCTAAGGATGCATCAAGCATCAGACTGATAGTGATTTGCATTGGAATATCACGCGTGCGCACAACTGCATAAATATCAACGGTTTTGGGTGTTTTCCACGTGATAACAATGTCGCCATCTTTTGGCTTTTTAACTTCACCCGGAAATTCAATGCCGTTAATCTGTGATGTTATTGACATCTCACGCATCGGCTTAGCAAAGTATTGCTGATGTACAGCTATCGAATTAGCTGAGCTATTGAATGAGGCATCGGCAATTTTGGCGATCGCTAATAATCGAATTTTACGTGCGACTTTATCGATAACGCGTACTGTCTCGGCTGATTGATAATCACCACCCTCAACGTCTAATGTGCGATCGTCTGCCCAATAAATGCCGTCGTAATCTGGATACCACATTGGCACACTGTAACGATTTGCGTTTAGTGTTTGCAATGTAGCTAGCGGTAATTCAACCCCCGCGGAATCGACCGGCAAAGTGTCACTACCTAAATTGCTGACTGCGCCAGTTTTAACGCGTGCCAGTGCATCGGCGATAGTTACCGAGCGGTTACATGAACGCCCGGCGTTGACAAACGGTTCATTGCCCCAAATCATGGGTATAAGTGTAATTGCATATTCAGCAATACCGTTTTGCAATGTAGCCAATCGTGATTCATATCGTGCCCACGTTTCGTTTGGTTGCAGTCCCTCAATACCCAAAATAAACCGAACCCAACGGCCATACTTAGCAATTAAATTCTTGCGCAAACTGATCGCTTTGTTGATTTCGGCTTTCGTGTTGATATTTTCAGCATAAACAACCGCTTCAAACGATCCGATTTTTTGGGCTTGCATTACAGCATCAGTCCAATCTTGCCCGTCGTTTAAAATAGCAATACTGGCAAACCAGTTTTGCCCTGCGTTTTCTAATGCAGCCAACACGCCTTTTTTTAGCGCACTGTCATCATTACCCAACACGCCATTAAAATCAGTTTGGGCATTGACTGAAATAATTTGCCCTTTATTTTTGCCCGCATTGCCGATAAACAAAAATCGGCGTTCTACTTCGTCGGTTTCGCCCTGCAGTAGATTTAATTGATTAATTGTAATTGTTGGCCAAGTCATTTAATTTTTACCTCGTTTTATGTTTTGGGCTTTTACATCCCAGCCAAAGCTAATATTTTTAAGCTGTCGTTCTAATATTTTGGAAAATTCATTATCAGTCATACCCATAAATGCACGGCTAGGAATTTTTACTGACCAAAACTGCTTAACTAGCTCATCGACCATTCTTTTTATCACTACGCCCGCCTGTGCCTTTGAATAATTTTCACGAAGCCACTTAACCGATGATTTAACTTCTTTTCCTTTTCTTGAGTGCGTATGTCCCAGCTCTCTTAATTTTTTAATTTGTTGTTTTGTAATCGAACCCTTTTTTTTGCTATTAGATTGCTTTTTAAATTGCTTAGCATTTTGTCGAATTGTCCGCCCATTTTGTTGCACATCAGCAACTACACCGATTGGGATATTTTTATCCGACGTGCTTTTATAATGTCCTTTAAAATAGAGTTTTACAGCTTCAATCGCCGGCATTTCTCTAACCGCTATATGTTTAGCTATTTTTTTCAAAAGCGGGCTTTTACGCTTGCCTTTCCTTTCTTTAAAATCAGAACCATTAAAGTCTTTCTGTTCTTTAATATTCCTTTTTATTGCCGGAATCATGCCCAGCTTTGCTATACGCCACAAAAGACGTTGTTTTTTCTTTGGTGGCATCTCAAGCTTTTTAATAGCTTCTTGTAACTCTTTTAGTTGAGCTTTGTTTAATTCGCCACTAATTTGCATTAACATTCACCTGATCCGGATGTGCCCAAACGCTTGTAAGTCCGAGCTTGTAACGCTTGCCTTTATACGGTATTGATCCGTTCTCATCCTCGATTAAAGTGATATCTTCTGACAACGGTACAGCAATCATTAAGTAAGCGGTTTGTTCGTCGTTTTCTGAAACGTCAATATCAGGATTAACATTATCAAATTGCGCATCGTCCCGGTTTTTGCTTTCAAGCCAACACATAACCAACGCGAAGACAAGGCACGGGTCATAAATTCGGTACGGGAATTCGTCAAATGTTATTACCGCATCGTATTTCAGTTTTGCGCATAAAAGTTGCTCCGTCGGCTGTTTTGTTACAAGCTTAAATACGCGATCAATTTCCAAATTGTCCATAAATGAGCTGAACGTCAAACCGCTATGACTGCGTGGTTTCAGGTTATCGACTAAGTGTTTGGTTAATTCCGTTAATAAACTCATATTAATTCCACCGAACTACGACGATAGCCCAAAATGGCTCTAATTGCTCTTGTACCCTCTGCTAACAATTTGCTTTCCATTTCGTTTTGATTTGCGTCAATTTGTTGTTTAACATTTGAAATCGCCACAAACTCACCGATTAAATCAGCTTTTGCACGTGAATAAACTGCCTTTTTATACAGCGCAGTAACGCTATTTATACCATCTGAATTAATTCCCTTAATGTCATTTATTGCGCCCACGCCGCCGGCAACGTGTTTGGTTTTAAATCGCTCTAATGAGATATTGACCTCGCTAATTGCCGTTAATAACGCATCTCTGATTAAATCCGCGCTAACTGCTGCTGTAATGCTGCGCGACTTTTGAAAGTCGGCAATATTGATATCTGGCCAAAAACCATCATTCTGGATAATGATTTCTTGGTAATCGATTTCTAAACCGTTAAACATGACTATCCTTAAAAAAGCGCCCGTTCAGGATTTGAAAAGATGATTTAGAAAATCTCTTTTTTCATCCTGTGGGCGCTGGCTCGCTGTGTAGTCTGGATCGGATAACGCCCGAATTCGGCTAGCAATGCCAGCTCGCATAGTTTTAACTTGTGCATGCACATGCATAGCTTCAGCTTGTGCCAATAATTGATCCGCTTTTTCCAATACTTCTATATCATCAACCGCAGTAGCGCGGGGTTGTCCTTTTTCGTCACGTAAAACAAACAGCCCAGCAAATTTAAACCACTTACTTTTTATTTTTTCATGTATGCGCCATTCATAAGCTACTTTGTTAAAAATCATTGAAAAATACGGCTCAATTGCATTCCCTTGCTCCGCTTGCTGTTCCGCCCAAGAATAAATCTGATCGGCAACAAATGCGGGGAAATGGCTTTTTATATTGTCAGGGGTTGGTTGATTTTGTTTTATAGCAATAAACGCCCATTTGATTGCCAAATCAAACTCACCAACATCAAATAACCACACAATGCAATAACTTAAAATTGGATTTCGATAAGCTTCCCCCTGCTCAATGTAGCTTTGAGCATAAGGTTGCCAGCGCGGTAATAGTACGTTGCGTTTTTCTTCAATCCGTTCTTTGATGGTTGGCAGCGACCGCAAATACTGGGCATCTTTTTTTAGTGCTTCATTTAAAACATGCAAACTAAGTGATGACGAACAAACCGCAGCTTGTGGTTGCATTTCGTTTAGTGTTTGTACTTTGGTTCGATGCCTTTGCATTGGTGATAACATGCCAACCCTCTTTTTTACAGCTGATTAACTTCCGCCGATTGCTCGCCCTCGATTGTGACAGCGTTTTCATCAATTGCGGCATACAGTTCAGGTATTTCTAGCGCATAGCCTTCCATTCGCCAGTATTTACTTTCGAACGCTTCGCGATCTTGAACGTCTTCGGCTGCACGTCGGCGAGTATTACGCTGCGTATAAATGTGTAAATTTTGTAATGTAGTGACAACCATACGCTTGCCCGGCATGAATGGCGGGATATATGCCGGCATACCCGCTACAGAATCAGATAGTAACTGAGCGGCGATTTTTTCAGTCGGCTTATCAGCTTGCTGATATAGTCGGAATGATTCAGCGGCAACCAGATCCGTACCAACTAACACAACTAAGCGAGGATCAAAACGAAACTCTGGGCGAATGCTGTTTTTTAGATCTGACGCCATTGCATCTAATGATTTATAATCACCATTTTTACCTAAAGTAACCGGATCTGTCAGAACTTGCTTGCCGCCTTGCCACTCTTTCGCAATTTGATGCCAGCCTTTATTAACATCCTCCCCGTTAGGATATGTATCTGGATCTGTTTCATCGGCAATGTGTGTACCGTTAAAGCCGATCCGCAGCATATCTAACCCAAAAGACTGCTCTATAAATGTTTGTACCAAACTAAAGAATTCATTTTCAGCCCCCGAGTTCCCCCACTGGCTAAGTAGCTCCCACGTCAGTACTGCGCAAGAATCCGTTTTTGATAATTTATATTCATTACCCTCAATGCCAACCTTACGGCTAAAGCGAGCATCTTTTTTGCGACCAGTATATAATTGTGATACACCTGTTCGAACAACTTGCCCTACAATTTGATCGACATCTGCGCAGTAGATTTTTGATAAAAATTCAACCTGATGCATGATCGCTTGTCGTAGTCGTGTTTCTTGGGGCGGAGTTAATGAAAACAACTTCTTAACATCAGCACGTTTACTAGCTAATGAAAAATTATGTATATATTTTGCCAGCATTTGCTCGGCATTTTGATTTAGCATATATAATCCTGTTTTACCTGTGATTGTGATACTTTATTGGATAAACCTGTTAAAACCGGCATTTAAACAAACATTTTTAAATCAGCACCAACGGTTGGTTTTAAGTCCGGGGTTGGTGTTGAGCTAAATGTCATTGCTCGACTGAATTTTTTTTCTAAAGCATCGAATTTTTTTGTTAACTCAACATTTGCTTTTTTTAAAGCAGTAAATTCCTCTTTAGATACTTCGCCGGTTACTTCTTCTGCGACGGTTTCGGCTTGTTCTGATGTTTCACTTGCAAGCTCTGTTAATTCTTCCGCAATTTTTTCGGCTTTTTCCGCGTCTTTTTCAGCTAATGCGGCTTCTAGCTCTTCAATTTTTTGGGCTTGAGCCGCTAACTGTTCTTTTAGCTCTTGAATTTCTTCTTCTGTCATTGTGTTGGATCCTGTGTTTTGTTGTTCAGTAGATAAACTAAATTCGTGTAGTCCTGTGTAGGTGTTCCCACGTTCCTTACTAAATTTCAGTTGTGATATTCCCGGTAATGCGGGCTGATCAGTAACAGCCAACCCAGTTAAATAAAACTGACCAACATCGGGAAAGTCGGAGGTAATCTCAACGGAGCAAAATAGCTTTTGATTGTCGTCGTTTAATGCTAATAAAAATTTATTTGCCGCTAATTTTGCATACAGTTTTAGCTTACCGTCTTCTTCTTCGGTTTTCAGTTCTAGCACTAAACCTAGATTTGACTGGTACACACGATCTAAGGGGTGGTTGTGCTCATTCCAAATTACAGCACTATAAAAATCTGAATTGTAATTTTGTGCGGCGCTGGCCAACCATTCCCGCATCATTTCCCGCCCATCTACTGAGCGCCCCTCTGTTGCGATACATAACCAATCACTTTCTTTTAATTCTTTTGCCATTGTTAGATAACATTAATTAATCTTGTGGTTAGATTAAAATGATTTTAGTGTGTTTGCACGCTGACTATTTCGGATATAACCCTATAACCGAAAAGGGTTTGATGCGAGTTTAGCGGATAACAACGACAATAACCGCATGAAACGATATAACCCCGAAATTAAACGAGCGGCGTATACGTTATATTTAAAACGTTATACACCTAAAGAAATCGCCAAAGCGTTAAATCTGCCGAATGCGCGGATCGTATACTACTGGGCTGAAAAGCACTGCTGGGCATCAATGTTAAAAGAGGAGGCGGTCGAAGATGCAATAGATCGACGACTTACTTTGTTAATAGAACGAGACAATAAAAATCAATTAGAATTAGATGAAATTGAGCGATTAATTGAACAGCAATGTAAATTAGTTCGAGCAAAACAAAAAAACGCACCGGTTTTTAATGTTGATGAAACAAACAACAACGAACAGCAAAATAATGGAGCGGACAAGCAAACTAAAAAGCGCAAGAAGCCTAAAAAGAATGATATTTCACATCTAACAAAAGATGATTTTGATAGGGTAGCTAGTGAAATTTTATATAAACATCAGCTATACGTTAGGGATAACCTTGGCGAGCATAGACGGCGATTTATTCTAAAAAGCCGGCAGATAGGTTTTACCTTTTATTTTGCATTTGAAGCATTTGAAGACGCAGTGTTAACGGGTAATAACCAAATATTTGTATCATCATCAAAACCGCAAGCCCGTGTTTTTGCTATGTATATTAAAAAAATAGCGGAGCAGTTTTTTGATGTGCAGCTAAAAGGTGGGGATTTAATTACATTAAGCAATCATGCAAACTTAATTTTATGCGCTAACAATGTATCAACAGCACAAAGCTATGCCGGTAATGTTTATTTTGACGAAGTTTTTTGGATGTCTAAATTTTCCGATCTGTATACTGCAGCATCAGGAATGGCGACACAAAAACAATACCGGGAAACGCTATTTTCAACACCGAGCACAAAAACACATCCGGCATATAAAAAATGGGTAGGGGAAGAATGGAAAGAGGGAGATCAAAAGCGTAAAGATATTGAATTTCCAAGTGATGAATCGTTACGCATGAATGGCACGGTTTGCCCTGATAAATTTTGGCGGTTACTGATTACATTAGAAGACGCAATAGCGCAAGGCTTTGATTTGGCTGATATTGATGATATACGTGAATCTAAAAGCGCAGAAGCGTTTAATATTCTATATTGCTGTAAATTTGCTGATGGCGGCAGAAGCGTATTTAATTTTGATAAATTACAAAAATGTGTTACTGATTCGGCATTGTGGCAAGATTTCGATGCTAATGCCGATCGACCATTCGGAAATAGGGAGGTTTGGGCAGGTTTTGACCCAAGCCGCACGAGGGATAATGCGACATTTGCCGTTGTTGCCCCGCCATTGCATGAACTGGAAAAATTCAGAGTATTAGAAATTTATCAGTGGAAAGGTCTTAATTTTAAACATATGGCCAACAAAATAAAAGAAATTAAAGCTAAGTACAGAATGACCTACATCGGGGTAGATATTACAGGGATCGGGTACGGTGTTTATGAGCATTTACAAACGTTTGCACTGCGTGAAACAGTACCCATTCATTACGATGTGAGAACAAAAAATCAATTGGTTTTAAAAATGATTGATGTTGTTGAAAGTGGGCGCATAGAGTGGGGCGAGGAACTAAACGCATTAAATGCGTCCTTTTTATCTATTGAGCAAGTTGCAACACCAAAGTCAAACATGATCACCTACGCCGCCAGCCGATCAGAATCAACAGGCCACGCCGACGATTTTTTTGCAATTGCCCACGCCGTTTATCGCGAACCGCTCAACACAAATAAAAAGCAATCAAAATGGATAATATAAAATGAAAAATTCTTTACAAAAATTCAAACGAACACCGAGCCAAACTAATACAAAAAAAATGAGTGTGATCACATTTGAGCAACCCGAGACGGTACTTACCGACTTAACTTATTATCAAAGTGTGCGCAATGAATACGAAAGCGAATGCTACACCACACCCGTAGATAGATTAGCATTATCACAATTACCCAGTATCAACTCACAACATGGCGGTATTGTTTATGCTCGCCGAAATATGTTATTAAGCACTTTTATTGGCGGCGGACTCAGCTATCAACATGCGTTAGAGTGCTTTTTAAATCTGATTGTTTTTGGTGATTTACCATTATTAAAACGCCGTAATATTTTTGGCCAAGTTACCGAATTATACCCGCTCATGTCGCTTTACTTTAGAGTAAAAAAAGATGCTACTGAAACACAAATCGGCGGATATGTATTACCACAAAAAAACGGCTCAATTACATATGATCCAGGTGATGTAATTTATATTCGTCAACCAGACACTACCCAGCGCATTTATGGACTACCGGATTATATGGGTGGCGTAAATAGTGCAATGCTCAATAGTGAATCTACAATGTTCAGACGAAGATATTATAATAACGGCGCGCACATGGGTTACATTTTTTACGCAACTGATCCAAATTTAAGCGACGAACTGGAAGAAGAAATAAAAGAAAAAATTGCAAAAAGTAAAGGCGTTGGTAACTTCCGCAGTATGTTTATCAATATACCAAATGGCAGCCCGGATGGCGTAAAACTGATCCCGGTCGGCGACATGAGCGCAAAAGATGAATTTGCTAACATTAAGACGATTTCGTCACAAGATTTATTAAATGCGCACAGATATCCGGCGGGGCTGGCGGGTGTTGTTGCGCAGAATGGCAGTAATAATGGTGATATTGATAAATTACGTAAAAATTACATGGCGACAGAGACGAAAGTACTGCAAGATCTAATTACTGAAACTATAAACCATGATGACGATATCCAACGTTCACCATTTAAAGATAAATTGTTGTTAAAATTCGAAAAAATAGCACCATTAACAAGTGAGTAAATAGAAAATTATGATATAATAGGCTTGTGTGTAGATATGAGGTAATAACATGAGCCGAACCCCTTTATTACTTTGCCCCGAATGTGGCCAAAAAGCCGTAATCACAAAAACCGCCCGCACTCACAAGCTGCTAAATTATCAATATTGTTCATGCTCAGATCCAGAGTGCGGTTTAACGTTTAGAATTAAATCAGAATTTGACAGAGTGTTAAGCCCAAGCGCTAAGGGCTTGGATAGGTTAAATGCGTATTTAGCCAGCCGAGGTAATCAACTGGCTTTTGATGTGATTAATCCTGCTTAGTTTTGGTTTTGTCAATATCTTTCATTTTTAATAATATTTCATGCAACAAACATAAGCCAATTTTTATATCATTTTTTGATAACTCAGCATCAATCATTAATTTGTTTAAAAATTCGGCTTGCTCTAACTTAATGCTATTTATTGTTATTTGATCCATTTTTTTCATCCTTTAATAACTGTACATAAATACAGTATATTTATACGGCCATCACTTGGCAAGAAAAAATTAAAAAAATGTGATCAATGTCTAACTATCTGATTTTTATTACATAAAACCATATAAAGCATTTGGCGGTAAACTGAACAAGGTTGAATTTACCGCCCAAAAAATTCACTCAGTTTTATTCATATTGTTCTATTACTGAATGCAATAAATCCGCAATACAGCAAATTATAACCATAAAATCGGCAGGGGTTGAATGTGCATTGATGCAATTACGGGCGATTGTTTCGGCTTGTTCGATTTTTGCAAAATTATTTAGATGGATGATAACGTTTTCTGATGTGTCAACTGTTGTAAGTTGGTTAAAGTTTTTCATAGTATTTACCTTTGTATAATAAATTAAGTAAACACCGCCAACAAGGTCAATTATTGGTGGTGAACTGAACAAGGTTGACCTTACCGCCTACAAAGAAAACGGCGCTTCTTTCGAAGCCCTTGCCCAGCCCACCATAGAATAGGTATGACTAAGCGCGCATAAAAATACCGCTTTGAGCGGTTATGCTCTTTGTAAGTTTCAAGAGGTCAATCTTGACGTTAGATTTTGCTAACGTATTTTTACTATATATCGGTTTTACTTTTATTGTCAACATGTGTATTTATCCCAAATTATCAAAAATCAAACTCAACAAAATCATTTTTAACGGGCTTTTTAGGCCGGCTTGGCGAATTGCTAACGATGAGATGCACACCGTCCAAAGTGTTATCTAATTTTAAATATTGGTTGTGGCTAATTTTTATACTTTCACGTAAATAAAGCTTGTTTATGGTGAAATTATCATCAGGAAGACCGATTGTTTTTAATTGTTTTCTAATTTCTTCACGCTGATCGTCTAGAGGTGATTTTTTAACCTCCGTACAGTTATTGACAGAACTCCGAGCGTCGCTATCGCTCCTATTTTTAGAAACAATAGCCCACTTTATTAAACGAGTGCATATAAAAGAAGCCATGCCGATGATAGGGGAAAATACCCCCTTAATCTTTTTGATGTCTTCTTCAAATTGGTTTTGAGCTTCTTCGTACGAAATCCTTACCCTCAGCTCTTTACGTTTAACCATAGCACCGCCTTGTAACTGAGTGTAAGCAGCCCAGTCGCCAGCATCTGCCGCGGCAAGCACAGGGTCGATTGCTGGGCTTTCGACCTTTTGACTGCCAAGTCTACGAAGTTCACGCCAAACCGTTACGGGTGCGCCGCCAATTTGTTGGAATTGACGAATACCCCAACGGCTAGCCCAAGCCGTTACGTTCTTCGCCATTTCTTTTAGATTTTGCCCGGTTTCGTCATCGACCTCGCTGTCAAGCTGATAACCATCAATATTTTTAGAGATATATTTAGCAATGTAACCCGTTGCCGAACCTTTCTCTTTTTCGATATTTTCAAACTTAAAGCGGGCGTACTGCGCACCTTGTTCGCCGCCGTCTTCTTCTAGTGCATAGGTTTGCATAATTTCATAAACTTGCTGTTTGTGTTCTGGTAGCATAAAAACTAAAATATGCCAATGCGGCGTACCGTCGTGATGTGGCTCAGCAACTCTAAACCCAAAAATTTTTATACGCTCTCTGTTTAGCTTTGCTCGAATTTTTGCCCATACGCCGCATAAATAACGCTGCGTGTCCCGTGGTGTGCAGCCGTTCCAGTTTTTGACAAACCCACCTTTGGCATGTACGGAGTGATATTTTGACGGCGCAGTCAATGTTATAAATGCTCCTTCATAGCCGAATTCATCCGCAATATCTTCAAACCCACGCATACGGACCATTAATTCGCAACGGCGAATAGCAGGGTTGGCATTGGATTTATCGACCTGTAAAACAAGTTCAAATTGCTCGCCTGTTTCAGTATTTTCTATACATTGATTTTTGAGCCATTCCCGATTTTTCCTTTTTTGCTCTTTCCATTCACCCACGCAAGTACGGCTTGCGTATGGACTAGCGTGCTTTTGCACTTGCCCAGCAGCAATGGCTAAATGCTCACGTTGAAAACCCCATTTCCGCTTTAATCTGCTTTGCCACCATTTGTTATCTGATAATTTTGCCAAAGCGATAACAATTTGCTGTTCGTTGATTTCACCTTTCTTATAATCGGCGTAGTAAGGTGCTGTAATTTTTAACGGTTTGAGTTGCTCTAATGCAAATTTATAGATAGCTAATTCGTGGCTATTTTCACCCGCACAACTTAACTTAAATTCGTCGGTTTCTAAAAACTTGATAATTAGATTGTGCATATAGCCGGCAATCTTTCCGGCAAGCTCTTCAACGTCGATTTTGTCTAAAGTTGGTAATATCGATAGCTGTTTATAGAATTCCTGTACAATCAGGCTTTTTCCTGCATTTTCGATTGCGTATTGCTGCTGCACTTCGGTGCAACGAATTAGCCCGCAGGTGCGTAAATAGGTATTAGCAACTTTTGAGCCTTTTTCTTGATATATTGTTAAGTATTTTCTAGCGAAGTACCTGCCAATAAACAAAGGGGAATCACTAAAATACGGGTGAAAATAATCATACTCATGCGGTATGTGCTCCCATAACGGGCGCTCAATAATAGTCAATTCTTTGGGTGGTCTGCGACTGGTTGCGTATTGCGATTTTGGCTGAATGTGCTTTGTTGGTAAAAACTTGCCGATCGTGTCGTAAAAATCACGCATAGCTAAAAGCAGGGCAGATTTAGCCCTGTTGCTGATTGGTGGTAGGTTTTGCGTGATCGTGGTCATGTTATTCTTGTGCTGATGTTAACTGACTATCTTTGACAAAACTAAGCATTACATAGCCTTTCTGTAGATATTTTTCATCTTCTAATATGTGAGAAATGTATCGACGAATTTTGCGGCACGTATAATTGCCACTGGCAAACTCGTGTAAACACAGCACATCACCTACGTTATAATTACGATCGTTGATACGTAATTCTGCTGTTTTTCTTCCCGCTAAAATCGCTTCAAAATGTTCTGTTTGAATTTTTAAGTTATGTAATTTCATTATCTAGCCTCTAAATACCTGCTACGTTTTTTATTACGCATCTTTTTAGCCGCTCGGCGAGCTTTTGCTATACCCGTGGGCGTGTGGGCAGATTTGCC
Source organism: Gilliamella sp. X-46 (assembly GCF_057063525.1). Taxonomy (NCBI): domain Bacteria; kingdom Pseudomonadati; phylum Pseudomonadota; class Gammaproteobacteria; order Orbales; family Orbaceae; genus Gilliamella; species Gilliamella sp. X-46. Next base: position 244,970 of record NZ_JBXSQH010000001.1, on the reverse strand, counting down.
TTTCCCTTTACCTTGCTTTATTGCCTGATACATTGGCTTAGCACGTATAGCACTAATTAAACGTGAAAATGTCTTAAACACCTGTCTAAATGCTTCTCTCATCATTTTGTTAGTTCCTTTTGTGGCGTTAAATCATTCCGGGCGATAACACGCCAATAATTTCTTTTGCGGGCTGACGATTACCGTTTGCTGCCACTGACCGCGGTGCGTCTATTGAGTGAAGTTTAAAACGGTGGAATATGTCACGCGTGGCACTATTGTCGCAGTTTGAAATAATTGCGGTTGCGCCTCGTGAAACGGCATCATACAAACAGTTAGCCAATAGCTCGGTGTCTGAGTAACAAAAACCTGACGGCGTATAACCAACAAAGCTATCTTTATGTTTAGTTAGATATGGCGGATCGCAATAGATAACCGATCCGGCACCCGCCAGCCCAATCGTTTGCGTGAAATCACAGCAGAGTAAAGAGACATCGGAATAAAGTAATTTATTACTAAAATTAATCATTTCCGCACCCGGAAAATAAATATTTTTATGTTTTCCTTTCGGGACATTAAATTCCCCTTTTTTGTTATAACGGCACATCCCGTTAAATCCATGTCGATTTAAATAGATAAACTGAGCCGCTAACTTTACCGTCCCCCTAAATTTTGGGTGATTAAATTGATTTCGAATATCGTAAAAATCATTTTCTGTATCAAATAACTCTTTAGTCGTGTTATATAGCTTTGCTAAATCATATTTTAGCCACGAATATATATTGATTAAATCGTGACTACTATCAGCCAAAATATAGCTTTTAGCTGATACATTAATAAAAACATTGCCTGCGCCGACAAAAGGTTCAATGAATTGACAATCTTTTGGGAAGTGAGGCAATAACTTATCTATAATTCGGCCTTTACCTCCCGGCCATTTTAAAAAGGACTTTTCTACACACATTTTTTTGAACCTTAAAGATTTGGGGCTAATCGCCCCGATTGATTATTGATTTATTCTGCTTCGACTTCTTTGATTTCAAACTCAAGAATATCTGTGTAGTTATTAACCGCGGAATCATATAAACCGATTGCTTCACAAACAATCGCATCGCTACCGCTCGCAATAGCAAAGATTGTTGCACACTTTAATTCTTTTGCTCGCTCTTTAGAGATGCTCATTACTCGCACGCCATACCCCGCAATTAACTCAAACTGATGATCATCTATATTTATAACTTTAATTGTTTTGCAAGATTTATTTTCAAATTCACAAAGCATCTGCTTTTCTCCTTTATTTTTTGTTTTAAGTAGCGGTGTTTCACGCTGAAAACACCAAGATTTTTCAAAGTGATCCGCCAGTTCTTGCAGTTCCGCAAGTATGCGGACGTGCTGTGGGGTATAACCCATGGCGGATCGCAATTTATTTACTAACCCCATGCTTTACCTCGTGCTCTTCTTTTTGCTGACAATAAACACACAAACTACAACCCGGCACGGCGTCACGTCTTGCCTCCGGTATCGGCTCGCCACATTCACAGCAATAAAGTGATGATTTGCCGGTGTAAACCTTTGCACTTGCATTTTTCACAGCCGCGGCAGCAACTGTTTCAATGTGTGCTTGTGCGATATCTGCTAAATCTGCCATTAAATATTTTCCCGTTGTTGTGATCGAATGGCTTCGGCTTCTTGTTCTAGTAGCTCGGCAGATTCGGTCGGTGTTAAGTAGTTAGTGCGGATATGTGTAGCTAGTCGTTCCAGTTTTGCAGTGAATACATCACATAACCCGCTTTTAGTTTCGTCTTTAGCTTTATTTAGGGCTTGCAATAATGCATCGCCCGATAATGCTGTCATGTTCATTTATGCCACCTTTTTAGTTTCTTTTTTAAAATCTTCTTCTTCACATAATGCGAATGCATCAATAATTGCTTGCAACCGACGTAAACCTTTCTTTAGATCGTCGACCTCTTTATCTGTCAGATTGTCATATTGCATTTGCCAAGCATGAGTAAATTGACTGTCTGAGTTATAAATTTCAGTTGTGCGCAATTCGATGCCAGACGCACTCAGCAATAAACGTTTTTGCCCGGGCTTTAAATTGTTAAAAGCCGATCTGGCCAAACTGCGCTTACCGCTTAATATCTGATAAAACTCACGCAAAAAACTGCGTGGCTCAATAGTTTGATTATTTTGCATTGTGTTCATGTAACCCCCTGCAATGGCTAGGATTGAGTGCGCCTAGCCTCGCACTTCTTTTTTGTTCCCCAACAAAAAAAGAACCTGTTATAATCAAATTCCCCAACAAAAAGAGGAAATAAAATGCCGTACGAAGTTAAAAATGCTGTTCTTAGCGGCTCAGATGAAGTTATTGCCTTAAAATTAGCTTTGTCTGTGCTTGCTAATAAATTATTGTCAAAAAAGGATGTTGAAGATCTTGCTAGTCAATTGAGAAACACGCAGATTCAACAATGCATTTTGTTAGCCGATGAAATCGAACAATTTAAATGTTCTGACAAGTGTTGATTTCAACTGATTCAACTTTTTTAAAGTTGGGCTTGTAATGTTTATTCACTTTTTCAAAAGCCGTCATCAACTCATCAGCAAGTGAAATAGGATCGAAGTGCAGATTTTCTGCACTTTTTAATATTGCTTGCTTTATCATTCTGCATTCCCAATCAGCAATCGATTCATGTTCAAACATAATTACCCCCTTTTATTTATTGATTTGGTTAATCCGCAATTAGCTTTTTATGTAACTTAATTACCTGCCCGTTTGATTTTTCAATCCAACCTTTCGGGTTGTGCATGTTGATTTGAATATCGATCGGGGTTGGTTGCTGTGTGGTCTTTTTTAAATAGAATGAGTGAGCCATGGCTTAAACCTCAAAAATTAAATTGATTCGTCTTTTACTTTCCAATGCTGCACCCGCCGAAATGTCGAACATATTAATCAGCGTACGGGTACGGCTTGATTTTTCTGAAACAGGTTTCTTCTTGACCGGAAGCTCCCCTTTTTTGACATATTTTTTAACTGTTTCAAGAGGTAAACCGGAAAGCTCAGCATAGCGTTCGACAGTTACCCAAGGTCCAAATTTTAAAGTTATTGAAATTGGCTCGCTCATAGTGCATTATGTCCTTTTTGGAATTATTGACCTTTATTAACTCTTATTGACACCTTTTTGATGTCGTTTTGCGTTTTTTAATAGTAATTCACATCGTATTGCGTTGTCAATATAAAAAGCATCGAAATGCGTTTTTTGTTTATGGAAAAAAAATGATTAAGTTTGATAATAGTAGAAACGTAATAAACAGAATTCTTTCTGCATATAAATTAAAAACTGTTAAATCACTAGCAGATAGATGGGATATTACGGCCAGCGTTATAGGTAGTAGGGTTCAAAGAAATACGTTTCCCTCTGATTTTGTAATTAAATGCATATTAGATACCGGTGCAGATCTTAACTGGCTTTGCACGGGCGAGGGTGAGCCAAACATCGACGGTATCAAAACAGAAAAAAAATCAATTGAACTATCAAGCGAAGCGTTAGAAAAACTAGAACGAATTGCCGCACTAAAAAACAGTGGTGCTATTACTGATGATGAGTATCAATTATTGAAGAGTAGTATTTTTAAGAACTAAAAAGGAATGGAAAGCATGAAAAAAAAATTTACTTCTGGGCGTGTGCTTATCGCCAGTTTTTTAATTCTTATTTTTTGCATACTAATGCCAAACAAAAATGGCAATGAACCTTATGTATTGGTTGCTTTTTTAGGTCTTTTCTCCATTCTTGCCATACCTGTATCTTTTATTTTGTGGGTTATAAAAACAGTGAAAACAAGAAATAATCCACAACAACAAAACACCCAACCCATTGAAACAAACCCAGCAGAGAAAACCTCCTTTTTTGCGAAAATCAACCAAAAATTAGAAGAGCATAGACAGCAAAAAGCATTAGAGAGAGCAGAGCGTCTTAGAATTATAGAGGAAGAAAAATACAAAGAGCAAAATTTTGAAAGCATGAATTATAAAATGATAGATGGCGTGGCGGTTATCTGGGAGGGAGAAACTAAGCCCGCATCATTTAGAATTTATGATAATAAACAAAGGTTAGAGGGTGTCATTACAAAACTAACCTTAAATAAGGATGGGCGATTTTATATAACATTAACGGATCCAGAAAAAGGCACCAAAATCGTTACAGACGAAAGAGAGTTAGAAACAATGATACTTATAGGATCAACACGATACGAATTTACAGATTTATGTAGAAAAGTGTTAAAAATAGATCTTAGTGAAATGTTTGGGTTTGCAAACTTTGTAAGAGACGAATTATATAAACCTCGCCTTATGTTGGTATTTGAACCACCGCAACAAGTAACTTTTTCGCACCGTATATCGGGTGAAACGATAAGGGATTTGTTCACGGTTAGAGAATATTACAAAAGCAATAGTAACGAAGAATATTTAAAAGTAAATGTAACATCTACTAATAAAGAGTTAATGGTACCAGTTAACAAAATAACAACAATGATTCAATTAGAAGACGGTAAAAAAATTAAGCTTGATGAATGGTTAAAAAATATTTGTAAGGCCAAAGAATCTAATTAGTGATTAATAATGACAGTAAGAAAAAAAAATGACGGCAAGTGGCTGTTTGAAAAATATTTAGATGGAGGCAGACGCATTCGCAAAACATTTGCAACAAAAGGCGAAGCGTTAGCTTATGAAAGCTATATCGAAGAACAAGCAGCAACAAAACCTTGGATTGCTGAAAAGCAAGATCGGCGGCGGTTGTCAGATCTGATCGAGCTGTGGCACAACGCACACGGTAAAACACTGAGTGACGGCGAAAATGTTTATACTACGTTGTTATTTATTGCAGATAGTATAAATAACCCAATTGCTACAAACTTTACCGCCAAAGATTTTACAGAATACAGATCTAAACGGCTCAGCGGTGAAATTTATCGAACTGAGCGAGTTAAGACGGTTTCACAAAGAACGTTAAACTTAGAGCTAACTTATGTTAAAGCAATGTTTAACGAACTGATCCGGTTGGGCGAATGGACATTAAAAAACCCAGTTGATCGCATTCGACAATTTAGAATTGACGAGCAAGAAATGGCATATCTAACGACGGAGCAAATAAAAAAATTGTTAGCGTCAGCAAAAGAAAGCAAAGCCAAAGATTTGTTAACGATTATTAAAATATGCTTAGCAACAGGAGCAAGGTGGAGCGAAGCCGAATCGTTGCAAGATAAGCAAGTAAGAAATCAGTCAATTACATATTTAAAAACAAAAGGCAAGAAAAACCGGACAATACCGATTGACAAACCATTGTTTGACGAAATCAACAAAAAGAAAGGGACGTTATTTACTCCGTGTTACTCAGCTTTCCGTTCTGCAATTAAACGCGCACAAATAGAATTACCCGATCGTCAACTGTCCCATGTCTTACGCCACACTTTTGCCAGTTACTTTATGATGAATGGTGGTAATATTTTAGTATTACAAAAAATACTAGGGCACACAGATATCAAAATGACGATGCGCTATGCACATTTTGCCCCTGACCATTTTGAAGACGCTATAAAATTAAACCCTTTCAATAACATTTAAATGGCGGTTAAATGGCGGTTGAGTTGCCCCTTATTAACCTTTAACGACCTTTATCGACATTATAAAATATTGATTTATTTGTAAGTTATTGATTTTAAAGGTGTATGCAAGGAACTCTTAATCAATTGGTCGCGGGTTCGATCCCCTCACAACCCACCATTCCTTAATTTTAACGTTTATCTAATCGCTAATCAAAATAAAAACATCACAAAATATCGATTAAAAAACTTATAAAAAAAGAGGGCTAACCCTCTAATTCAGTATAAAAGACTTATAAACCTATTATTTTTAATCTTGAATGTGGGGAAAGGCAATCATCATATACTTGTTTATCATCAGAAATTTTACATGTTTGTTTTAATTCTTCTATCAAACTGCTTTTAGTATTACCTATAATTTAATCAGAACAACAGAGCTAACAGATATTTTTTATAGCTAGAAGGATAGGTACATCAATATGTAAGGAATCATATAAAATAAAAAAAACAGCACGTAAAAGTCATTTAATCTTGTTTTTAGAAGTAAAAGTGCAGGCTCGCATTTTAAAAATAAAAAGGCACTACAAAGTGCCTTATTTTTAGGTATAATAATGGTTATTATATAGAAATAGCGGATCTATTTTGGTATATAGTGTTATTTATATTTTTTTGATAATTAATAAGTTATTTTTAAAATAGAAGCCTAAGCTATCATAAAGATCTTTCTTTTCAAGCGTTAATAGCTATCTATCTTTACCTTTCTATCATAATTAATGATATCAAAATAAGGCAACAAAATATTGTTTTTATCTATTAACGTTCAACTGTTAATTAGATATTGATTTCTCTAAAATTTTAATTTTAGATAGTCAGCTTTTTATTTGACGATTATAGGTATTAATATGAACTCATATTTATTACTTTTTTTTGCAATTATTTGTGAAGTTATTGCAACTTCTTCATTGAAATTATCCGATGGTTTTACCAATATCACCTATTCCATTATTACTATTTTGGGCTATAGTGCTTCGTTTTATCTACTTTCGTTAGCATTAAAAACCATTCCTGTTGGTATTGCATATGCTATCTGGTCTGGAATCGGAATTGTGTTAATAAGCTTAATTGCATGGATCTTTTTAAAACAAACGTTGGATCTAGCTGCGTTAATTGGCATGGGGTTTATCATGTTTGGTGTTGTGATTATTAATTTATTTTCGAAAGTGGCACACTGATTCATCATTTATTAAAATCGCTTCTATCGCAGTAAATCTTAGTTGATCTGAGCTGTTTCCTTTTTATTGTCTTTGGGGTATCTACCCTAATTGATATTATAAGGTAACCTTTTCATTGCTGTAATACGATTAACAGCCTAGTGGTATTGTTTGTCATTGGATGTTTTTTTGTTTATTTCAATAAAACAGTATGTTATAAATATATATTGTTGTTAAATGTCAATGAAGATATTACTTAATGAAAAGAGAACAAAAAAATTCTTAACTAATTGTAATCAAATAGTCGATGATAAAAACAGCGAAATCTATTTACACTGTTGTTAGTTGCTTATATAAGGAATAATGATGAAATTTTTAAAATTATTTATTTTAAGTGTTAGTTGTTTTATTTTAATTGCTTGTTCTAGCAAAAGGGAACCATTACCTAAAACAAAAACGGTTAGTACAGATACTATAGTTTTAAATAATGGTTCAACAATCAATTTTATAACTGAAAATGCTATTAATGGGCAAGTAGTAGAAGATACTAATAACTATCTAAATATAGTGACACGAGGTGATACCGCTCAAGTAGTAGGTGTAAAAGTTGTTCAATTTGCAACTTCTTTATTTACCTTAAATTCAGGTTCAATTAGCAGTTTTACAAAAGAAGAGTTAAAAGGCAAATATATCGAGTCAGTTCCTAATAAAACGATGGACATTTTAACGCCTGAATTGTATGCAATATTAAAAAAGATAAATGCAAATAAAGACAAAAATAATACAGTCACAGTTCAACCTTACAAATTTAAACTAATTTATGATGGGTTAACTGATAATAAGTATAATTTTATTTATACAACATATATTCGTTCTAACAATTTTGAGTTTGTTTGTTCAGATAAAGATTTAGCTTTAGATGACAGAGTTAAACCTTTTGGTGATTGGGAAATGAACAATTATCAGTTAGTACAAGATGTAACATTAAAAGCAATAAATACTTGTATGGATCGATTAAAACTGCATAAAAATATTACCGAACTTGAAAAAGCTTTAAATTAGCTATACCATCATAACTGCTAAATATTTTTTAACTAAATCATAAAATTTAGGACTCACTCTAGACTTTATGTATTTGCCAGTGAAAGTGACAGTTAATTCTGTCACTGAATTCTATTATTAATTTTTTTAATTGCCAATTTTTGCTTAGTATACACTTTAGTGATTATTATTTTTATGCACCATGGTAGCAAATAAAGTCTACTTGCTGTATTGCTTATTGTGCAATATCTTCTTCTATTTAAAACATAAAAAACACACTATTTACCCACAAAAAATCAGTCAGGAAAGGTATTGATTTTATTGAAGTTTTTTGCTGCTTTTTTTGAATTTTTTTATGCTAGCAAACGTGGTTTTGATATCAAGGTCGGTACAATGACTTGAAAGGGGCTGTGATAGCATCAGAAGCCGAGGACAAGAGCAAAAGTGAACGGTTCGACGACGCATTCAACGGTATCGGAAGGGACGATAATTATCCGCAACAAAGACGACCAAAAACAGGATATTAACGAATTAAGTCGAGATACCGAGCATGCGAATAACTCACTCAAACCGATATTTAACAAACAAAAAAAGCTAGACAAATTAGAATTGGTAGAGCTAATCAAAGCTTCACTGAAGCTGATAAACAAAACTTCAGTGCGTTAACTCAATTAGCGATGGGGCTCTATCAACCTCAGTGGGTGGTTGGAGATGTGGGTGACATAAGCACCTCAATTGCTGCGAGTAAAAATGCGGTTGGGAATAATTCTGCAGGAATGCTAGTATGGGAGAATGCAACAATACTCAATGAACAGTCAAAGCTTGCGGAATTATGTGATGGAGATGGTAAAAAAGTCATTGCATATGTTCAAGGTGAAGGGAGAGGACTGTACATTGGAGTTGTGATGTAGGTGTTGTCACTAAAATGACGGTAAAGTTATTGCGACCATTTTAAGACGGAGTGAAAAGTGATGAAGTGGATATATCCTGATGTTGTTGATAAATTGAAAAAAAAATGTGATTCTTTTTTAAACAAAAAAATTGGGGTGGAAGAAATACAATCTAGCATTTATGAGGCTGAACACCAAATTCTAGCATTAGAAGAGAAATGGTTAAGGGAATTACTTTTTGATGCAGAAAATCAAATTGAATTAAATCGTTATACGATAGATAGCGATAATTTAGAGCTATCTGTCGAACCCATCATTAAGAATATAATAACAAAAATATCATAGTGGTAATAATACCTAGATAACAAGCAGGGATCTTTCTTGTTGTTTTTAGAACCGGTATGCAAGTTCAATAATTAACTTGTTTTGCTCAATTGCTGAAAAGGGAGCGAAAAGTAGTAATTCGTCCATAAAACCAGGTACTAATTTTGCACCAGATGCAAATCCGAATTTAACTGTTAATATGAATCAACAAAATAAACATATTGTTGGAACGAATGAACATAAAACTGCAAACGCTAGTTCTTCTACCCCTAGAAGTACTATTGATCCTAATATTGATGTTCAAAAACTGGTTAATGATTATGCAGGAACAGAAAGAGAAATTCCGACTAAAAAAACTCTAGGAACACCAAGTTCAAAAGAAGTGATATCAACTAATAAAATAATTGGACAGTGTTATGATGTAATTACTAAATCTTTTACTCCAACAACTTTCAGAAAGATTAGAACAAGTATTTATTAATAATTATTGTGGTGGAGTTGATGATGCAGCTTGTACTCAGAAAAGGCAAGAACGAGTTATTAATAATTTAAAAACAATAGGTGGTCTAATTGTTAGATTTTACGCCAGTGGTTGGTGATATAAAAGGATTTGCTGAAGCTGAGGATAGTATCGATTATGTCATTGCAACTGTTGGATTAATACCTGGTTTAGGTGATGTTGTTGGTAAGATCCTAAAAGAAGCTAAAGTGGCATTAAAATTAGGTGATAAAAAAAAGCAAGTGAGTTGGTTCAAGAGGCTCAGAATAAAGTAAAAGCTCTTGATGTTGGTTCTTATAGAGAACTAAAAGCTAATGAGGTAGTTGGTGATATGTTGGAGCATGACCATATTCCATCTTTTGCGGCATTGAAGAAAGTATAGGAAGCTCGACTCGGACGTCCTTTAACTCCTACAGAGTCAAAGAAACTTTATAATGAGGCTACAACAGTAGAAGTTCCTAGAGATGTTCATCAAAAAAGGCCTATTTATAGTAGTAAAAATACACCGGAACAAATTCAAAAAGATGCGACAGATCTTTGTGGTGCTGTTTGTCGAGATACTGATGCATTACGTAAAAATATGATTGAAAAGGGTTATGATCCAAAGCAAGTTGAAGATGCGATAAATAAGATAATAGCTCGTAATAAAAAAATGGGGATTTATTGATAATGATAGAATGGCAAAAGTTTGTTAATGCATTAGGATATGCTGAAATATCAGAAGAGTTTTTGAAGTTAGAAAACTCTATTGGTGAAAAACCTGAAATTTCTGAGGATCCTATTGAATACAATGATCCAGATCAAACTAAATATTATGAATTTTTTCGTACAGGTATTCTTATTGGTTTTAGAAAACAACACTTAAATCATATTCAATTTTTTTTTAAGGCAGAAAATAATTATTCGATATATAAAGGAAAATTATTTAGAGAAATAGATGGCAATTATACTGAAAAAATGATTATTGAATTATTAGGAAATCCATCAAAAAAAGGAGGAAATGAGCAAAGTCCTTTTTTGGGTTATATAAATTCTTGGGTATTATATGATATGGGGTCTTATACTATACATTTTGAATTTACAAAAAATGAAGTTCTTAGTTTAGCTACAATAGCTGTGTTATCAGTTTGATTGTTTTGATTCAGTTCTGCGATCTTTATCGCAGAACTAAACTAATTATTTACTGATTATGGATGGTTGTGAGCTTGAAGATTATGAAAGCCTATTACCTGAACAGCTAGAAAGCAGAATTGATGAATTAATTATTAGTTTAGTTAATATGATAAAAAATTAGCCTAAATTTGGTCGAATGATCGATAAAGATATCAATGTTAAATAAAGAGTATTAGCTCAAACTTAATCTGACAATCCTGACACTATATCAGTTTATTCGTTATTAAAAGTGACATTTAATACTGTCACTAAATTCTATAATTAATTTTTTAATTGTTAATTTTGGCTTAGCATCAATTTTTAGCCATTATTGTTTTCATGCGTCATTGTAGTAAATAATGGACACCTGTTGTATTGCCCATTGAGCCATATTTCTTTCTATTTAAAACATAAAAACATACTATTTACCTACAAAAAATCGCTCAAAAAAAGATATTGATTTTATTTAAGTTTTTGTGCTGGCCGTAACGGTGATATCGTCAGAAGCGAAAGATACCAGCAAAAACAAACTTGACACGGGCACAATCAGCTTTAGTGATATCGAAAACAAAGCGAGTTTTGATGTTAGCCACGTATCGGTCCGTGGTGGCACTGGCGGTGCAAGTGCTCCGTGGATAGCCGAGCAGATAAAACTGCACACAGGGTATATGGATAAAGACGGCACTTGGGTGAGTGATAATGAAACGGCAAGATTAGTATCTCATGCTATACTGGGTGCGGTGGTAGCTGAATTACAAGGTAACTCAGGGATAGTCGGTGGAGCAAGTGCCGTAGGAGGTGAGCTGGCGGCAAAAGTCATCTTAGATAACCTCTATGGTGGAAAAGACATCAAAGACCTCACTGAAGCTGAAAAACAAAACATCAGTGCGTTAACTCAATTAGTGATGGGACTATCAACCGCAGTAAGTGGCGGAGATGCAGGAGACATCAGCACCTCGATAGCTGCGAGTAAGAATGCGGTTGAGAATAATTATTTAAATGTATCAGAAGATAAAAAGAGAAAAGATGCACAGGCCCAATTAGACCTAATTGAAAAAGGAATAATGATTGTTTCGGATGACCGAAAACAAGAACTACAAGGTCAAGTCGCTATATTAAGTGCTTTGGATGAACAACGAAATGAAATTTTAAATACGGTTTGCCAGAATTTAAGTTCATCAGAATGCAGTGCAGCCAGAGCAGATCTACAAGCAGCATACGATAGTTATTTTAAAACGATCAAACCAGAAGATTATATAGCCTATAATGATGCTTATTCTAACTATACTAAGTACTATGATGGTTATAAACAAATCAAACAGCACGGGCAGCAGATAAAGCAAATGTAGATCAACTTACATTGATAAATGATAGAGTAACTAATAAAGAGATAAGTTCAGGTAAGCCTTATCCTAATGGAAATATGGCTACAGCCTATGCCGAAATAGGAGCGATTCAACAAGCTCACGATGCAGGTTTGGCCAAGGGCGCTGATTTGAATATCAATGTAAGTGGGAAAGATGTTTGTAGTTATTGCAAAGGTGATATAGCTGCAGCAGCTAAATCAGTAACAATTAAAGCTATAGATGACAAAACAGGATTACCTAAGACATATATATGGAAGTCAGGAATGAAATCCATAAGAGAGGTGAAAAATAATGATTAAATTTGAGTTAGGTGGATATTTCTTTGAGAGAAATAGACGTATTCAATTACCGATAGTCAAAAAACCATCAATTGATGAGTTAGATAATTATTTGAATATTTTTAAATATAATTCTGGTGTATCCATTTTAGATAATGATCAAGAAGATAATAATACTCCTTATAAAATGATTCTTTATTCAGATAACCAACATTATTTAGTAATGTTGGAGACAATATTACAGAATGGTAATCTAGAGGTTAGAACATTCTTTAATCAATGTGAATCTTCTAAGATTATGCTCATATTAAACGAACCATATAATAGTTCATTAGTAATCCAAGACTTTTTTTTGGTTAAAAGAGTTTTTAGTGAGTTTTTTATTCATGGTGATGTTAGTCGAGAACTATTGAAATAGACCCTATAAATAAATTTGTGTATTTGCTGATTTTTAAACTACGCTATTGAGTAAAAAAGAGGTAAATACAAATGGACTGTAGAAAAACACTGAGCTGTTTACACTTCATGATTAAACTCATTCACTAAAAACATATAAACTTATTTTGTCAAATTTTGCTTGATATGCTAGTTATTACTCAGTTTATCTAAACAAAAATTTTATTTAAAAAATAAAACAGTGTTATTTTGTCAAAACTTTCATGAGTGTGCTGTATTTATGTAAAAAAACCTAAAAAAATCATGTTTAATACCGACAAATAAATATTCTCTCGTTTGCTGTTTGGTTTGCTTTTTAAGTAAAGGAAAATCTTTGGTATCAACCTGTCGCATTTCACATAGGTAGGTTTTGTTATCGCCTTTAGCCAAATTAGTAACGGTGATTTTTCTTGATGATATCAGCACCCTATCGCTTGTTTGTAATAGGGTGTTAATTTTGTTTTTTATGGATATACATTACCGTAATACTAATTTAAATGGTATAAATAAATTTTAGGAAAACAACGAGTTATTTACACGGTTACCATTCAGATTTAGAACAATATCAAGCATTGATGGATGCCGGAATTCGTTTTGCCAATGATTATGGAATTGTTCCCGGCGTTGAATTATCGGCTGAGCAGATGAAAGCCTTAACGACTGACATCGTGTTATTAGTGAAAAAAACTATCAATGTTGATGGTCAATCCATGGATGTGTTAGTGCCACAAGTTTATGTGGTTAATCGGCCACAGCTGGGTAGCGATGGGGCATTAATTGCAGGCGAAAATGTATTTATTAAAGGTGATGAGCTTAACAGCAATGGTTTAATAAACGCCAAGAACGATATTTTATTAGAAGGGCATAACGTCACTAATAAAGGGACGATTTATGGGGATAGAGTTGCTATTAATGCAAAAAACGACATTACCAATTATGGCAAATTGGTGGGCGATAAGTTGGTTTATTTATCGGCAGATAATGACATCAACCTATTATCAAGCACGCGCACGCAAACTCGCGGTCGCAACTTAACCACCAATATTGACCAAAGTAGTATTATCCAAGTGAATAATGGCAATATTGTGATAGATGCCGGTCGTGATATTAATACAAAAGCGGGATGGATAATAAATAATGGCGAGACGGGTAATGCCTGGTTACAAGCCGGTCACGATATCAAGTTCAACACGGCTGATATTGAAGAAAAATTAGATTTTAGGGTCAAAAAGGACTACCGCAAAACCGATGAAAAAAGCGTTGTAGGTACAGAGATAAGTGCCATTAATAATGTGATGCTTATTGCGGGTAACGATATAAACGCCAAAACAGTTGATATTGTTGCAGGCAATCATTTAGGATTTCACGCTGATAACGACATATCCATCGGAGCATCGGAAGAACGATTTGAGTTAGATGAGTTTCACAAGAGAAAAAAGAAAGGCTTTTTAAATAAGAGTACTACAACAACGCGTACTCAGATAGACAACACCACCCAAAAAGGCAGTGAGCTTTATGGTGATAGTGTTACTATTGATGCTGGAAAGGGGACGAATATAATTGATAGTAATAAATTTAATTATCTTTTTGGCAACTCAACCAGTAATGCACATAATGCAGCTAGATCAAATCAGCTTGCTTTAGAAATGAAAAGACTTGGAATTTTTAATGATGTACAAGGACAACAACTATTAGAAAATCACTTCCAATTAACTACTCAAGGAACAAAAATATAGTAAATAGTTTTTCAAACTCACATGGTACTTTTGAAGTAAGGCAATCATTACTTATAGGGCCGTCAGGAAAAGCAACAATGCTAGAAACTACATTCCAAGTTATGCCTGATGGTTCTAGGCGATTTGTAACAACTATTCCAAAAAGTGGAGCAATAAAATAATGTTTATAGAACAATATCCAAATGAAATAGATTTATTCGTTTTTTTTGAAAGTAAACCTTTTTATAAAAATAATGATGATATGGATTTCGCATATAAATTCAGTCAACATAATGGATTATCTTTAATTTTTTCTTTTAGTATTACTAGTGGTTGGATTCAATCAATTATTGAATATAACGGAAAAGAAATATCTCAGTATTTGATTGAAAATGTGAATAGCTTTTATCTAGATAATGATAAAGAAGGGGAGTATTTGTCCGCAAAAATAATAAATAACGAAACTATTACAAGTATACAGATAAGGATTAAGCCAGATATATCAGTAAAGTGGAATACTCTTATCAGATAATTAAGTAGATCAAACTAAGTTTTTCAGCTTATATTTTTTGTTATTAACAATTCAAATTAGCTAAATACATTAAGGAAATGGACGAAGGAAAACCCTCAAATGATGAGGCTTGCAAATGGTCTTAGGAATATAGAATTAAAATTTAGGTAAAATAAAAATATGTTAACATCACAACAAAATACAGGCGGGCGATAATGAAGCCGCCCGCTTAATTGCCCACGCCATACTGGGTGCCGCCGTTGCCGAGCTGCAAGGCAATTCAGGGTTAGCAGGGGGAGCCGGTGCCGTAGGCGGCGAGCTAGCGTCAAAAGTCATCTTAGATAACCTCTATGGTGGAAAAGACATCAAAGACCTCACTGAAGCTGAAAAACAAAACATCAGCGCCTTAACCCAATTAGTGATGGGACTATCAACTGCAGTAAGTGGCGGAGATGCGGGAGACATCAGCACCTCGATAGCTGAGAGTAAGAATGCGGTTGAGAATAATTTTGTGTTTTTAGCACTAGCTATTCTTGCCGCAGTGGCAGCAGCTGCTACAGTTACAGAAGCTGTTATTGCTTGTTATGCAACGGGACCTTGTGTTGCAATCACAGCAGGAGTTGTGACAGCCCTTGGTTATGAGTTACTTGAAGAATCTAAGCAGAATAGTTATCCGTCAAATATATTAGATCCTAATGATCTCCCAAAATTAGAAGGTTACCCAATACCAGAAGAACCACGAGATCCTTTACCGGGTTACAAACCACTAGAACCAGATGAATTAGGGCCAAATCATACGGGACATGATGGAGGTTTAGATGATTTTGATATTCGTCATGATACTGGTGGTAATCAGATCCCGGATAAAGATTGGCGGGATAACATTCTTACATCGCAACAACCGTATGAGCCAAATAAGGGAGCGGTGGGAAATATGGAAGAATTTTTAGGACAAGCTGGTTTTGGCACAGATGTAAAAAATAATTCCACTAAAACCAATCGACAATATGATGGACAAAGTATTTATACTGCGAATGATGATATAAAAGGGACAGGGATTAAGCGAGGAGATCAATTTTATTTAGATGGATTACATAAAGATCATATTGAAGTTTTTGATAGTAGAGGAAAATTTAAATTTGTATTAAATTTAGATGGCTCACTTAATAAAAATAAAACAATTCAAGCAGAAGGCAGGAGATTACCAAAATGAATGTAGAAATAGATTTTGAAGAATTAAAACAGACAATTTTATTAGCCGCCAAAAAACAAGGGCTTTCAGAAGAGTATGTTATTAAAAATTGGCATGTTAATTATAAAGTTGATCAAAATGAAGATTTTATCGATACATTAAGCAAGCTTCAAGAAGAGATCAAATTATTAAGTCAAACTATAGAAGCGAATGATTTATTAACATCTATGAATGCAATTCTTATGGCAAAAATCTATTCACAACTTTTGGCGGACTTTTTTGACAAAATTAACGATGATATTTTTCAACTAGGCTGGGGTGATGAACTAAAAGACAAATGGCCTGATATCCCAGAAAGTTATCAAGTGCCAGCGCATTATGATTATGAAGAAACATATAAACCTTATAGTCAACAAATAGCTGAGAGGTCTTCTTCATAAGCAGCAAGGCGAACTCTAAAATCAACTAGTCTTGCTCTGCCCTAATATCACATAGGGCTGATGATAGTTTAGATGATTTTGATATTTTTAATGATACAAAAACTAAACAAGTACATGGTAAGAGATGACACAAAATGAATGTAGAAATAGATTTTGAAAAATTGAAACAGACAATTTTATTAGCAGCCCAAAATCAAGGACTTTCGGAAGAGTATGTTATTAAAAATTGGCATATTAATTATAAAATTAACCAAAATGAAGAGTTTATCGATATATTAAGTAATTTTCAAAAAGAGATTAAATTATTAAATCAATCTATAACAAAGAATGATTTTTTAACTTCTAGAAGAGCAATTGTTAGAGCAAAAGTGTATTCACAACTTATGCTTGATTTCTTTGACAAAATTGATGATGATTTTTTTCAGCTAGGTTGGCGTGATGAACTAAAAGACAAATGGCCTAAGATTCCTGAGGACTATAAAGTGCCAGCGCATTATGATTATGAAGAAACATATAAACCTTATAGTCAACAAATAGCTGATAAGTCTTCTTCATAATCAGCAAGGCAAACACTAAAATCAACTAGTCTTGCTCTGCCCTAATATCACATAGGGCTGATGATGATTTTGATATTTTTAATGATACAAAAACTAAACAAGTACATGGTAAGAGATGAGACAAAATGAATGTAGAAATAGATTTTGAAGAATTAAAACAGACAATTTTATTAGCAGCCAAAAAACAAGGGCTTTCAGAAGAGTATGTTATTAAAAATTGGCATGTTAATTATAAAGTTGATCAAAATGAAGATTTTATCGATACATTAAGCAAGCTTCAAGAAGAGATCAAATTATTAAATCAAGCTATAGTAGCGAATGATTTATTAACATCTATAAGAACCATTGTTAGGGCAAAAATATATTCACATATCCTTATGAATTTTTTTGAAAATATTAATGATGATATTGTTCAGTTAGGTTGGGGAGATGAACTAAAAGACAAATGGCCTGACATTCCAGAAGGTTATAAAGTGCCAGCGCATTATGATTATGAAGAAACATATAAACCTTATAGTCAACAAATAGCTGAGAGGTCTTCTTCATAATCAGCAGGGGAAACTCTAAAACCAGATTGTTCTGCTCAATTTTAATGATGACCAAGTGGCCGATGTAAAAGTCTATCGGTTCAAGCTAGCGTCCTTTAATGGTGAGCTGAGGTCTGAGGTTTTGTTTGTGGGGGTATAACCGATGGTATAAAACCAGTCAGTGGGGTGTGGTGCAGGTTTTTGCCTGTGGTTGATTTTAGCTTAGAATGTATCTTAACCCGACAATCCTATCCTATATTAGTATATTCATTATTAAAAAGTGACAGTTACTTCTGTCATTAAATCCTTTTTTAAATGGTAATTTTGGCTTAGTATGCACTTTAGCCATTATTATATTTATGCACCATTGTAGTAAATAAAGCCTACTTAACCATATTGCTCATTGTGTCATATCTCCTTCTATTTAAAACATAAAAACACACTATTTATTTACAGAAAATAGGTCAGGTAAGGCGTTTATTTTATTTAATTTTTTTCTTGGTGTTTTTTTGCATTTTTCTGTGTCAGCAAAGATGGCTTTGACATAAAGCTCGAAAACAATACCAACTTAAAAGCAACAGACAAAGGTATCGTCTTAACTGACGAGCAACATTGCTAACACCGTCAGCCATGCCATCTTGGGCGGGGTGGTTGCGCAGCTGCAAGTGAACGCAGTGCAGAAGTTATTGCAGGTATTCTTTACCCCGATAAAGACATCAAAGACCTAAACCAAGAAGAAAGACAACAAATCAGCGCCCTAACCCAACTCGCGACAGGCCTGGCTACTGCGGAGGCGGGTGGTGATATCCAAGATATCAATACTGGGGTTGTGGCGGGGAAGAATGCGGTTGAGAATAATTCATTGCTTGGTGATAGGTTTCGTGAAAAACATAAAAACAGTGTTGAATACTGGAAAACAGAAATTAGAGAAAAAATTGGTGAAAATACAGCATCTCAAATTCTTAATGGGATAATGATGTCATATGGTGATACGGTTGATTTTGGTGCTGGCGCTGCAGATTCAGCATTAGATGCTATACTTGCATTAGGAAGTTGTACAGTTGGGGTATCTTATTGCGATACGGCATTAGATGATTTAAAGAAAGCTAATAAAACAGCATCAGATGCAATGATTTCATTAATCAATGGTGATGCGTGGGATCATGTTCGTGATGTTTTTGCTAAAGCACAAAAAGGAGATCAACGTTCACTAGAAGAAATGGCTTCAATTTTAACCAGTATATTAATGCCATCGAAATTAGCAGGAAACGCCGGAAAGGTTGTTAATAAGATTGATGATATTGTTCCACCTAAAGCTGGAAAGGGGGTGAATAGTGTCAATAATATTGGTTCTTCACTAAAACTAGGTGAAACACAAATAATTAATGAAATAAGTTTTACAAGGGTTGGACGATGGATGTCCCCTCAAGAGCTCGCACAAATGCAAAGTACAGGAAAAATTGTTCAAGGTGGAGGGGGACAAACATTTATCTCTATTAATGGAGTTAATGATTTTAAAGGTGCAGCTGCAAAAGGTTCAGTTTATGTAGAATTCGATGTCCCAACTAGAAGCTTAATTAAAGGAGGTAAAGAAGGATGGTATAAAATGTTAGGTCCTGATGCAAAACCTTCACAAAAACACCTTTTAAATAAACAAGGTGGAACTTTGACACCAAATGTAAGTAATATTAAAGTAGTTGACAAAAAATAGAAGATATAAAATATGAATATAAATTATTTTAAAAAAGAATTGGCGCCTAGATTAAAAAATTATAAATTAACTTATAGTTCATATCCCAATGGGGATTTTGGTTCTCTGGAACGAGTTGTCATAGAAGGAAATAATAAAATTGCTGGTATTGATTTTTGGTCTAAAGGTTGGCTAGATATTGATATTTATGATTTAGTTTTAGATGATCAAATAATGAATATCTTGTTGGATCCTTCTGAAATAATAGAACAAAATAATGCTATTCTAAAATTTATAGAAACACTTTTAAAATGAAAAATAAAATTGAAATTATACATGGTGATATTACTAAAATCACTGTTGACGCTATTGTAAACGCAGCAAATAGTTCTCTACTAGGTGGAAGTGGTGTTGATGGAGCTATCCATCGTATAGGTGGTAAACAAATTTTAGAAGGATGTCAAAAGATACGCTCTAAACAAGGTGGTTGTAAAGTTGGCAATGCTGTTATTACGACTGCTGGAAATTTACCGGCACAATTTGTGATTCATACGGTAGGACCTCGTTGGAATGGTGGAGATAATAATGAGGTTCAATTATTAAAAAACTGTTATTTGAATTGCTTTAAACTTGCTTATGAAAATAATATAACCACTATTTCATTCCCTAATATAAGTACAGGTATTTACAAATTTCCAAAAGATAAAGCTGCTGAAATAGCATTACAACTAATTAAATTTAGTTTATTTAAATATCATAATTTAAAAAAAATAAATATTGTATGCTATGAACTTGATAACTATAAAATTTATTCCTCATTAATTTGATGTAATAATTTTAAAAATGATAATTAGTGATCATATAATTAATCATGTTACACTTATGTTACAGATTTATAACCATCTTAAATTTTGTGTATTTTCAGTTAAAGGTGACAGTTGATACTGTCACTAAATTTTATAATTAATTTTTTAATTACTAATTTTGGCTTAGTACCACTTTTTAAGCATTATTATTTTTATGTGCTTTTGTAATAAATAAAACCTACTTGCTGTATTGTTCATGGTGTCATCCCTCTATTCAAAACAAAAAAAAGCACTAACCCACTACTTTACTTACAAAAAATTAGTCAGAAAATGTATTGATTTATTTAAATTTTTCTTGGTGTTTTTTTGTGCTAGCTGTGCCGTGATAGCCTCAGAAGCGGAAGACGAGAGCCAAAACCGTATAGACACGGGCACGATAAGCTTTAGTGATATAGAAAACAAAGCGGACTACAAAGTCAGTAGCAGCAGTGTGAGCATCAACACCAATGGCATGCCATCGATGCCAACCAGTCGCAACAAAAGCGAAAGTGAACGTTCGACCACGCATTCAGCGGTATCGGAAGGGACGATAATTATCCGCAATAAGGATGAACAAAAACAAGATATCAACGAGTTAAGTCGGGATACGGAGCATGCCAATAACGAGCTCAACCATATCTTTAACAAAGAAAAAGAGCAAGACATCATCGAGCAAACGCAGTTAGTGAGTGAGATAGGTGGTGAAACGTTAACGATGCTAAACCATATAGACCGTATGCGAGCAGAATCAGAAGCGAAAAAAGCGGTTGAAAAGGAAAAAGAAAAAAATAAAAACAAGGGACTAACAGAAGAAGAACAACAAAAAATCTACGAAAAAGCCTACGAAAAAGCCATGAACCAAGGGATGTCGGCGATGGGCAGTGAAACCCGTCAAGGTATCGATATGGCCGTTAGCCTTATCAACGGCTTAATCAGTGGTGATATGACAGGGGCAGCCGCAGGGGCACTCGCACCCAAAATTGCGACTATTATCAAACAACAGACCGAAGGAAACACCCTCGCCAACACCGTCAGCCATGCCATACTCGGTGCGGTGGTAGCCGAACTGCAAGGCAATTCCGCGCTTGTGGGTGGCTTAGGCGCTGCTGCAAGTGAACGTGGTGCTGAAGTTATTGCGGGGATCCTTTACCCCGATAAAGACATCAAAAACCTAAACCAAGAAGAAAGACAAAAAGTCAGCGCCCTATCACAACTAGCGACCGGCCTTGCCATTGCGGCGGCAGGTGGTGATATTCAAGATGTGAATACTGGGGTAGCTGCGGGGAAAAATGCGGTTGAGAATAACTTGTTAAGCCCAACAGAAACATCACGATTGCAATTTTTAAAGTCGCAATTAGCAAATGCAAAAAATGAAGAAGAAAGAATAAATATTCAATCTCAAATTGATTATATTAACGAAGTAGATAAATCCGCTGATAAATATATAGAAGAAGTTTGCAAATCGGTAACTTCAGAGGAATGTCAGTCTGCGCATAAAATAGTTGGTGAAATAAAAGCGCAATATGATGCACCATACTCAGGGTACCCTTACGGTAATCCAGTATTAGTCAGGGAGTTATTTTATAATAGAGAAGCTGCCGAGAAGGTTGATGCAGCTTTTGTAAATAGTGAAGCTAGTGCTTGGCTATATTCAATCGAAGCTTATATGAAAGAGCAGAATGTCTCATTTGAAGAAGCATATGATAAAATAAGACCTTTAATGAAAGTTGAGGCATTTGCTAATATAGCTTCTCACTTAATAATAACAAAAACTGCGATTAAAACGGGTTATAAACCTGTTACAGGCGGTAAAGGTAACACCGTAAATAATATAGCTAAGGCTGAGGATTTGTTAGCTGGAAAGGGGGCGAGTGCTCAGGCTGACAAAGCGATACCAAATGGAAACGGTAACTTGCCAGTTGTTCGTGAGGGTAAAATTACTTATGAACCGTTAGCTAAACCTAATGCCAATGAAATCAGAGCAGGACAGAAATTTGCTGATCAGGGCTATGATGTAACTTATAGAGCAACTGCATCTGATAAAGGTATTTCTGGTGTAAGAACGTCTGATCTATATATTGATGGGATTGGTCAAGTTGATGTTTATACACCTAAATCAACAACTAAAATTGATCGAGTATTGAGTTCAATCGAAAAGAAAAGTGATCAAGCTAATGGTGTTGTTGTACAAATGGATCTATCAGGAAAAGAAATGCAGAGTATGGTCTCTAGATTATGGGGCAAACCAAATGCTCAAAACATTAAAACCATATTTTTCCAAGATTCGAAAGGTACAATACATCGCTTTGATAGAAAATAATTGGGGGTTAATTTATGCCAAAAATTGCATGTAAGTGTGGATACGTAATGAATATTGGTTCGCTTGATGAAGACTTTGCATATGATCTTATTTCACAAAATGCTTTATGGGACATAATCGACATATGGTCTGAAAAAAAAGAATTTATGTCAGAAGAATTTATGGATTCTTTTGATAATAAAAGTGTTGAGGTATACGAATGCCCACACTGTAAAAGGTTATTAGTGGAGGAATCACCAAGTTCTAATCATTTTAGTTTTTATATAAAAGAAACTGAATAATTAATTATCTAAAGATCTCTGCCTTCAACAGGGATCTTCTTTATTTATCGACCGGTATTTCAAAGTAGAATTAGCTAGAGAAGTTATAATTAAAACCGTAGGGGGGGAACTAAAATACCGCCAACAAAAGTAGAAGTAGTTAGACCTGATAACTAAAAGGTAATTAATAGTATGTCTATAGAAGAAATAAATAAATTAGATATGATTGGAATTCCTAAAAATAATAAAAATTTAGTTGAATTAGGATTAACTGATCATTTAACATGGGATTTCCCTTACGAACCTCATTTATTTAAATTGCAAGAAAAATTAAATAGTTATATTAATGTAATTGAAAGTAAAAATATATATAAGTATTTTCCAGATGCTAAAGGAAGAGATAATTTTTTGATAAAAATATATTTTAAGTACCAAATACCAGATCAATGTATATGTTTTTTGGGAAAAGTTAATGAAGTTATACAATCAATTAATACATCAATAGAATATGAAATAGGTTGATTCTGTCACTAAATTTTACTGTTAATTAATACGTTCTTTTCTTATAGTTTAAGCCTGCATCGCAGGCTCTACCGCCAGCCTACCTTCTGATTATAGAGGTCAAGTAAGTTATAAAGATGGTGTAGAAGTCCCTCATGGTACAAAAGGGAGTGTAAGACCTGATTTTTGTAATGGCACAACTTGTTCAATAGAAGTGAAAAATTATAATATAGTCAAATACGCTGATAATCTGATTAATAATATTTCTAAACAAGCACTTGAACGACAAAAACATTTACCAAATGGTATGCAGCAACAAGTTCGGATAGATGTTAGAGGGCAGCATTTAACACCTGCGTTAGAATTCAAAATTAGACGTGGAATTGTTCGGAAATCTAACGGAATAATTAGCTCAAAACAAATTGAATTTTTGAAAGATAAAAGGTAATTAAATAATGTTATTAACTATTGGTATTAGAGGTGGGGGCTCTGTATTTATTCTAGGAACAGACAGTGATATGAAATTATTTTTTGATTGTATTTCATATTATCTTTTGCCTAAATATCTCAAAGAAGATTGGTCTATTTTAACAGACCGTTTATATCGTCGATATTTGAAGTTAGAAGAGCTAGATACGGCTGAATCTTTAATGAAATTGGTCGAGGAAGAATTTAAACAGTTAGATAGAGAAGCCATTGATTGGGGGCCTATTTTATCAGGTAAAGCCAAAAGTGATTTAGACAGAACAAAATCAACTTTATATGATATTTTTGATGGTTACTTTTATGCATTTCATTATTGTGTTGAATCTGCCAAGATAAGTTATGAGGGCTTTAAATCAGATCCTGATTATGAATATGAGCCAGTAATGGTGGCTATAACTACATTACCATACTCAATAAGTTATAAACAAATACCTCTATCTGTTTTTGATAACTTAGGCGCGGATGAAAAGCCGATTTGGTGGACAGGAAAAATTCCTAAATAACCTTGTTTTGCTTTTTCCAATTCTGTGATAAAGCTCGCAGAATTGGAATATATGATTCAATTTATAACTAAGATATGAACTCTAATACCAATTTGATTTGCTCGGTTTTAATTGCAATAGGATGACCTGTATATAAAACTGAGCCATTCAATTTAGGATCTCACAAGACTATAAGGCTATACTGTACTTTATTTACCCTATCCCGCTTAATGCAACTCGTCAAGTGATAAGCGTTATTGAATTCTAATGAAATGAAACGGTATAGAATCCTGAATTATTTTTACAAAATAATCGCCCACAATTAACGTCGGACGGGGCATTATTATCGTGAAAAAGTGATGCTTGGGAATTTGGTAAAAAAATTGCTCAAATTCCAAGTGAATGGTTTAATAAGAAAATACCAGCGAATTCATTTGAAACAGCATTAACCGAATTAAGTAGCATGACAGGCCATGATGTTGGAGAGGCGACCTTCTATAATGTGGCAGGAGTTGCTACTGCATCATTAGGTGGCAAAACGATACAATGGATTGGTGGTAAATGGGTTAAAGTTGAAGGTATTGCTAAAGCTGGAAGGGGGGCGAGTGCGACAGGACAAGTTGGTAATAATTTAAATATCAATAAATTAGTTAACTCTGCCAATAAGCCAGTAAATGCTCAAGGATTATCTGAGGCGGCTAGAGCTTGGGAGAAACATGCGGGTAGACAAGGCGGAACATTTGAACCATTGAAAGGTAATGTCACTCAAAAGAATGCGGCAGCTAGTAAATTTGTTAAGGAGGTATTAGAGAATCCTAATACGATTAGAACAGAATTATCTCGTGGTGGTGTTGAATATAGGTTACCTAACGGGCAAGGAATCCGCTATAATGCTGATGGTTATTTTTCTGGTTTTTTAGATCCAAAAAAGAAATAACTAATAAGGGAATGACTAATTATGAATACTGATTTTGAAATTGATTTTTTTAGTGATAATAAGTATGAAGAAATAACTATTGAAATATCTTACAAAGGACAAATGCTTTGCCAATTAAATAAAGACAAAGGCATTTCTAATATAGAAATAGAGTTTTTCTTTGATTCCAGAATACTAGCAGAGCAGGTAAAACCAAAATTCCCACTTGATGAATTTGTTAATATTTTAAATGAAGCAAAACGCGATCTTGTTACTGCATAAATTGTAGTAGCTCAAACATAACCCGACAATCCTAGCCTATATTAATGTATTCGTTATTAAAAGTGGCAGTTAATACTGTCACTAAATTTTATAATTAATTTTTTAATTGGTAATTTTTGCTTAGTATGCACTTTAGCCATTATTATTTTTATGCACCATTGTAGTAAATAAATCTTACTTGTTGCATTGTTCATGGTGTCATATATCCCTCTATTCAAAACATAAAAAAACACACTAATCCACTATTTTTACTTACAAAAAATTGTTCAGAAAAGGCATTGATTTTATTTGATTTTTAAAAATATTTTTTAGCGTTCCTTGCAACAAGGCGAAAACGTCAATATCGACGCGTTAGATGCGAAAACGACATACCAAGAAAAGTACAGTTACGAAAAGTCAGGTTTAATGTTAGCTTTAATGGGCAGAGCAGCAGATATGTATGAAGTGGCGAAAGCAATAGGATGTAGAAGAATTACCATTACCAGTTCCTCCTAGTGTTGGTGCAAGTAGTAGAGTTCCTAAAGTTTTACAAAGTGGGGGTAATACATTAAATCAAAGTACAGCAAATGCTCTGAATAAATATTTTGGTGAAAATATTAATAAACGCGAATGGGGCAGAGCCCTTGAATCGCTCAAAAAAGATAATAATATACGCAATGATCATCATGGGAGAATTTTAGATAATGGTGATTATATTAATTAGAATGGAAAAGTTATAGGTAATATTGGAGACTATATAAAATGATTTCAATAAATTCTAGGAGAACCCCAGTATCTCCAGAATACCCAAGTTGTGATGAATGTTATGTGACATTGTTAATATACCCGAATGATATTCATCCTGATAAGATAACTGAACTTTTGAAAATTGAACCAACGCAAAAAAATATTATTGGAACGAAGAGTATTAATCGTATCGGAAGAATTAGAGAGATTAAAACTTCTGGATGGTTTTTATCATCAAAAGGTTATATTACATCTAAAGACTTAAGAGAACATTTAGATTGGTTATTAAATACAATATCACCATGTAAAGATGCGTTAGAAAAATTACAGACAAATGAAAATGTGACTATGGGTGTTGATTGTGTATGGCGTTCATTGGCTGGTCATGGTGGACCTGTATTATGGCCAGAACAAATGAAAATAATGAGTAGACTTAATTTGGAATGTAGTTTTGACATATATTTTGTCAATGATGAGTAAACTGATATTTTATTGGCAAAGGTTTATTATTAATGTGTAGTAGCTCAAACTTAATCTGACAATCCTAGCCTATATTAGAGTATTAGTTATTAAAAAGTGATAGTTAATACTGTCACTAAATTTTATAATTAATTTTTTTAATTGCCAATTTTTGCTTAGCATGTGCTTTAGCCATTATTATTTGTATGCGCCATTGTAGTAAATAAATCCTACTTGTTGCATTTCTTACTGTGGCATATATCCCTCTATTCAAAATATAAAAAATACATTAACTCACTATTTTTACTTACAAAAAATTGGTCAGGAAAGATATTGATTTTATTTGAGTTTTTTGCAACAGCAAAGATATTATAAAATTAAAGTAGGTAACAACGCAGAATCTAATTGTAACCGAGGTCAAAACTGAGCAACACCTAAACAATTAAACTAGATAAAGATACGATAACGGTTTATAGAGTAGAAGGTAATGCTAATACAAGAATTTTAATAGATGATTTCGGTAATGTTGCTGTCACTGGTGATAAAATGTTATTCTTAAATTTTGGTGATAGAACTAGAGCGCTAGAGTTTTTTGTCTAAACGTTTTAGCCAAGGAATGAAAGGTGCAACAATTAAACAATTTGAGGTTCCGAAATCAGTTTTAGATGATTTAAGAAAAAACGCTGTTAAAGAAACAGAAGTAAAGAATTATCCTAATAAACCTATAGTTGTTGATAGAACAAAAGGATTCGATCAATTTGGTATTAGAAAAGAAAAATTGAAAGAGCTACAAGAGCAAATTAAACAAGGTTCAGGACTGAATGCATATAAGTGATGAAAATTGGTTAAAAATTTTATTAGAAAGAGATAGGCTAAGTCGACCACCTGATTCAAATATTAGAGCAACTGGAATAGGTATAGCTAGATTTATTATATCTTGTGAGTCTAATGCTGTTGATGTACTTAATTTAGCAAAAAAAACATTAGAAATTGTTACTAGTTACTATGAACTCAAATGGCCATCCCTTGAACAATGGGGAAAAATATTGCCTTATACTTTTGTTCAAAATTGCATTCCTGGAATAACAAAAGAAGAAACTAAACAAAAAATAGCGTATAGATCTACCCTGTCATGGGAAGAACAGGTTATATTGTTAAAGGAAGATGAAAAATGGTCTTTGGATGCTTGGCTTTATTGGCTAGAGCCCAATAATAGGCAATGGTTTTGGTGGAAAGCTTATCTGTTTGATGATTTGGAAATTAGAGATACGCATTTTTTGATTGAAGTTACTTTTTATCATATGCCATTTTTGTGGGGATCTTTAAAATGGTTATTTAAAGCTTGTGGTGCAATTGATGTCATCTCTACGGATGATATTTAAATTTTGTGTATTTATCAATTAAAGTTGACAGTTAACTCTGTCATTAAATTCTATAATTAATTTTTTAATTGTTAATTTTTGCTTAGTATGCACTTTAGCCATTATTATTTTTATGCACCATTGTAGTAAATAAAGCCTACTTGTTGCATTGCGCATTATGTCATATCTCCCTATATTCAAAAAACACATTAAGTTACTATTTTTACTCACAAAAAATTGGTCAGGAAAGGTATTGATTTTATTTAAGTTTTTTTTGTGGTGTTTTTGTGTCTTTTCTTTGTTAGCAAAGATGGCTTGAACTGTGAACAGAACCCCAGTCAGGAGTGGCTTAGGTACAGTGATAGCTGTCGAGGGTGGTGATATCTAAGGTGTGAATATAGGGGGCTGCAGATAAAAATTCAGTTGAGAATAATTTATTAAGTAATTAGGTTTTCTCCCAAATTTAATATTCACCCCCAAAATAGTTTGGGAAAATATTGTTTTTTAATTATGCCAAGGCTCTTTAAAATAGATTTATTGATCGAGTGTCTAATCTATATAGTATTTTGTTTTTTCAAACCTACTAATGAATTGTTTTCTAAGCCATAATGCTATCATTCTTTTTTTCTTATCTTTTTTAAATAGCTTTTTTCTATACTCAGAACGTTGCTCGATGAGTGGTGCTCTATCAGTATGTATTGATGAATTTAATAAATTCTTATCATTAGTTGTTATCAGACTGGGTAATGTTGCATATATTTTGATACCGGTACATAACTTCATTATTCTAAACATATCAGCTTCATAGCGAATAGGAAATAAAAATTTAATTAACTTTTTTGCGGTATCATGAGTGATGATATATCCATTGGCTCTAACTGCTCTTGTTACTTCAAAAACCTCAAAACTATCTAAGTTAAATTTTTTGTTAACAAGATAGTGAAAATCGGCAGTTAATAAAAAAATACCTTTTTTAGTATTTTTAGCTTTAAAGCTATTTAAGAAATCAGGTAATTTTTTATCTAATACGGCATCATCTTCGAGAATTAAGGCATAAGGTAAATTGTTTTGAATAATTTTTTTATATATATTTAAGTGACTGAGTGCACAGCCTATTTCACCCTTTGTTAAAAGGTTATTTGGATAATCGTAGACCGTATTTTGAATAAATGAATCAGATAAAGTATTGCCATCAATGGCATTGTAAATTTCAAAATCTAGTTTTAATTTCTCGCATTCTTTTTTGATGTGTTCTCTTTTTTTTGATTCTTTTTCTAAATTTATTATAAAAATCTTCATTTGTTTACCTTTTTTATAATGATTTCCAAATTGTAACATACCAATAAAAACTTATTAACAAATGATCTACAAAAACAGATGACTTAAGTATATACTCTTTATCAACTAAATTAGATTATCATGGGGTATGTTAGTTGTGAGTAATTTAATTGTCGGTATTTATTTTCATCAATATTTTAAGGATCTTTTAGTATGATTTTAGGTAATATTAATCATTTAAGGTTAGTTCCTTATTTACCTTCCAGAATAAAACAATCTATTGAATATATTAAAGACAACGTCAATATTAATACACCTATAGGGCGCTATGATATTGATGGCGATAAGATGTTCTTTATGGTGTCTGAGAGTCAAACGCGTCATATTTATGATGCTAAGCCGGAATATCATGAAAAATATATCGATGTTCAGATTGTTCTGGAAGGGCAAGAGGGAATGGCTGTGAGCATGTTACCGCCCTATACCAAAATGTTAGACAATAAATTGGCAGAAAACGATATTGCTTTTGTCGAAACACCAAAAGAAGAAACCATGTTAATATTACAAAAAAATGATTTTATTGTATTTTTACCCAATGAGGTACATAAACCGCTTTGTGCTGTTGGTAATAAAATTGAAACAGTTCGCAAAGTTGTGGTGAAAATAGCACTGGATTATTTATAATTAGATTAAGGATATAGGTATAATATGACGACAAATATCGCTGTGATCGGCGAATGTATGATTGAATTGTCGATGAAACAAGATTCGACTACGCGTAGCTTTGGCGGTGATACGCTCAATACATCTGTTTATTTATCTCGTTTATTAAAAGGCAATAATTTTTCGATTCACTATGTGACAGGGCTTGGCACTGATCCTTTTAGTCAAGAGATGTTAGATAATTGGCAAAAAGAAAATATTCAAACTGATTTAGTGCAAAGAATGTCAGATAAGATGCCTGGTCTTTATTCTATTGTGACCGACGAGCAGGGCGAGCGCTCTTTTTATTATTGGCGTAATGACGCTGCAGCTAAATTTTGGTTGCAAACAGCCGAAACAGATAAAATAACGCAGCAAATTGCACAGTGTGATTATGTGTATTTAAGTGGTATTAGTATTGCTATTTTGGATGCTGAAAGTATTCTTAAATTATTAGATCTTTTAAAACGTGTTAAGGCCAATGGTGGTAAAGTTATTTTTGATAATAACTTCCGTCCACGTTTATGGCGTAGCCTTGATTTGGCTCGTAGTGTTTATGCCGATATTCTTAGCGTTACCGATATTGCATTTTTGACGCTAGATGATGAAGATTTATTATGGGGCAAATTGCCTTATGAGCAAGTAATTGAACGTACAAGGAAGTTTGGTGTGACTGAAATTGTTATTAAACGTGGTAGTGATAGTTGCATCATTGATTCTGCTGAAGGTCGTTTTGACGTTCCAGCGAATAAGATCCCAAAAGATAAAGTGATTGATACTACCGCTGCGGGAGATTCGTTTAGTGCAGGCTACCTTGGTGCGCGTTTAAGTGGAAGAAATCCTTCGCAGTCAGCGTCACAAGGCCATTTAGTTGCAGGTACGGTTATACAATATCGTGGTGCAATTATCCCTGTTGATGCTACTCCTACATTAATCGATTAATTTATATCTGTAAAAAACGGTCATTTATGACCGTTTTTTATTTTAATTTAGAAATAAGTGTTTCAGTTGATATTTTTGTCAAAAAAACTTATGAAAGTTTATATTTTGGTGTAAAAATTATCAAATAATGTATTTGCCTATATAGTAGTATATTTAATCGATTATTACTGTTATAATATACAGTTAAATTTCCATTCATTTTGTTTGAAAAACATACATAAGAAGAGATCTATGTCAATCAAAGATATCGATATTCGTGGCGCTCGCACGCACAATCTAAAAAACATTAATGTAACCATTCCAAGAGATAAGTTAGTTGTTATCACCGGTCTTTCGGGGTCGGGTAAATCTTCGTTAGCATTTGATACTCTTTATGCGGAAGGGCAGCGACGTTATGTTGAGTCGTTGTCAGCATATGCTCGTCAGTTTTTATCATTGATGGAAAAACCTGATGTCGATCATATTGAAGGTTTATCGCCAGCTATTTCGATTGAGCAAAAATCGACTTCGCATAATCCGCGCTCAACAGTTGGAACCATCACTGAAATTTATGATTACTTACGTTTACTTTTTGCCCGAATTGGTGAGCCTCGCTGTCCAAATCATCATTTACCATTAGCAGCACAAACGGTATCACAAATGGTCGATAGTATTATGGCATTGCCAACTGAAAATCGATATATGCTGCTAGCCCCAGTGGTCACCGAGCGTAAAGGTGAATTTGTTAAGTTGTTTGAGCAATTAGCCGCTAGCGGTTATATTCGAGTAAGAGTTGATAGTGATGTCTATGATCTTTCTGATCCCCCCATTCTTGAACTACAAAAAAAGCATACCATTGAGGTTGTTGTTGACCGTTTCCGTATTCGTGATGATTTAAAGCTTCGTTTGGCCGAGTCGATTGAAACCGTGCTTTCGATCACTAATGGCATTGTTAAAGTGGCAAATTTGGATGATCCTCAAGCTGAAGAATATCTGTTTTCGGCTAATTTTGCCTGCCCAATTTGTGGTTATAGTATTTCAGAGTTAGAGCCTCGATTATTCTCGTTCAATAATCCAGCCGGCGCATGTCCCGAATGTGATGGTTTGGGGGTGCAACAATATTTTGATCAAAAACGTATTGTGCAAATGCCAGAAGTTTCGTTAGCTGCAGGTGCGATTAAAGGTTGGGATCGTCGCAACTTTTACTATTTTCAGATGTTAAAATCATTAGCGGATCACTATAAATTCGATATTGATAAACCCTATGAAAAATTACCTGAAAAGGTAAAAGATATTTTATTAAATGGTTCAGGTGATACCGAAATCCAATTTATTTATTCAAATGATCGCGGTGATGTAGTTAAGCGTAAACATCCATTTGAAGGCATTATTAATAATTTAGCTCGTCGGTATAAAGAAACTGAATCACAAACTATCCGTGAAGAGTTAGCCAAATATATTAGCCATCGACCTTGCCCTTGTTGTGGCGGATCAAGGTTATGTACAGCAGCAAGAAATGTATTTATTAATGATACTAATCTACCAGCCATTAGTGATTTAAGCACTCAAAAAGCGAAAGATTTTTTCGATCAGTTGTCATTAACAGGGCAACGAGCTCAAATTGCCGAAAAAATCTTAAAAGAGATCAACGACCGTTTACAATTTTTGATTAATGTTGGGCTTAACTATTTAACACTTTCACGCTCTGCTGACACCTTATCAGGAGGAGAAGCGCAACGTATTCGATTAGCTAGCCAAATTGGTGCGGGGCTGGTTGGCGTGATGTATGTATTAGATGAGCCTTCTATCGGATTGCATCAGCGTGATAACACTCGTCTAATTGACACTTTAACGCATTTACGTGATTTAGGTAATACTGTCATTGTGGTTGAACATGATGAAGAAGCAATTATGGCTGCTGATTATGTGATTGATATTGGACCTGGAGCAGGGGTTCATGGTGGTGAAGTTGTTGCGCAAGGTACGCCTAAGCAGATTATGGCATGTAAAAAATCTTTAACAGGCCAATACTTATCTGGTAAAGAAAAGATTGAAATTCCAACTACGCGCACCAAAGTTGATAAGAAAAAAATGTTATCACTTATTGGCGCTACCGGAAATAACCTTAAAGATGTAACATTAAATATTCCGGTTGGATTATTTACTTGTATTACTGGTGTATCAGGTTCAGGTAAATCAACACTAATTAATGATACGTTATATCCTCTTGCACAAAATGAACTCAATGGTGCCGAAAAAACAGAAATAGCGCCATATCAAGCCATTAAAGGGCTTAACCATTTTGATAAGGTCATTGCGATCGACCAAAGTCCAATCGGGCGTACACCACGTTCTAATCCTGCAACTTATACTGGATTTTTTACTTCTATCCGTGAACTTTATGCTGGTGTACCAGAATCCCGCGCACGAGGCTATAATCCGGGGCGATTTAGTTTTAATGTTAAGGGCGGACGATGTGAAGCTTGCCAAGGTGATGGTTTAATTAAAGTGGAAATGCACTTTTTGCCGGATATTTATGTTCCTTGTGATCAGTGTCATGGCGCTCGTTATAATCGTGAAACCTTAGAGATCAAATATAAAGGTAAGTCTATTAACGAGATTTTGAATATGACAGTTGAAGAAGGGCGTGAATTTTTTGATGCAGTACCGATGATTGCTCGTAAATTACAAACCTTAATTGATGTAGGTCTTTCTTATATTACCATTGGGCAATCAGCAACAACATTATCAGGTGGTGAGGCACAACGTGTAAAACTTGCAAAAGAATTATCGAAGCGAGATACTGGACGCACTTTATATATATTAGATGAACCAACAACAGGTCTACATTTTGCTGATGTTAAACAATTACTAGCGCAATTGCATTCATTGCGAGATAAAGGCAATACAATTGTTGTGATTGAGCATAATTTGGATGTGGTTAAAACAGCTGATTGGATAGTTGATTTAGGTCCAGAAGGGGGTAATGGTGGGGGAGAGATTATTGCCGAAGGGACACCTGAAGAGGTTGCTAAATCTAAACATTCCTACACTGGAAAATATTTAAAACCGTTGTTGGAAAAATAATAAACTAAGTAGGATTGTATTATTACTGCTTAGCTTAGATAGAACAGGCAAGGTATGACGCCTGTTCTATTATACTTTACCAGCAAGTAGGGTTAGATACAGGTTTTAAGGTGCTGATTAGCATTTAGCGTTCGATTATTAAAGGCGGCAAATGAAAGGAGTGATATTGTGGCATTTCAAATGATATTAATGATCATAATGGCCTATTTTTTGGGGTCGCTTTCTGGTGCAATGATTATTAGCCATATCATGCATTTGCCTAATCCTTCAGAACATGGTTCGCATAATCCAGGGGCAACCAATATTTTACGGCTTAATGGTAAATTACCCGCCATTTTTGTTTTAATTTTTGATATGCTAAAAGGTACGATTCCGGTTTATATTTCTTATCGACTTGATATTCCTCCTTTCTTTTTAGGTATTATTGGTATTTTTGCTTGTTTAGGGCATATGTTTCCCTGTTTTTTTCATTTTCGTGGTGGTAAAGGTGTTGCCACTGCGTTAGGTATGATGGTCCCCATAGGATTTGATTTTACAGGCTGCTTTATTTTAACTTGGTTAGTTACGTTATTCATAACTGGGTACTCTTCGGTAGCTGCGATAGTCGGGTTTCTTATGGCGCCATTTTATGTTTGGTTATTCAAACCTGAGCTTACTTTACCTGTTGCTATGCTTTCTTGTTTGATTATCATTCGTCATAATAGTAATATTATGCGCCTTTTAAAGGGTGAAGAACCGAAAAGTTACTATCATAGCAAGAGTAAACAATAGTCTAAAATTTATATGCAATAAGTATTAATTTAACGATTGTTTCTGAAAACAGTTGTCGCTATGCATTATTTTAACTATTAATTTTCTGTAAGTTTTTTTCAACTTTCATTATTATTAAATTAAACAAATAAAATAATTCTTGTTTGATAGATTATTGAAAAAAGGTATTATTAACTTAAAATTTAAATATATGAGAATCAAATAATACATGCAAATAAGCCCATTATTAGAATCGCTTATAGAAGCACTGCGTTGTTTACCGGGCGTTGGTCCCAAATCGGCACAACGAATGGCCTTTCATTTATTGCAACGCAATCGACAAGGTGGCATAAAATTAGCTCATGAGCTACATGAAGCGATGATAAATATAGGTCATTGCAAAGAGTGTCGAACTTTTACCGAACAAGAAATCTGTGCTATTTGTGCAAATGTTCGTCGTCAAAATAGTGGGCAGCTTTGCGTTGTCGAAACTCCCGCAGATATAGTTGCCATAGAACAAACCGGACAATATAGTGGTCGTTATTTTGTATTGTTAGGCCATTTATCGCCATTAGACGGTATCGGTCCTAGCGATATTGGCCTTGATTTATTGAAAAACAAGTTAGCGTCAGAATCAATCAACGAAGTTATTTTAGCCACTAATCCCACCGTTGAAGGTGATGCAACCGCCAATTATATTGCGCAAATGTGTGCACAGTTCAATGTGACAGCAACAAGAATCGCTCATGGTGTTCCAGTTGGTGGTGAACTTGAAATGGTGGATGGCACTACCTTATCGCATTCATTTGTTGGGCGTCAAAAAATTGAATTTTAAATTTATTGAAGTTCTAATACTCAGCTAATCTTTATAACAAAGATTAGAAATAAAAAAGAGGGGATTATATGAAGTATAAAGCGGTTGCTTTTGATATGGATGGCACGTTACTAGCCAGTAATCGTTTAGTTTTACCAGAAACTATTGAGATGATAAAAAAAATCAGTGCTAAAGGCGTGAAAGTCATTTTAGTATCTGGGCGTCACCATTCTGTAATTTATCCTTATTATTATCAACTCAAATTATCAACCCCCGCAATTTGTTGTAATGGATCTTATCTTTATGATTTTGAAAAGCAAAACGCTTTTGCTGCTAAACCAATGACTAAAGATCAAGCAAGAATGCTATTAAAACTAGTTAACCAATATGGTATCCATACTTTAGTTTATACTGATCAAATGATGACTTATGAAGTGTTAGATGATCATCTAGAAGGCTTTTTTAAATGGGTCAAAACATTGCCCCCTTTTTTACAGCCAGAAATCAAAAAAGTAGCGAGTTTTGAAAACGTGATTGATCAATCTGGCGCTATTTTTAAATTTGCAACCAGCAGTCATAACCTTCCTGCTCTACGACAATTCTCAAATGCGGTAGATGCATTAGATGTGTTCTCGTGTGAATGGTCTTGGTCAAATCGAGCAGATGTTGCGGTTAAAGGTAATACTAAAGGAAATGGTTTAACGCATTGGGCTGAGCATGAAAATATTGATTTAAGCGAAATAGTCGCTTTTGGTGATAGTTATAATGACATAAGTATGTTATCTATTGCTGGATTAGGGATTGCTATGGGGAATGCTGATAATGAAGTGAAAGCAAAAGCTAGTTATGCTATTGGCGATAATAATAGCCCAAGTATAGCTGCTGAACTTGAAAGGCTATTTTTCTAATTGGTTTTCAATAAAATAGACTATGTTTGAAATTCTTTATCATGATAATGCTTTAATTGCGATTAACAAACCATCGGGTTGGCTTGTGCATCGCAGTTGGTTAGATAAAAAAGAAACAGTTGTTGTTATGCAAACGTTACGAGATCAGATTGGCCAACATGTTTTTCCTGTGCATAGACTAGATAGGCCAACATCTGGTGTGTTGCTGTTTGCCCTTTCTAGTGATGTAGCAAGGCTCATGTCAGAACAATTTGCCACAAAACAAATTGAGAAAACGTATCATGCTATTGTGCGTGGTTATCTTGAGGGTGAATCTGTGATCGATTACCCTTTAGTTGAAGAACTAGATAAAATCGCTGACAAATTTTCTGATAAAAATAAACCAGCACAAGATGCAGTCACTTTTTATAAATCTATTAGCAAAATTGAAGTGCCGGTTAAGGTTGGTAAATTTGAAACAGCAAGATATAGTTTTGTTGAATTAAAACCACAAACAGGGCGTAAGCACCAATTACGTCGTCATATGAAACATATCTTTCATCCTATTTTGGGAGACAGTAAACATGGCGATCTTCATCAAAACCGTGCTTTTGCCAATTATT
Source organism: Gilliamella sp. X-46 (assembly GCF_057063525.1). Classification (NCBI taxonomy): domain Bacteria; kingdom Pseudomonadati; phylum Pseudomonadota; class Gammaproteobacteria; order Orbales; family Orbaceae; genus Gilliamella; species Gilliamella sp. X-46. The sequence goes on along the minus strand of NZ_JBXSQH010000001.1, from coordinate 207,864 downwards.
TTGGCGTTAAACGCTTGATGTTACATGCGAGTAAGTTAGAGATTTCCCATCCTCTTAACCATAAACCAATAACTATTGAAGCTAAATTAGATCAAGATTGGCAAGATATTCTTGTAAATTTTAAAAAGTAATGTTTCAAAATAAAGTTGCTTTGCGATTATCTTATTACATAGTATTATTTTACCTCTTTCCTTTGATGCTATCTGTATAGTTTAATCAAAAAGAAAGAATGTAAAATATTTTATAAATTAAATTTGATAATGGAAATAAAAATGAAATTACTAATGAAATTTTTAAGCGTTTTTTTATTGGCATTGATCGTTACAGCGTGTTCGACTGAAGATACTCCAGAAAAAGTATCAGAAAAATTTATCACAGCAATTTATAAAGGTGATACAGATACCGTTATGAATCTGATCAATTTCCCTAAAGATGATAATAACAAAGGTATGGATATGACAATGTTAGTGAAAAGCAAAATGCAAGAAGCGCTTCAACAAGGGAAAAAATTTGCTGATCAACATGGCGGCCTTGATAAAGTTGAGTCTGCTCCTGCAGAATATACTAATGATGAAAAAACCATGGCTAAAGTAAAAACGACTGTTTTTTTCAAAGATAATACTAAAAAAGATGAAAGTAGCCTATCAGTAATCAAAACTGATAACAAATGGATGATTAATCTTAAATAAAAGGTAATATAGCAATGTTATATTAGAAAGGGTAGATACTATTTACCCTTTCTAGTTAAGAAAGAATTTTGATGAACTACTGTCGTTTTTTCTCGATTATTTTTATTATGCTGGCAACGGTTGTTTTTGCTAATGAGTCTGTTTATTCTTCAAATCCAACCTCTAAATTGCCTTATTCAGTAAAAGTAGGAGATTGGATTTTTAGAAAAGGTATACAAACCGATAGCCTTATTGTTAAACAATTAGGTGGTGGTGATTTTTCACATATTGGCATGATTATATCGACTAATCCCGAAATTAAAATTATTCATGCGACCACGAGTGATGATGACAAATTTCCTAATCAAGTGATTGTATCGACCTTACCCGAGTTCATAGCTCCTGAATTAGCCGAAAAATATGCTATAGCAAGACCTAATTTTTTATCTGATGTACAACAACAGCAAATTGTCGATGATCTTCTAACCAAGCAAGGTAAAGCCTTTGTCTTAGCTCCTCGCGAACAGCCACATCTTTATTGTACAACGTTACTTTTTGATTCGATAACTAAGTTTCAATCCGATTTTAATGTTGAATGGAAATATACCTATTTTCCATCATTAAGCGGTACTTATTTATTTCCAAGTGCATTTGCAAATTATTCTGATATTACTTGGATTTATAAGTATCCCGAAACATCAGAATAATTTGTTATACTATTGTAATCAAAAAATAAAAGCGCAATACATATTGCGCTTTGTTATTAATAAAAGTTAAATTAATCTTCGAGGTAGTTTTTTTGCATAGCTATGAAATCTTGCTCTGTGAACCCCAATTCTTGTTTGATGTAATTAGCTGGAGTGCCGGCAACTTCTTTCATAGTATTGAGAATTTCAATAACAAAACTTTCACGTGTATCAATTAAACTTAACAAATAACCTAACACATCTTCATTATCCGTAATTTTTCGATATGCTGCCATTTTTATTTTGTTTCGTTCTAAGCGATTTTGATGGGTTAACATATAATCATAAATAATGTCTTCTTCTGATACTCCTAACATTGTTTGTAGTAATAATACGCCATAACCTGTGCGATCTTTACCTCCTCGACAATGTTGTATACTCGGGCTGTTGTTAGGTTTTAACATTACGCGAAGCATCTGTTTATAAGCATTTTTCGATTTGTCACTTAATACGAAATTACGATATTGTTCAAGAACTTGTATGCCTTTACCATTAACCAATTCTTTAGGAATATCGTGTAGCACACTTTCAATTAGTGCACGATCTTCATCACTAGGGTCGGCAGCAAATTGAGCAGCAAGTTCAGCTGTTTGAGCTGAAGCATCTAAATTAAAAGTATTTTGCTCACCTATGAAAGTATTTGGACTAGTTTTGATTTCGTTAGCACAACGATAATCTATAATAGTCTTGATACCTAGTGATCGAATATAACTTTCAGCATTAGGTTTCAATCCATACAAGTGATTAGAACGATAAAGTTTTCCCCATTTTACTCGTTTACCATTACTGCCTAAGTAACCGCCAAAGTCACGAAAGTTATTTAAGCCTGCAATAGGTAAAGTACGTTCTCCAAATAAAAGTGAATCATGTTCTTGAGTTTGTAATATCAAATAAATTCGTCGCTTTGTTTGTAAAGGATCATCAATAGTGAAATCATTTTGTATATTTTTACTTATTAATGTTTTATTAGATGTATTGATATTGGCTTCATCTGTCCAATATAAATCTACGGGCATATTGTTGCTAATTTTAAATGAGATTTTTAATTTATTTTGTTTATTACGGATAACCGATGCTGTTTCAATTTGTTTTTTCATGTTACATCCTTATTTTAAAACTCCAAATACCGACAAAATTACACCTATTACCATTACACTTAAAATTAATGTAACTGTATATTTACCTTGAAATTTTTTCACTAAAAAGAATGTACCTAAAGCAAACATTAAGGTTAAAAAGTTAGGCATTACTTTATCAAACATTTCCTGAATTTTTACTGATTGCTCACCGACATTAATCGCCATTGGTGTAGATACTTTAACCGTTGTTGCAATTAAAGAGCCAAGAACCATAACTCCGACTACATTAGCTAGATTACTTATTCTTTGAATAATGTTTGAATTTTTGGATTGTTCAATTAGATCAACTCCTTTATTATATCCATAATGAATAAAAAAATATTTGGTTAATATATTGACTATATTGTAGATTAGGAACATCAAAATAGGGCCAATAATATTACCTTGTAGAGCAAAAGCAGCTCCAATACTGCCGCAGATAGGCATCCAAGTGAATTTTAAAAGACTATCTCCTAATCCTGCAAATGGCCCCATTAACCCCGCTTTCACAGAAACAACTGCTTCTTTTTCATCTTCTTTTGTTTTTTCTTCCATTGCAGCAGTTATACCTAAAATTAGTGCATTGGCATTGATTTGACAATTAAAAAATTCTAGATGACGATTCATTGCTCGAACACGAGTTTCTTTATCAGCATCATGATAAAGCCTATCTAATACTGGTGTCATACAGTGTGCAAAGCCGATCATTTGCATTTTTTCATAGTTATAAGAAAAAGACATCGTTTGTAAATTCCAAAAAATATGATTAAGATCTTTTTTTGTTATTTTTCTTTCATTTATCATAGGTCAAAATCCTCTTCAATGTTATTATTCAATACTGATTTATCATCTTGTTTATAATCATTATTTTTGCTGCTCATTGATGCCATATCGTACAGTACGGCAAATGCTAAGGCGATAAAAGTGATTGGGATAATTGGTAATTTTAAATAAGTAGTTAACATAAAACCAAGGAGGAAAAAAAACCACATTCTGCCTTTTAATAGCATCAATAGTAAAATACAAATACCTACAGCAGGAATTAGTTTAGAAGCAACCCCCATACCTGTGATAATACTTTGCGGGATAGCATCTAAAATTGTTTTAATAAGATCACTACCAAAATAAATGGCTATAAAGCAAGGTACAGCACGAATCAAAAACCATACAGGAGTTGAGAAATAATGAACCTTACTTAGTGCTTTATAATTACCATTTTCAACAGCTCGTGTTGCCCAAGGATTAAGGAAGCAGGCAAATGAACGCCATATAATAAGTAATTGTTGACACAGAAGTGATACAGGTACTCCTAAAGCGATACCTGTTGCAATTCCTCCTCCGGTAGTAATTCCAAGTGAAACACCAATAATTGCACCCGCTACAATATCTGGCGCAGAATAAGCTCCAACATTGCCAATACCCATCCACATTAACTCTAGTGTTGCACTGATTATGAGCCCTTGAACCATGTCACCCATGATGATACCTGCAATTGTGCCGGTCAATAATGGTCGACGTAACATTTGTGGTCCGACATCATCCATAGAACAAATTCCCGCCCAAATGGCGACAAGAATAGCCTGTGTTAACATAAGTTAATCTCCAAATTATATGAAAAATAAATAGTTAAAGTTTAATCAAGCAATGTTTCTAGCTCGATAATTGGATCTTTGGGTACCATTTGAATTTCTACTTTCACATTTTTCTCAATAATGTTTTTAAATGCTTGTTTCTCTTCAGGAGTTGCCGAGACCGCTCGTGATAGTTGATGTCGTCCTTCTTGCATACGCATTCCCCCTACATTAAGTTTTTCAATTTCTAGACCACCATCAATTAATTTATTTACATCAATACTATTTGTAAAAAGTAGCATTGTGCGTTTTTTTATAGGTGTTTTTTTTATAATGTCGATAAACTGTTGTACTCCAAAAACCAATACTTTTAATTCTGGAGGGGCTGACATGGTTAAGACTGATTGTTGAACTTTGTCCATTGCAACTTTGTCATTAATAATTAAGACTTGTTCAATATCATAATTTTTTACCCAGGTAGTGATCACTTGACCGTGGATTAGGCGGTCATCTATTCTTGTTAAATTTATTGGCATCATTATCTCCTTATAATAGAGTAGACTGTTCACGTTTGGTATTTAACACTTGTCCAACATCAATACAGCTTTGTGGAAATACTTCTTCAATAGCAATTTTAACGTCATTAAGTGTACCTTCTCGATTATTTAAAACTTCAAGTAATATTGGAATATTGAATCCACAAAAAAGTAAAACATCTTCATGTTTAAAGAGTAATTCCCCCGCCAAATTACATGGTGTGCCACCTATAATATCAACAAGGATAATTACACCATTACCTTGGTTGAGTGCTTGATAATTCTCCTCCATTTGTTGGCGTAATTCTTCGACATTGCTATCTATTTGAACGGATATTGCACGAATATTTTGTTGTTTACCCATTAGCATTTGAGCACAATCAAGTGCACCCTGTGCAAATGAACCATGGCTAGCTAAAATAACTGGCAATTGGTTATGCATAATCAATTTCCTTTTTTGATTAATTTTTTGTAATATTATTACTTTAAATTTGTGTTTATTTGGTAATAAAGTTACACCTATACTTAATTTTAGTCATCAATTTTTTTAAAATTTTAAAAAAAATGTGAGCTAGATCATGTTTGATTGTAACTATTTATCAAATAAAAATGTTTTACGAAGTTTATTAGATTTCTATAGAGTTATTAAGTTGATAGATAAAAAGAGGGAAAGCGTAGCTATTGTGTAATAAACTTGAATACTATATCGTTGTAAAGATAGTTAAAATGTTATTAATTGGCAGTGAATATATTACCGATGAGGATACTTTCGTTCTTCTCTATTTTGAGTTTGTAATAACAAACGTTCGTCATATTTGCGTATAAATAAATTAGTCACAAGAATATTGATAACTGAAATTTGCGACATTTTAGAACGAATCGGAATTAAACGTGAAACATGCTCTGTAGATGTAGTATGTAATATAATATCGGCTAGCATAGAAACTTGGCTTTGCCCCATTTTAGTTATAGCAATTGATGGTACTTTATTTTGTTGTCCTAATTTTAATAGCTCAATACATTCTGGTGTTTCTCCCGAGTGTGAGATAATTATAATTAAATCATTTTTATCGAGAGTGCTGACAATACTTTTTTGAATATGTGCATCAAAATGACAATTAACATCTTTTTTTATTTTAATAAGCTGGTATTCAAGCTCTTTACCGACTAAACCACTGCTACTGCTACCAAAAATAATAATTTTATTACTAGAAATAATTAGATCTATGGCTCTATCTAGCTCTTCAGGTTTGACCATTGAATGTGTTTCATCTATAGATGATTTTTCTATTGCTTGTACCTTTCTATTCACATCGATCAAAGTATCATTAAGATTTATATCATCTTGCAAAACATCAGTACTTAGTTTTTGTGGAGAGGATGAAATCAAGTCAACTTTAAAATCACTAAAACCGTTATAACCTAATTTCTTACACAAACGCAAAATAGTGCTTGTACTAACATGGTTAAGTTTAGCTAAGGTTTGAATACTCATATTTTTTAGTGTTTGTGAGTGGTCCATAATGTACTGAGCAACCCTTAACTCTTTTGAAGATAAGTCTTTTTTTACTTCTCTGAATTTTAAATTAATCATAATTTGGCCTATAATTGGAATATAGTTAGCTAAGTATATAAAATTAGCGTAAAAATAGAAAATATTTTTATAATGCATGTTATTTATATAATTTCAATAAGTTGTTATTATTTTTTTGAATTAACTTTCAAACTAATCATTATTTGATATGTATTGGGTTGCTAAAATTTTTTGTTAAAAAGCCGATTATTTGCAATACAGTTAAAAATGAAATGATTGCTGTATTTATAATCTATTTAATCTTGACGATTAGCCGAGCCAGTGCTACTATTTGCAACCTATTCAGATAGACCACTAAGGCGCGTTGGCAGAGTGGCCATGCTGCGGATTGCAAATCCGTCTACCTCGGTTCGACTCCGGGACGCGCCTCCATTTAAATTAATCAGTCTTTTGTCATCACATTTTTTCAATTTTGTAATCTAACTTTTCAATATTAACTATGAGCTACTTTAATTATCATGCAAAAGCGAAGAAGTTAATCAAGGATGGTTACCTTATCAGGTATGAGTTTGTAAATAATTGGAATGGTATCAAGCCTGCGTTAGTTTTATATTTTAGAGAGGCTAATCCCATGCCAATTAGAGAATATCGATGGAATGAGTATTTACCATTGTTGAGTAATGGGGAGAGTTTATTAAAATAAGTAGCTTTGCTTAATAAAGCATTAGGCTGATATGTAAGTGCTAATGCTCAAATTACTGTCTCCATAATACTTTGTGTAGCATTAGTTGAAATAGATATTGTTCGAATTAAATTGTCACCACTAGTAAACACTCTCAATTATTGCAAAAAAATAATCCTATTAACTAACCGTGCCAAGTAATGAGTTTAATCTTTGAATTTTTCCCTTAATTTATTTCCATTTTGCTAAGTTATATCCAAATTTATTTTAGTATTGTAATAGGTATCGCTCCATGCGGCTTTGCCTAAAAAGAATGATTGAAAATTAAAAGAGTGAAAAACATTCGTAAATTTGTTCGAATCTAATCTAATCATATTGATTAATAAAACACTTTTTAATGAGTGTAGTTTTTGCGTTATATAGCTTGACTATATAATAAATTTGCCAACTGATAGGCTAAAGCGTAAAATGCCCATCCTATTTTGCTTAACCTATTACTAATTAGTAATACTGACCTGAAATCAGAGGCATTTTTAATGACAAATTTATATGCAAAACCAGAATTACTTTCTCCTGCTGGTTCTTTAAAAAATATGCGTTATGCATTTGCATATGGTGCAGATGCAGTTTATGCAGGGCAACCCCGATATAGTTTGCGGGTTCGTAATAATGAATTTAATCATGAAAATTTAGCGATCGGCATTAACGAAGCTCATGCCCAAGGCAAAAAGTTTTATGTAGTGGTTAATATAGCACCGCATAACTCTAAGTTAAAAACTTTTATTCGCGATTTAGAGCCCATTGTAAACATGAAACCCGATGCCTTTATCATGTCAGATCCAGGTTTAATTATGTTAGTACGCGAACACTTTCCTGATATGGAAATTCATTTATCGGTACAATCTAACGCAGTTAACTGGGCAACGGTAAAATTTTGGCATCAAATGGGATTAACTCGAGTGGTATTATCGCGTGAATTATCACTGGATGAAATTGCTGAAATCCGTGAAAAAGTGCCCGAAATGGAATTAGAAGTGTTTATTCACGGTGCGCTATGTATGGCATATTCTGGGCGCTGTTTGCTTTCTGGTTATATCAATAAGCGTGATTCAAATCAAGGTACATGCACTAACGCATGCCGTTGGGAATATAAAGTTGCTGAAGGTAAAGAAGACGAAGTAGGGCAAATTGTTCATAAATGTGAACCGATACCAGTACAACAAGTTGAGCCAACATTAGGTATTGGTCAAACAACCAATAAAGTATTCATGCTTGAAGAGTCAGGGCGTCCAGGCGAATATATGCAAGCTTTTGAAGATGAACATGGCACATATATTATGAACTCAAAAGATTTAAGAGCTGTGGAGTTAGTCGACGATTTAACTAAAATTGGCGTACATTCGCTCAAAATTGAAGGAAGAACTAAATCTTTTTATTATTGTGCAAGAACGGCGCAAGTGTATCGCCAAGCAATTGATGCGGCAAGTGAAGGTAAACCTTTTGATCCTCGTTTATTACAAGAACTTAATGCACTTGCTCATCGAGGCTATACCGAAGGATTTTTACGTCGCCATAAGCATGAAGAAATGCAAAATTACGAACATAGCCATTCGGTTTCAGAAAGGCAACAATTTGTTGGCGAGTTTAGCGGTGAGAGGCTCAATGGCTTAGCTGAAGTTATCGTAAAGAATAAATTTTCTGTTGGGGATAGTGTCGAAATGATGACTCCCAAAGGTAATCAAAACTTCATTATCGAACGTATGGAAAACAAAAAAGGACAACCCGTTCCAGCAGGACTGGGGGATGGTCATATTGTTTATATTCCAATACCTGAAGATATAGATCTTAATTATGCATTATTAATGCGTAATTTTGATTAGTAAATTGGACAATAATAACTGTTCGGGATAACCGAACAGTTATTTTAAATCTTATTTTGTTATTGGCGAATTAAATCATCGCCATAACCAATCCACTTATATGTGGTTAAAGCTTCAAGACCCATTGGGCCTCGGGCATGTAATTTTTGAGTGCTAACAGCTACTTCTGCACCTAGACCAAATTGCCCGCCATCAGTAAAGCGTGTTGATGCATTGACATAAACTGCAGCTGCATCAACTTGATTTACGAATTGTTCTGCATTAAGTAAGTTACGTGTGAGAATTGATTCAGAATGACCCGTACCATATTCGCGGATATGCTCTACAGCCAGTTCAAGTGAATCAACAATGATTACGTTTAAATCTTTTGATAACCATTCTTGCCGTAATTCTTCATTTTTTACTGGTAGGATAGTTGCATTACTCGTTTTTAATATGTCATAACAGTTTTGGTCGGTATGTAATACGACGTTATTATCTACCATGACCTGGCAAAGTTTTGGTAAAAACTGCTCCGCAATATTTCGATGAACTAGTAACGTTTCAAGCGTATTACAAGTGCTTGGGCGCTGAATTTTGGCATTGACAATAATTGGTAGAGCATTATCAAAATCAGCAGTTTCATCAACAAAAATATGACAGACTCCAATACCACCTGTAATGACGGGTATTGTTGAATGTTCACGGCATAATTTATGTAAAGATGCACCACCTCGAGGGATAATCATATCAATATACTTATCGAGTTTAAGTAACTCATGAATATATTTACGATCAGGATTATTAATACATTGAACAGCTGTTTGAGGTAAACCAACTTGTTTTAACGCTTTTTGGATGACAGAAATTATGGCCGTATTAGTATTGATTGTTTCTTTACCCCCACGAAGTATTGCGGCATTACCTGTTTTTAAACAAAGAGCTGCAATATCAATTGTAACATTTGGTCGGGCTTCGTAAATCACACCAATAACGCCAAGTGGCACTCTGTGACGGTGTAACTTTAAGCCGTTTTCTAAAGTAGAACCATCAATGATTTGACCAATAGGATCAGTTAATGAAACTACTTTTCGAACATCATTGGCAATAGATGATAGTCGCTCAGGTGTTAAAAGTAGACGATCTAAAATGGCTTCGTTTAAACCTTGTTCTTTCGCCGCTTGGATGTCCTTTTCATTTGCAATGAGTATACTTGCGCTATGCTGTTCTAATAAATCAGCAATAACCATCAAACTGTTATTTTTTATTGAGGTAGGACATTGTGCTAGTTGATATGAAGCAAGTCTAGCTGTTTTACCCATTTGCTGTAACATTTTTATCACCACTATTTTATATTGCTATTTGATTGTTTTATATTATTTATTTCTTTTAGTAATGATTGTTTATCATCATCAGTCATATAATTTAAATCTATCAAAATTTGCTTATGAGAAGTATTTTGTTTGTAGTCTATTCTTAAAAAATTATTTTCTTCAATAATAGACTCAATATTTTTTAATAGGATACAATTCATTTTATTACTTTCATTGCTTCGCATCAAAGCATAGACAATAAAAAACAACGCAAAAAATAATAAATCAATTATTCTTAACTTACTGTTTTTTCCTACTGTTATATAGGTTTGACCCAAAATAATGTATTTTTCCGAACCGCGCAGCAATAAATAAATAATCATAAATATTATTGCTATACCTAATTGTAATGGCAGTTTTAAGGTTAAAGCAAGGCATAAAAAAATAACGAAAACTATAGATAATAGAATAATGCCATTTTTTATATATTTTCGTTGATAAAATACTAAGTCTTGATTTTCTTTTTTCCAGTTATTTGAATAACTATTAACTTCAATACTCAATTTTCTTTCTTCCCACTTTTTTTTGATAATAGTATTTTTTATTAAACGTAATTGTAATATTTTTAACGTTAATTTGTATATTTATAAATCATAAAATAATCAGGTTGATTTATTTTTTGAGAATTGGAAAATATTAGTTTTTTTATTGTCTTGCTTTTATTTATACTTTAAAACACATACGTAATTTATTTAATAATTTCTTTTTTACGTCATTTTTTTTAAAATTTAAATGGTTTTTTAAAGTGAATTTTTTACGAGTGATTTTATTGCAATATGAATAAATTCTTTTTATTCCATATTTGACCGATTAATTTTTTTCTACGGGGAAAGCCCAAATTAACTATAAAGTTATGAGAAAAAATACTGCCTTATTGTTTAATTATCATATCATCTCGATGAACAGCAACAGATCCATGTTCATAACCAATAATTTTGGAAATTTCTTGCGAATGGTGCCCAGCAATTTGCCTTAAAGCATCACTGTTATAACGACTAACACCTCGAGCAATATGTTTGCCTAAGCTATCACATATATCAATAACTTCACCGCGCGAAAAGTCCTTTTCAACTTTTAGAATACCTTTAGGTAATAGCGAACTGCCATTATTTAAAATCGCATTAACAGCACCATCATCTAATAACACTTTGCCTGCTTTGGGTGCGCCAAATAACCAGTGTTTTCGATGTTCTAGTGGCGTTTTTTGAGGAAGAAATCGTGTACCGACAGGGTGATTATTGATAATATCAATAATGACATTGGCTCTGTTTCCTGCCGCAATCACAACTTCAATACCCGCACTGCCAGCAACTTTTGCTGCTTGTAGTTTTGTTGTCATACCACCAGTACCAAGCCCCGAAACACTATCACCAGCAATGCTTAGTAATTTATCATCAATATGATCGACTTCATGAATTAACTTGGCACTTTTATCTGATCTTGGATCGGCTGTATAGAGGCCTTCAATGTCGGTTAATAAAATCAGCTTATCAGCTTCGGCTAAAATTGCGGCTAGCGCTGATAAATTATCATTGTCTCCAACTTTTATTTCGGCAGTTGCAACAGCGTCATTTTCGTTAATAACTGGAATGATATGATTATCCAACATGGCTTTTAACACATCTTGGGCATTTAAAAATCGTTCACGATCTTCGAGGTCGGCACGGGTAAGTAACATTTGGCCAATATAGATTTTATAGATAGAAAACAGTTGTTCCCAAAGCTGTATTAATTTACTTTGGCCAACCGATGCGAGCAATTGTTTTGATGCAACAGTATTAGGTAGAGTAGGGAAGTTTAAGTATTCTCGACCTGCTGCAATTGCGCCAGAAGTAACAATAATAACTTTATGTCCATCTTTATGTAAACATGCACATTGTCTTATTAGCTCAACTATGCGTGCCCGATCGAGTTGTTTTGTGCCATCAGTTAACACACTGGTACCTAATTTAACAACAACAATTTGCTGTTTTTTATTGATCATAACATTGCTCTTATTTTAAATCGTGAATTATAAAATAGACTCCATCCATTGTACTGATTGAGTTAACGCTTGATGCAAACTTTTTTGTAACTGTTTTTTAGACACTGTTACTACTTTATTTTGCTTAATTGAATGAATCAATTTTGCTTCACAAAGATTGCTTAGCTTATCATCCTCAAAGATGATATTCATCACCGGTACATGGCAAGCATGAGTTAAAAGCCCTTGATTTTTTAGTGAAAAGTATTTCAATTCTGCCGCTAATTGCTGATTGGATATCGAAGGTAATGCCAAGCGACTTGCGAGCATATCTTTGTAGCTATTAGGTAGATTTTTTTGCAGCTCATTATCAACAAAAATTTGGTGAACAAATGGAGTGAAGTTAAACAATCCTTTTATTTTATTTGGCATTAAATAGGCCAAACGTGTAGCAATATGCGAACCAAAACGAAAGCCTGCAACAAAAACACGATGATCATCAACCCATGGCACTGAGGACAATTGCTCTAATATAGCTTGATGAATTAGGCTACTATTTTGTGTTAAAGCAAAGTTACGGCTATATCCAACCGTCGGTAAGTCAACGGTTAACATAGCAAATCCATGTGGGGCTAAAAACTCACTAAAATAACGATAGTAATCGATTTGCAAATTACCTAATGCATTACAGATTAGCACAACAGGGCAAGCTTTTTCAGTTTTTGGTAGATGTAAAATTGCTTTGGCGCTACGATTATCAACCTTAATTTCAAGCTCTTTAATCAAAAACGGTGAAAAACTAAGTGCTTTTGTATAAGCTTGATAAGCACAAGTTTGGGCATACATTGCCAGTTCATCATTTTTAAAATGAGGATAACTGGCGATACTTGAAAATTCACTGGCAATAAGGTAATAATTGAGTAAATTATTTTTATCTTCGTTGGTCAGATTCGTTCTATCTATCGACTCTGCTTTCGCTTGCCAGATTGCTGCTTGGTTTAAAAATTCATAAACCCAGTTACCAGATTGATAACCAATAACCGTATCTAGCCAGTTATCATTTGTATGATGTCTAGTTGAAGCGGCAATTTTGGATAAAACCGCTTCAGCTTCTAATTTAGGTAATCCACGCCAATGCCATAAAATGGGATTAATAATGCGATACCACCTCGAATCAATTTCCCCATCTAACGCGCTAATACTACTACCATCACTACTATCGATACGATTTATGAGTGTTGATGTTTCAGGATAATCAAATTGTGGTTTAAATATCTGTGCCGTTAGATTTTCGGTAGTTGTCATAACAACCTTAATTTCCTTATTGATTATTTATGATCACAAATTGGTTTAACGAACATGACGCCAGTATCCCAAGGTTGTTCGATCCAAGTATCTTGCTCGATATCAACAACATAATCATCAACAAGTGGTTTACCTGCTGGTTTTGCAAAAATAGTAACAAAGTGTGCTTTTGGATACATTTCGCGGATAGTATGAGCGGTGTTACCTGTATCGACTAAATCGTCAACGACAATAAAGCCTTCACCATCGCCATTTGCCTGTTTTAATATTAGTTTTTCGCGTTGATGATCATGATCGTAACTTGAAATACAAACCGTATCGACATAACGAATACTTAATTCACGCGCTAAGATAGCTGCTGGAACTAATCCACCACGACTAACGGCAATAATACCTTTCCATTGGTTAGCAGGTAATAAACGTTCTGAGAGTTGACGCCCGTAGGATTGTAACATTTCCCAAGTGACATTGAATTTTTTCTTTTCAGCAATAAGTTCTGCTTTGTGTTGTTTTTTTGCTTGGATTTCTTCTTCTGTTAATAAAGTTTGTTCTGTTGACATGTGTAACCTGCAATTTTAATCGAATGTACGAATAAATAAATATTAATGGACTAAAAATAGTTGTAAAATTGCACCTTATTATAGAGTGATTAGTTAAAAAAAACCACTCATTAATTTATTACTTACTTAATAATTGAGGTTATATTATGCTTTCTACCTTAACACCTAAATTTGTTTGGCAGATTTTTAGTGATATTTGTAAAATTCCCCACCCATCTCATCATGAGCAAATGATAACCAAATATATTGTTGATTTTGCCAATAGGAATCACATTGATTGCAAGCTTGATAAAGTAGGTAATATTTTATTAACTAAACCTGCTACTAAAGGGATGGAGGCGTGCCCGTCGATTGCTTTGCAAGCCCATATGGATATGGTGCCTCAAAAAAATGAAGGCACTAGTCACGATTTTTTAACCGACCCAATTCAAGCTTATGTTGATGGTGAATGGGTAAAAGCCAAAGGTACAACATTAGGTGCAGATAACGGCGTTGGACTTGCATCTGCGTTAGCTGTGTTAATTGATCCTGCTGTTGAACATGGGCCGATTGAAGTGTTAATAACAGTATCAGAAGAAACCGGCATGCATGGTGCCTTTGGTTTACAACCAAATTGGTTAAAAAGCCACTATTTAATTAATACTGATTCTGAAGACGAAGGCGAAATATTTACTGGTTGCGCTGGCGGTGTTGACTTTACCACGACTTTTGCCATTACTTATGCAGTAATACCTGAAAAACATGATTGTTATATGAACATTTCGCTTAAAGGGTTAAAAGGTGGGCATTCAGGTTGTGATATTCACCTTGGTCGTGGTAACGCAATTAAATTAATGGCTCGTTTTTTAGCGCAATATGCACAAGATATCTCGTTTAGATTAGCCGATATAAAAGGCGGAACATTGCGCAATGCTATTCCAAGAGAAGCCTTTGCTGAAATCACACTAAATAAACAAGATTTACCTAAATTAGAAGCTATTGTTAAACAATATCAAACTATTTTACGCAGTGAATTAGGTCATGCAGAGTCTGCTGTTGAAATAATTTTATCAGAGGTTGAATCCAATAAAGTAAAACGTGTATTAACCACTGAACATCAAAATAAGATCATTAATTGGTTAAATACAGCACCTAATGGTGTGGTTAGAATGAGTGATCAACTTCATGGTGTGGTTGAAACATCACTCAATTTCGGTATTGTTAATATTGAAGATAACCAACTTAATGCCCATTTTTTAATTCGCTCTCAAGTTGATAGTGCTAAAGATGCCGTTGTATCGACATTGATATCTCTTAGTCAACTTATGAATGCCAATTATGAAATAAGTGGTGGTTATTCAGGATGGGAACCTAATTTAGATTCACAATTACTTAAACTAGCTAAAGATAAATATCTCGAAATTTTTTCTCAGCAAGCAAAAATAATGGTGATTCATGCAGGGCTTGAATGTGGTTTATTTAAACAAAGTTATCCAAATATGGACATGATTTCAATTGGGCCAACGATTGTTTCGCCACATTCACCAGACGAAAAAGTAAACATACAAAGTGTTTACCGCTATTGGGAATTATTGATAGCGATATTAAAGTCGGCAAGTTTTTTAAAATAATCTAAAGCGTGCCTGCCGATCTTTATCGGTAGGTATTTAAAGTTGTTTGCTTGTATTTACTTAAGAAAATAAAATCATAAATTAGATTCATTTAAAATATTAGGACAACCCAAAAAAAAAAAATAAAAATGAAATTAAATTCATAAAAAGTGAATAAAAATTCATTTTAACACTTGTAATAGCCTTATAAATAACCTACTATATACAAATTATTGTATAAAAAATAGATAAGGATAGGTATGTTAAAGGCCATTATTGTAGGAGCGAGTGGTTATGCTGGTGCAAAGTTAGCTTATTATTTACATAAGCATCCGCATATAGAACTTATTGCTTTAATTGTATCAGAAAACAGCCAGGATGGTGGCAAGCTCATTTCTGATTACGATTTACATCCCCAGTTAAAAGGTGTTGTTGATTTACCTCTTATAGCCACTGCGGATTATTCCGCTTATATTAATGATGTCGATATCGTTTTTTTAGCTACTGAACATGCCGTTAGTCACACTATTGCCCCTTATTTCTTAGAACATGGCTGTACCGTTTTTGATTTATCTGGTGCGTTTAGAGTCAATTCCGCCACTTTTTATACTGATTATTATGGCTTCACCCATCAACATCCAAAATGGTTAGACAAAGCCGTTTATGGCTTAGCTGAATGGAATAGTGAACAGATCAAAAGAGCTCAACTTATTGCGGTACCAGGGTGTTATCCTACTGCTTCGCAATTACCACTCAAACCATTAATTAAAGAAGAACTACTAGACAGTTCACAATGGCCTGTTATTAATGCCGTCAGTGGTGTAAGTGGAGCAGGGCGAAAACCTTCGCATAATAATATATTTTGCGAAGTGAGCTTACATGCTTATGGGTTATTTACTCATCGCCATCAACCCGAAATTACGACACATTTAGGTCAAGAAGTGATCTTTATACCTCATTTAGGTAGTTTTAAACAAGGTATTCATGCCACTATAACTTGCCGAGTAAAAGAAGGCGTAACATCACAAGATATTCTTACGGCTTTGAATAAATATTACCAAAATAAACCCTTAATCAGAGTTTATCAAAAAGATTGGCCGGCATTAAAATCTGTCATTGGTTTGCCTTATTGTGATATTGGTTTTGTATTAAAAGATCGCCATTTAATATTAATTTCTGTTGAAGACAACTTATTAAAAGGTGCAGCAGCACAAGCAGTGCAGTGTATGAATATTCGATATGGTTTTGATGAAACCACATCATTATTATAAAAATGGATGAAATTATATTTAAATTCTGTAAAAAATTATTGAATAAATTAGCAGTAAGTTAAATTAATAGGAAACTAAAATGAAACCATTAATTATAAAGCTTGGTGGTGTATTACTTGATAACAAAGATGCCTTAAATAAATTATTTGTTGTTATTAGTGAATATAAAAAGAATTTTCAACGGCCATTAATTATTGTGCATGGTGGTGGTACAGTGGTCGATTCACTAATGGATAGACTCTCTTTACCCGTGGTACGTCGAAACGGGCTACGAGTCACCCCTGCTGACCAAATTGACGTTATTGTCGGTAGCCTTGCTGGCAGTGCCAATACCACTTTATTGTCAGAAGCTAAAAAACAGCAAATAGCCAGTGTGGGACTCTGCTTAGCTGATGGTAATAGTGTAGAAGTCAAACAAATTTCGGAAGATCTTGGTTATGTTGGCGAAGCCAAAACCGGCGATCCTACATTAATAAACCTACTTATTAATGCCGGTTATTTACCCATTATCAGCTCGATTGGTATCACTGAAGAAGGGCAAATGATGAATGTCAATGCTGATCACGCTGCGGTTGCGCTAGCTAAAACCTTAAATGCTGACTTGATATTGCTATCCGATGTGGTCGGCGTACTTGATGAAAACAAACAACGCATTGCATCACTAACGCAATCGCAAGCTGATCAACTGATTGCCAAAGGTATTATTACAGAGGGCATGGTCGTAAAAGTTAATTCCGCTTTTGAAGCAGCCAAAGCCTTAGGACGACCGATTGCAATTGCTAGTTGGAAAGAGTCTGACCAACTGATTAAATTATTTAACGAACAATCAGGTACAACAGGCACAAGAATTATTGCTTAAATATTAAGCTGATATTATATTAAGCTGGTTAGCTATATTTAACAATTTAAAGTAAAGGTCTCTAACTCATTTTTTACCGTAAGTTAATTTAGAAAGGGTGTAGCATGAAAAAAAGTGGAACAAAAAAAGTTGTATTGGCTTATTCAGGTGGTTTGGATACATCGGCGATTATTCCTTGGTTAAAAGAAAATTATGGCGGGTGTGAAGTTTATGCATTCGTTGCTAATGTAGGTCAAGATCCAAAAGAATTAAAAGATGTAGAAAAAAAAGCCAAAGCATCGGGTGCAGTTGCTTGTAAGGTTGTTGATTTACGAGAAGAATTTGTTAAAGACTATGTGTACCCTGTCTTAAAAACAGGGGCTTTATACGAAGGTACCTATTATCTTGGTACCTCGATGGCTCGTCCAATTATTGCTAAAGCACAAGTTGAGTATGCGCTAGAGGTTGGAGCTGATACATTATGCCATGGCGCGACGGGTAAAGGTAATGACCAAGTACGTTTTGAAACCACTTATACCGCACTCGCACCACAACTTAAAGTGATTGCACCTTGGCGTGAATGGGATCTACGTTCACGTGAAGCACTAATTGATTATTTAAAAGTCCGTAAAATTCCAACTACCGCAACTGTTGAAAAAATTTATAGCCGTGACGAAAACGCATGGCATATCTCAACCGAAGGCGGTGTGTTAGAAAGCACATGGAACCAAGCTAACGCTGATTGCTGGGCTTGGACTGTTTCGCCAGAAGAAGCGCCAGACAAACCAGAATTGGTAACCATTGGCATTGAAAAAGGTGAAGTGGTTTCAGTCAATGGTAAAAAATTATCGCCTTACAACTGTGTTGCAACATTGAATAAAATTGGTGCAAAACATGGTGTTGGACGAGTTGATATTATTGAAAACCGCCTAGTTGGCATTAAATCACGTGGTTGTTATGAAACACCTGGTGGAACAATCATGATGACAGCATTACGCGGTTTAGAACAATTAATCTTAGATCGTGACAGCTTTAAATGGCGTGAACAACTTGGTTTAGAAATGGCTTATGTTGTTTACGATGGACGCTGGTTTGCTCCATATCGTCGATCAATTCAAGCCGCAGCCGAAGTTTTAGCGCAAGATATGACAGGCGAAGTAGTGGTTAAACTTTATAAAGGTAATGCGACTGCGGTACAAAAGAAATCACCAAATAGCTTATACAGCGAAGAGTTTGCCACATTTGGTGAAGATGAAGTTTATGATCATAGCCATGCTGGTGGGTTTATTCGTCTATTCTCGTTATCATCACGTATACGTGCATTAAATGAAGAAAAGCAAAAACAACCTGCAAAAAAAACTAAACCAGCTAAATCCGCTAATAACACAAAAACTGCAGTTAAAAAATCAGCAACAAAAGCGAAAAAGTAAACGCTAATGCGTAAATAAAAAAATGATAATAATAAATATATACAGGTTAAATCCTGTATATATTATTTTTATTTTTGATAAAATTTAAATTATTTAAGCAATTATTAAAGATAATATTGAGGTAATTATGGCATTATGGGGAGGACGTTTTAGTCAAGCGGCAGATCAACGATTTAAGCATTTTAATGATTCATTGCGCTTTGACTATCGTCTTGCAGAGCAAGATATCATGGGTTCAATTGCTTGGTCAAAAGCATTGGTGACGGTCAACGTAATATCTTATGATGAACAAAAAAAATTAGAAAAAGTCTTAAATGAATTACTAATTTCGGTTCAACAAGATCCCAAACAGATTTTACAAAGTGATGCCGAAGATATACATAGTTGGGTTGAACAAAAACTGATCGAAAAAATTGGCGACTTAGGTAAAAAATTACATACAGGGCGAAGCCGTAACGACCAATCAACGACCGATTTAAAACTATGGTGTAAAGATCAAATCCCTTACTTAATTAATGCGATTAATCACTTGCGACAATCTCTGGTTATAACTGCAGAACAGCATCAAAATGCCATTATGCCAGGTTATACCCACTTGCAACGAGCACAACCAATTACTTTTTCACATTGGTGCTTAGCCTATTTTGAAATGCTTAGCCGTGATGTTAGCCGCTTACAAGATACACTAAAACGCTTAAACGTTAGTCCATTAGGCTCAGGTGCATTAGCCGGAACCGCCTATCCAATGGATCGTGAGCAATTGGCGCATTGGTTAGGGTTTGCTCAAGCAACTAATAACAGTTTAGATTCGGTATCTGATCGTGATCATATTGTTGAATTATTAAATAACGCCTCAATAGGCATGGTACATTTATCGCGTTTTGCTGAAGATCTTATTATTTTCAACAGTGGCGAAGCCAACTTTGTTGAGTTATCAGATCGTGTTACGTCAGGTTCTTCACTCATGCCACAAAAAAAGAACCCCGATGCATTAGAACTAATTCGCGGCAAAGTAGGGCGGGTTACTGGTGCTCTAATGGGAACACTCATGACTATCAAAGGTTTACCTCTTGCTTATAATAAAGATCTACAAGAAGACAAAGAACACCTATTTGATGCGCTCGACACTTGGCAAGAATGCTTAGATATGGCCACACTAGTGTTAGAAGATATCAAAATCAACTATACAAACTGCCAAGAAGCCGCTAAACAAGGTTATTCAAATGCAACCGAACTTGCTGATTATTTAGTTACCAAAGGAATACCATTCCGCGAAGCTCATCACATTGTTGGCGAAGCTGTTGTTGATGCGATAGCAAAGCAAAAAGCACTCGAAGAACTCTCGCTTGCCGAACTACAAAAGTTCAGCTCCGTTATCGATAGTGATGTCTATCCAATATTATCGTTAGAATCATGCTTAGCTAAACGCTGTGCTAAAGGCGGCGTTGCACCACAGCAGGTAAAATCAGCGATTGAAGTTGCCAAGCAACAACTTTTATAATTACCTACATCAATCTAATTACAACCATGCCGGCATTCGCCGGTATTTTTATGCTAAAACACATGGTTTCCTGAAAATTTTTTACAAAAAATCTGATTGTATATCTGTCCATACAGTGTAAAAATAGAATCCTTCTTTGAATGGATTAAAGTGAATCGCAATGAATAAAAGTTATAACTTTAGTGCAGGCCCTGCAAAATTGCCTGCTGATGTATTAAAGCAAGTTCAAACTGAATTATTAAATTGGCGTAATACAGGCGCATCGGTCATGGAATTAAGCCATAGAGGCAAAGATTTTGATGCATGTGCTATTGAAGCCTCTAATGACCTGCGTGAAATTTTAAACATCCCTAATAATTACAAAATCCTCTATTGCCAAGGTGGTGCCAGAGCACAATTTGCTGCAGTTCCATTAAATATCTTAGGTAACAAAACCAGTGCAGACTATATTAACAGCGGTTATTGGAGCCAATGTGCAGCCAAAGAAGCCAGCAAATATTGCCAAATTAATGAACAAAATGTTGTTATCAAACAAAATGGACTAACAGCTATCAAACCTATGTCAGAATGGCAATTAAATGATAATGCCGCTTATGTACACTATTGCCCAAACGAAACAATCGATGGAGTTCAAATCTTTGAAGAACCCAACTTTGGCAATAAAACCGTGGTTGCAGACTTATCATCATGTATATTATCGCAACCTATTGATGTAAGCCGATATGGCATTATTTATGCTGGTGCACAAAAAAATATTGGTCCATCAGGCATTACCATTGTGATTGTGCGTGAAGATCTTATTGGTTATGCACAAAAAATCCTACCATCAGTATTAGATTACAAAATCTTATTAGACAACGATTCCATGTTTAACACGCCGCCTACATTTGCATGGTATATGTCGGGCTTAGTGTTTAAATGGATAAAAAGCCTTGGTGGACTAAAAGCAATGCAGCAACGAAACCAAGCCAAAGCACAATTACTATACCAATTTATCGATCAATCCGATTTTTATCGAAATACTGTCGCAACAGCGAATCGATCAATTATGAATGTCACTTTTTTATCGCCAAATGAAGAACTAGATAAAAAATTTGTAAGCGAAGCAACTCAAGCTAACATTATTGGCATCAAAGGTCACCGTATTGCAGGTGGAATGCGTGCATCCATTTATAACGCGATGGATCAAGAAGGCGTGAATTATTTAATTGACTTTATGCAACAATTTGAAAAACAAAATGGTTAAATTAACTCAAGATATTACAATTGATTAATACCAATAAAAAAAGGGAGGCAAAGCTCCCTTTCTTATTTAACTAGCCTTATTTACAACTATAAACATCACCAACCATAACCGCATCTGTTGGCGCAATATCCGAAATATATTGCATAGAAGTATCTTGTGCGTTATAAATCACATTCCCCCCCATTGCAGCAGCCTTATTCATCAGCTCAGAAGCCGCATCGCGAATTAGCTCGCTATGCGTTTTAAGGCCAGAAAAGAAACTACTACGACGTCCTTCCGCTTTACCCAATAACTGACAAGAAGCCGCAGGTTTAGTATCAATAAACTGAACTTGACTACCAGCAGAAGTAGGTTGATATTTAGAACTACTACATGCACCTAAAAGCAAGGTTGCAAACATCGCAACACTAATAAATAATAATTTCTTGATAGACATAACATTTCCTCAACCAATAAAATAACTAACAGTAATAAACCAAATTATTGTATCAGTTTAATTAAACAAAAAATATCAGTAATTAAACTTGCATAAAATCCAATAAATTACAGTTTAATAAATAATCAAACCGACCTATTTTATTAATTAACTATAGCAAATTTGATTCAACTCTATTATAATCATAACCCTACTAACTCAGTAGCACACCCAAATGGCCCCTTAGCTCAGTTGGTCAGAGCAGTCGACTCATAATCGATTGGTCACTGGTTCAAGTCCAGTAGGGGCCACCATTAAAAATCATGATTTATATAATTTTTAAGCATTTCTTAGATTTTCCATTGTGCCATTGAATGAGCCTTGTGCCGTAAATGTGACGTTATTTGCGAATTCAAGCATGTGATCTGCGTTTGAATGGGCGTATTTATTCGCTATCTTTAACGTCTCCCATCCGCCAAAATTTTTGAGCATAAAAAGTTTAATTTTCTGCGAAAAGCTTATAGTTATATATTATCTAGTTACCAGCCAATTCCCTTGCAGTATGTCTTTGTGGTTACAGGAGCGATGCTTTCAAAGTTATTTTTAATCATACATTGTTCAAAATAATAATTTGTATAAAATGGAATATCAGGACCTATTTCCAGATAATGATATAATATGCCATCTTTTGGAATATAACGAGCGCACGCCTTATTTAATCTATCAACACTAGGAAAGTTGTCATTGTCGTCATAAGCTAAAAATTTGGTGAGGATTTGTTCTGTTGTACCTGTCAATTTTTCAGTGCTTTTACCAAAATAATAGTTCTCAATATAATTGTGTTGAATCCAAACAGCATCAGGTAAATATTCTTGGGATATATGCCCATCAGTACATAACTGGGTAAAAATATTAATAAGAATAATTCTTGCATTCTCTGCTTCTTGGCTACATTTTTTAATATCGAGCTTTGAAGCTTTAGATTTTTTATTATCAACTGATTGCCAATATGCATTTTTATAATCATTGAATGTCGATTTAACTGTACCAAAAAGGCAAAGCTCTCCACGACTCGAACAAGACGGAACAATAACAACAATAATAGCAACAATAGCAATAATAGGGACAACAAAAAGCATTACTTTTAATTTAACCATTGATTATTCTCAATTCAATTTATGTGAACTCATTTTATATTACAAAAATCAAAAAAAATTAGAAAATGCCATTTTTCACCTAAATGGTGGGATTGTATATTTGACACAAAAAATAGCAACTAATGTCATTGATGATTATAATTCTAATTGCATTAAAAAATTAATTTTATTTAAACTCAGCATCACTTTTTTAACCACAAACATGCAAAAATGATGTTGTTTTATTTATTAAATAATTAAATTAGTTAATTTTTTAAGATTAAAATTTTAATAATTTTTTCAGTCTTTTTATTCTTACCTTTTTAGGCTGATTTAAAGTTATTAAAGATTGAACGTTATTTTGTAAAACCACCATTTTTATAAGATACAAAACCTACTTAATCTCTTGCAATTCACTAGCACTACACTTAATCGTGACTTGTAATCGATCAAATTGATCTTTAGAATCGATTTCCCAGCAGCTTTTCATGATTGGGTTGATTTTTTTGACTAATTCTACTTCTTCATAGTTGTAGCTGCAGCTAACCCAACTACCTCCTTCGTCGTAAATGGTGTTTACGCTCCAAGTTGCTTGATGTTGTTTACCATCAATGATACCGGTTTCTGGTTTTTGCTGGATTTTTTTAGCGGGATTATCGGAATAGACGCCAACGCCATCAAGCAATAATAATGCATCTTTCTTTTCAGAAACCGCCCAATCGTTAGGCAGGTTATTAATATCTAAATGAGCGGATTTAATTGTTACTGAGCTTGGACAAGTTATTTCGTCGGCTTGAGCTGTGGGTAAAGCACTCATCCAAGCTAAAATGACAATACTAAGGCTGATTATTTTATATTTCATGGATAGATCCTGATAAAACATTGAACGTGTAATTATGCCAATGTCATCAATAACGTCAAGTATAAAAATAAGATTTTATTAAGGTTTTTAAAAGTATTGGGTATTTTATGGTAAATTTATAAGTGGATCGTTTTTTAACACAATAGTGATAAAAAATCAGTCAGGAAAGGTATTGATTTTATTGAATTTTTTTGTTTTGTTATTTTTAGTAAAATCAAGGGATTATCTAATGTAGATCCCATCAATGTCTCAAATTTAAGTGATTTTTGCATAACCTATTAATTAATTGTTGAATTTGTAGTCATTGTGTTACATTATTATTTAGATAAGTACACTATGTTAATATGAAAAAGGAGTGCTAATTGAAATTAGTAACAAAATATATGTTCCAAAAAGTGCTAAACATTCGTCCCTTGCTTATAGCCTTTGCTATTTGTTATTTGTTTATGATTATTCCTATATTGGCGACTATTAAGTTTGATTCTTATCCAAATATTTACTTTCCTATTATTTATTTGTTTTTAGGTTTAACCCTATTGATCGAAGTTGTTTTATTTGTTTTGATGTTGATAAAACTGTTTACTGAACCAAATAACTGTCAATTTACCTCGTTTTTAGGGCTGTTTTTCGGCGAACTTTTTTGTATTTTTTGGGGGGGAGCTGTTTACTTTAGTGCTGTGGCTTACAGTTTTGGTTTAAATGAACTTTTTGTCTTTTTATGTGCATTTTTATTTCCTGTTATAAGTGGCTTGGCATATGGCATACTGTTTATTATTAAGGTATTAAGATGGTTGGTTTGCTTTGTGTTAAAACAAAAGTAACGCTATTTTACCCCCCCCAAGAGCCCAATTTTTCAAAACAATAGCAATATCAAAAGGATTGATTTTATTTAAAAAAACAATACAAAAACTTAAATAAAATCAATATCTTTCCTGACGGTTTTTTGTGTGATAAAAATAACAATTTCATTGATTTTTTGTTGAAAAATTATACTTGCTTTTTTCTTAAATCAGCGCTTATATATACATTGATAAGCAATTGGGCTTATCGCCAATTTTATCAGGAGGAAACTTATCATGGTACAAAAATTTGCTCCATATGGTAGTGATGTTTCGGCTGGTACTTATAAGTGTGCCGATTGCGGCTATATATATTCAAATCAAAGCAAAAAATCGTTACCTCCTTGCCCTGATCATAATAAAAAGCCGCATAGCAAAAATGGTTGGTATATTATGTCTGGGCAGGGTGATTCAGTTAAAGATCCTCATCCAAATAAAAAGTGATTTTAGTCACTTAAGACGATTAAAGGCAGCCATTGGGTTGCCTTTTTTGATTGTGTCGATTTTAGATAATTGCCGTTTTGATGAATATTTTATTCTGATTTATTATTTTTATTCTTATTTTTTGTGTAAAATAACAATCTAATTAGGCTTATTGAAACCAATAATGCCGTTAAAATAATATAACTGGATTAAGATTCAATGTAAGGAATACTGAAGTGAAAAAACGAATAAAATTGGCTGCGCTAGTTTCTGCTTTTTTTATGATTTCGAGCGCGTATAGTACCGAATTGCCTCCGTCAGCAAATATAACTAAAGCCTTTGCGGATAGTGCTAAAAGATCGATATTAGGCGAAGGTGGAACATTTCCGGTTAAAATCGAAGCGGGTTACGAAGTCACTAACATTTTTTATAACCTCAATAGCGTTGTTTTTGAATACAATATGCCAATCGATAGCCAAAGTGCATCAATGGTAGATATCACCGAAGGCATTAGGCTTGGTTTAAATGCTCAATTTTGTGACAAGCAAGACGTGATTGATGTGTTACGTGCTTATGATATTCGCTTCTTGTTCCGCTTTCAATTCACCGATAATCGTAATGTGCCCGCAACATTATCAATTGATGAAATTTGTCAAAAACAATAAGCAGATTATTGATTGTAGCCGTATCAATGCTGTGCTTGCTACTCTTAAAGTAGGTTGTAAAATTACTAGTAATTTTGCAACCTGAGTGTAATAAGAAGTTTTAAGTTAGCATTTTTATTTGTTCTTCATGGTTAAGTTTTGTTTTTTAATGTCAAATTTATCTTTTTCTTTATTTCTCTTTACTTTAAAAAATTGAAATAGTTAGCGTAATTATATTTATAATTTTTAAGAAAGATTTTATCCTATCGAAAAACTTAAAAATTGACTAGTTTGTAGGATTAAACAAGCTGTTTATAACTTTAGATTTAGTGAATCGAAAAAGGAAATAACTATGAGCCTGAAAAATAGATTAATAGAATACGCACAGACTTTGAATGAAGTTCAAGTTGATCATCCTTTTAAAAAATTTCCTGATTATAAAGTACTTCGACATAAATGTAATGGTAAATGGTTTGGTTTAATTATGTCAGTTGAGAAAAATAAATTAGGTTTTCGATCTAACGATATGGTAGAGATAATTGATGTGAAATCCGATCCAGAATTGATTTCTATAATAAAAAATAGTTCAGGTTTATTACCGGCTTACCATATGAATAAAAATCATTGGATCACAATAATGCTCGACGGTTCGATATCATTTGAACAAATCATAAATTTATTAAACCATAGTTATAATTTAACGATCTAAACTGTATGGATATAGTTTTTAGGCAATATATAATTAAGCAGTTGGTTTATCCAATAACAAACGTGTTATGGATGACTTCTTGAGTATTTTTTATATAAACTATCTGATCAATGTTTTAGGTAGCATAAAGCCCAGATATTGAGCAGATAGTTTAGTTGAAGTGACTCAAAAATCATATTTTGAGCCCACACTTTGCTACTATAAAGATGAAGAGGCAAATCACGAATATCACGAAAGTTTGCAAAGGTGATATCATCTTTGGCAAAACTGTTAAGGCTAAAAGTGATAAAAGTTAGGCTATTAATACATTTTTAATTCGGTTAGATTTTAAATGCATATATAATCCAATAATAAGGCTGTTATAAGGTGCTAAAAATGTTGGATAAAATGAAGCAGTCTATTGTGAAATTATATTTACTAATATGACTCTAACTTTAGTTTCTGGTTGTAAAATAAACAGTAAATTTTATTATTGAAGATAGACAATAACAAAATAAACAGAAAATATTATGGAATTGCTTTATAATATAAGCGGACAATCCACTTTTCATTTATTTAGGAATCATTTCATGTCATTTGACTCTCTTGGCTTAGATGCTAAGATTTTAAAAGCAATTCAAGAACAAAACTACACAGACCCAACTCCCATCCAACAGCAAGCTATTCCAGTCATTTTATCCGGTAAAGATCTTATGGCAAGTGCGCAAACCGGTACAGGTAAAACCGCAGGTTTTGGTTTACCCATTTTGCAAAAATGGGTTGAACAGCAAGCGCAAGCAATCAATAAACCTGAGGCGAAAAAAGGCAAACGTCCTTTATATGCATTGATTTTAGCGCCGACTCGTGAGCTTGCTGCACAAATTGGCGAAAATATTCGTGAGTATAGCCGTTATTTACCCATTCGGTCATTGGTGGTATTTGGCGGAGTAAGTATTAATCCGCAAATGATGAAACTACGTGGCGGTGTGGATGTCTTAATTGCAACACCAGGGCGATTATTGGATTTAGTGCAACAAAATGCCGTGGATCTTTCAACGATTAAAATACTAGTGTTGGATGAAGCTGATCGCATGTTAGATATGGGCTTTATTCATGATATTCGCCGTGTGATTGCTAAATTACCTAAAAAACGCCAAAATTTGATGTTTTCGGCAACTTTTTCTGATGAAATAAAAGTATTAGCGCAATCGATTTTGCATGCCCCAGAATTGGTTGCTGTTGCGAAAACAAATAGCGCTTCAGAGCAGATCACCCAATATGTGCATCGAGTTGATAAACGTCGTAAACGTGAATTGTTGTCTTATTTAATTGGTAAAAATCAATGGCAACAGGTGTTGGTTTTTACTCGCACGAAATATGGCGCTAATCACTTAGCTGAACAGTTGACTAAAGATGGTATAAAAGCGTCTGCCATTCATGGCAATAAGAGCCAAGGCGCACGCACTAAAGCTTTGGCAGATTTTAAAAGTGGACAAATTAGAGCATTAGTCGCAACCGATATTGCCGCTCGCGGTCTTGATATTGAGTTACTGCCTTATGTGGTTAATTATGAACTTCCACAAGTGGCAGAAGATTATGTGCATCGCATTGGACGAACAGGACGTGCTCAAAATGAAGGACAGGCTATTTCGCTGGTATGCATTGATGAACTTCCTCAATTAAAAGCGATTGAAAAGTTAATTAAAAAAACGATTCCAGAATTAACAACTCAAGGTTTTGAAGTTGATCCTAAGATTAAAGCTGAACCGATAAAAAAATCATCACAAAGGCGAGCACCACCAAAAAGAGGAAGTGCAAGCGCAAACCGATCGTCGCAGTTCAATCAAAATGGTGTGAAATCATCAAGCCGACATAATCACACTAAAAATAAACAAATTAATTAATATTTAATAATGTAGAAGGAAACTATTATGGTAAATCGCAGCAGACGTTTACGAAAAAAATTACACATTGAAGAGTTTAAAGAGTTAGGCTTTACGGTTAGTTGGTCTTTTGACGAAGGTACAAGCGAAGAGACTTTAGATAATATCGTTGATCAGTTTATTCTTGAAGCTATTCAACCCAATGGTTTAGCTTATGAGGGAAGCGGTTATTTAAATTGGAAAGGGATTATTTGCACCCAAAAATTAGGGAATTGTACTGAAGAACATCGTGACATTGTCACAAAATGGCTGGAAACTCACGGTTTGAAAAATGTAAAAACCAGCCAACTTATTGATATTTGGTGGGATGAATTAGAGTTCTAATTCATTGGTCATCTTTAAATAGAAAATAGTCACAGGTGTGACTATTTTTATGACTAAATTACTATTGTAATAATGGGTAATTTGCTTTTTATTATTTATAACCCATTGTACTTATGTTTTCTTAAAATGATCAAACAACGCTAATATAAGTTGGTATAAATCAGTTAGCCTAATTCTATTATCTAAACAATGACTGTCTACTATTTCGGTAAGGAGGCTTGCATAATGGGCGAAGACACTATTTTTAAACTTGATAAAAAATATACGCCTTTTTTATTCAAAGCGATAGAAGCAGCAAAGAAAAGCGAATTTGTGACCAAATATAAATACGATATCGATCATTTTTATATATCTTTTAATAATTATATAAGCATAAATAATGGATTTAGCTGTTATACAATAAGCTTTTATTCGAAAGAGATAACGCAAGATAATTGGATGAACATTGGAGCTGGTGGAATAGTTATAGATGATATAAATGTTGATATAGACATTGATTCTGGCGAAGTTATTTCCATTTATACAAGTCGTTAACAAAAATTAAGACGTTGTAAAATTTATTGGCAACCAGAATAATAGCCACATTGGTATTTGTGGCCATTTTTATTAATGAATGATTATTCAATTCCTTGACTACGTAAGTAATCTTCATAATTACCCGTATAATCAATTACTTTTTCTGGGGTGATTTCAACAATGCGTGTTGCCAGTGAGCTAACAAATTCACGGTCGTGCGAAACAAAAAATAGTGTGCCCTGATAAAGCTCTAATGCCATATTGAGTGATTCGATAGATTCCATATCTAAATGGTTAGTTGGTTCGTCCATAACAATAATATTAGGACGTTGCATCATCAATTTACCAAATAACATACGTCCTTTTTCACCACCAGATAAGACCTTAACTTGTTTTTTAATATCGTCTTGTGAAAATAATAATCGACCTAGAATACTACGCACGGCTTGTTCATCGTCGTTTGGTTGTTTCCATTGGCTCATCCAGTCAAATACCGTTAAATCGCCTTCAAATTCGTATTCATGATCCTGCGCATAATAACCAATATTTGCGTTTTCAGACCATTTTATATCGCCTTGCTCAGGAGTCAGTTCGCCCATTAGCGTTTTTAATAATGTGGTTTTACCAATACCATTAGTCCCTAAAATAGCAACTTTTTCGCCCACTTCAACCATGAGCTTAAGATTTTTAAAAAGAGGGCCATTGTCAAATCCTTTGGTAAGGTCTTCAACAACAAGCGCATTACGAAATAGCTTTTTATCTTGCTCAAAACGAATAAATGGATTTTGTCGACTAGAAGCTTTGACTTCTTCAAGTTTGATTTTTTCAATTTGCCTTGCGCGTGATGTTGCTTGTTTTGATTTTGATGCATTGGCACTAAAGCGACTAACAAAGGATTGCAGTTCACTAATTTGTGCTTTCTTTTTGGCATTGTCGGCTAACAAACGCTCTCTCGCTTGCGTTGATGCGGTCATGTAATCGTCGTAGTTACCCGGATAGATGCGCAATTCACCATAATCTAAATCTGCCATATGGGTACAGACCATATTTAAAAAATGGCGGTCATGCGAAATAATGATCATAGTACTTTCGCGTTGATTTAAAGTATCTTCAAGCCAGCGGATTGTATCAATATCTAAGTTATTGGTTGGTTCATCGAGTAATAAGATATCTGGATTTGAAAATAGGGCTTGGGCTAATAATACCCGCAACTTCCAACCTGGTGCGATTTCGCTCATTAATCCGTAATGTTGCTCAATTGGAATACCAACACCTAATAATAATTCGCCAGCCCGAGATTCGGCACTGTAACCATCCATTTCAGCATATTGGCTTTCTAAATCAGCAACTTTAAAGCCATCTTCTTCACTCATTTCAGGGAGTGAATAGATGCGATCCCGTTCTTGCTTGATCTCCCATAATTCTGTATGTCCCATAATTACGGTATCAAGGACGGTAAATTCTTCAAAAGCAAACTGATCTTGGCGTAATTTACCGAGTCTTTCATGTGGATCTAAAGCCACATTACCTGATGTAGGCACGAGATCGCCACCAATAATTTTCATAAAGGTGGATTTACCACTGCCATTAGCGCCGATTAGACCATAACGATTACCGTTGCCAAATTTAACCGAGATGTTTTCAAATAATGGCTTACTGCCAAATTGCATTGTGATGTTATTTGTACTTAACACGAAAATTGACTCTCTTTAAAATGCGTTTTGCTCAAAAGCAATAATTAGCCTTTGCATGACGTCGCGAAAATATAAATTGGCGCACATTATGCCATAATTAATCATTTTTGAGGATCTTTGTTTTAGATAATGGCATTTAGGAAGGGTATATTTAATTTAATTATTAATATATTGTAAAGTATAGGAAAATTCCGTGATGTTTACACTTCATAATTAAAATAATCCTCTAAAGCTCATAAGACGTTTTCCCCGAAATCGCTTTATGCGGTTTAACCATATTATAATAGTTAATAAATCGCTTAAGTTTTTGTCGTCTATCTTTTGAATCTTCGAATATTTGCTGATTATGCCACATCGCCATTAAAGTTCGTATGACTCTTTCTGCTTTTCTATTCGTTTGCGGGCAGGCAGGTTTTGTAAATTTTTGATTGATAGGATGATTATTACATGTTTTAACAAATAGGTGTTCACATGTGTCTTGATATTCACGCCCATTATCGGAATAAATACATTCAATGGTATAAGGACATTGGGCTAACACATCATTTTGTAAAAAATAGTGCTGAGCTAAATTGGGATTTATCGGGGTAAATGATCGCATAGAGCTTACGTGAAAAATCATCGATACCAACGAATAAATAGTCTCTAGTTTGCTGTTTCGTTTCATTCTTAAGTAAAGGTAAACGTTTGGTATCAACTTTAGATGAAAAAAGTAGGGGACAAAGTCAAAATTGAAATTGACTCACAAACTCAAGCCATTGTTGATATGGTTGAACGAGTATTAGCCGCAAGAGAATGATAATATTAATCGAATTTGTGTCATATTTAAGCTAATTTGTGCTGATTATAGATTGAAAATTCCTTATGATGGCTTTTATTTAATAGTTAAAAGAGGCTAACATGCGTATTTTGTACAAAGCGAAAGCCATTATTTATAGTACATTATTATTGAGTACAAGTTGCAGTTATGCGGCGCAATTACAATTAACTAGCACTGATCTTGTCGATAGCGGGTTTACTGCTCGGTTTATATCCAATCAATTTGGTTGCCAAGGCGAAAATATATCTCCGCAAATTTCATGGCAAAATCTACCCAAAGCGACAAAAAGTTTAGTATTAACTATGTATGATCCTGATGCACCAACGGGTTCTGGTTGGTGGCATTGGGTGATTGTTAATATTCCTGTACAAACGCCGTTTATTAAACAATCAGCAGGAAATAATCCCAATTTATTACCTAAAGGAAGTAGGTTAGTACGTAATGATTTTGGCGTGATAAATTACGGTGGTCCATGTCCTCCGCTAAATTCGACTCATCGATATCAATTTACACTTTATGCACTAGACATTGATCACATTGAGGTTGATGAACAAACCACACCAGCTCTAATTGGTTTTATTGCTAATTCGCATCAAATAGCGAAGGCAGATATGATTTACTCCTACTCACGTTGATATTGGTTAATAGGCTATTAGGATTATGGATTTTGCTTCAATTGGTCGAGTGACTTATATAACACAACGTTGTAATCAAACCCTAAAGCAGATTCAAAGCAATGATCCAATGATTGTCTATGTCATAAATGGCGAAAAACAGATTGAATGTGAGGGCGAATATTTTAAGGTAAAAACAGGTCAATTAGTCCTGATTCCAGCAGGTAATTTAATGAATATAAATAATTTTTATATTGATGATAAGGATTATCAAGCCATCTGTTATTCTTGGCATGCACAGTTAATAGACCAATTTGCTTTATCTCATCTTTATCAGAATAGTCAAATTCTTAAAAAAATTAAAGTTGAAACAATATTACCTGAAACTTTTATTACTCGATTGGTACAGATTAAAACAGAATTATTGACCCATAACCAATGCAATTCTAATCTTGTTAAACATTTATTTATTGAATTATTAATTAGATTATCTGCATTTGGTGTGTATTTTCCCCTGAATAATAACCCAAAAATTAGCCAAAAAATTCGCGAAATTATTAACCAGCAGCCAGACAAAAAGTGGCAGGCAGCAGAAATTGCTAAACAATTTGCTATGAGCGAATCAACTTTACGACGACATCTTGCTTTAGAAGGATATAATTTATCCAAAATTATCTTAGATATAAGAATGAATTTTGGTTTAATGCTGTTACAAACTACCCAAAAAACGATCCTACAAATTGCCCAAGAAGTGGGATATGAATCAGGCTCTCGTTTTGCTTTTTACTTTAAACAACGTTTTGGTTTTTCACCAAAGAGGCTACGTTAGTCAATTTTTTATCACTAACATTTAATTTTATTTATTAAATTTTTTTATGTGTGTTCATTACCGTGGTTTCTCAAATTACTGTATATAGCGACAATTGTTCTTACAGGTTGTCAATTATTTTCTCATAGTAATCAATTTTTATGATATAAAGTTTACAAGTGTTAAGCCAATTGATACGATCTGTATCTAGTTATTTTTTATATTCATCAATTATGCTTTATCTTATTTTTGTGACAATTATTTGGTCATTCTCATTTAGTTTTATTGCGGTTTATTTAAGTGGACAAGTCGATTCTTGGTTTGCTGTTGTAATGCGAGTGCTATTTGCCTTTATAACTTTTATTCCATTTTTACGTTTTAAAAATATTCGTTTTAAGCAGATGTTGCTTTTAATGGGAGTAGGAGCATGTCAATTAGGGATTATGTACTTTTTTTATTATAATTCTTTTCAATATATTTTGGTGCCTGAAGTTTTATTATTCACTATTTTTACACCAATCTATGTCACGGTTATTTATGATCTATTGCAACAACATCCTTTAAGGCTTAGCTATCTTTTAATGGCAATTATTGCAGTAGTTGGTGCAGCCATTATTCGTTATGATCATATTAGTGCCAATTTTATTATCGGTTTTTTATTAATTCAGGGCGCCAATATTGTTTTTGCATTAGGTCAAGTAGGGTATAAAAGGATTATGGAGATTTATCCAATGCCCCAACATCAAGCTTTTGCTTGGGTTTATTTTGGAGCAGTGATTGTTGCCAGCTTTGGCTGGCTGCTGTTTGGTGATGCATCAAAATTACCAACAACTAATTTGCAATGGGGAATTATTATTTGGCTTGGAATAGTTGCTTCTGGTGTGTGTTACTTTTTATGGAATTATGGTGCAACCAAAGTGGATTCGGGCACTTTGGCTATTATGAATAATGTAGTTATCCCAACAGGAATTTTAGTGAATGTAGTGATTTGGCATCAATCCATTGATTGGGGGCGATTTTTAATTGGTAGTACTGTTATTATTTTTGCCTTAATTTTACATAATAAATTTAAACGTATTAAATGATACTCAATCAAGATTAAGCAAAAGGTAACTGCAACATAATAGATAAAATCAATGGCGTTGTGATAGAAGACAGCGTCGTTGATATTAGCAAACTAGAAGCAATAGGGCCTTGCAACACTTCAAACTGCCTTGCCATCATATAACAATTTATCGCGATTGAAACCGAACTGAGTAATACCACCACTTGCAATTCTAAAGCTGGTAGTCCGATGAGCTTACCTACAATATAAGTAACAATAGGTAACACAGTCAATTTTAATGTGCAGATAGCTGTTGTAATTAAAAGTTTATCTCGAATTTTATATTCAGCCAGCCCCATTCCTAAAACAATTAATGAAAGAGGTGCTGTCATCTCACTCACCATTTTTGTTGATTTATCGATAAAGTTAGGTAACGGTAAACCAATAAAATTTACTAAAATGCCTGTAAAAATTCCAATAATAATGGGATTTTTTGATACATTTTTAAAGGCTTTAACAATCCCTTTAGTTGAAAATTTTCCCATTTGCACAAATTCAATAGAAACCGTTGCAAGGGTCCATAAAATTAACGCATTAAAGATAACGATAATGGCAACAATAGGGATAGCACTATCGCCTAATAACATTTTGATAATAGGAATACCAACAAACACGGTATTGGTGTAGATGCTACCCATAGCAAACATTGTACTTTCTGAACCATTTAACTTAAGTAATTTAGATGCAATTAAGCAGCCAATCGCAAAGACGATAAATGATCCACCAAAAAAGACGAATAACAGTTTTATATCAATTTGCGAATGTTCAGAAAAATGGCTCATGATCTGAAATAACATGATGGGAAATGCAATATAAAAGGTAAATTTGGTTAAGCTATCGGTGACTGTTTTTTGCCAACGACCTAGTTTAACTGCTAGAAAACCTAATAAAATTAACATAAAAAGGGGCAGGGTAGATAAAAACTGCGCCCATAATGTAGTCAGAAATTCCATCGTTATTACTTTATTGATGATTGCGTATGAAGTACCATTCTAAGTCAGTTGAGCGTTTTGAATCAAATTGATAGCCCTCTAGATTAAAACTTTTAATATCTTCACTTTTTTCAATGCAATTTTTTATAATATATCGGCTCATCAGTCCACGTGCTTTTTTAGCATAAAAACTGATAACTTTATAGGTATCTTTGTTTTGATCTAAAAAGATGGGTTGAATAATAGTTGCGTTTAATTTTTTTGGTTTGATC
This sequence comes from Gilliamella sp. X-46, assembly GCF_057063525.1. Lineage (NCBI taxonomy): Bacteria > Pseudomonadati > Pseudomonadota > Gammaproteobacteria > Orbales > Orbaceae > Gilliamella > Gilliamella sp. X-46. The sequence continues at coordinate 172,039 of NZ_JBXSQH010000001.1, read as the reverse complement.
GCTTTGAAATATTCGTTTGAGGCTAAATTTATTAATGTGCTATGTGATGATTTGGCTAGTTCGCTATTAAGATGTTGAGTTAATTTATCGCCCCAAAATTGATAAAGATTAGTGTTATCGCCATTTTTTAAGCGGATACCCATTTCTAACCGGTAAGGTTGAATTAGGTCAAGTGGTCTTAAAATACCATAAAGACCTGATAATATTCTTAAATGAGATTGTGCAAACTTTAGATCTTTATCAGTAAAATCTTCAACATGTAATCCTTCGTAAACATCACCTTTAAAAGCAAGTATAGCTTGTCTTGCATTTTCAAGATCAAAATCACTATGCCAATTTTTGAATCGCTCATAATTGAGTTCTGCTAATTTTTCACTAATAGACATTAATTTAGACAAATTTTCAACACTTAATTTTTGACAATCTTGAATGAGTGTTTTAGTTGAGTTAATAAATTGAGGAAGTGTGTAAGTTGGGGTTAATAATGGTGATTGGTAATCCAAAGTTTTCGCCGGTGAAATAATTGTTATCATATGTATTTGGCCTATTGTGTTTTGCAGGAAATAGGTTTATTTTACCTCTAATTCAACTCAAAGGAGTAGCAAAATGAACATCGATAAAAAAGAAATACATGATATTAAATCTTGGGCTTCTGTTCGTGAAACCTCGATTGAAATTGCTGAGGCGATTTTTGAGCTAGCTCACTATGATGAAAAACTTGCCGAACAAATTTGGTCTGAAGGTAGTGATGAAGTGTTGAAACTTGCGTTTTCTAAAACCAAAGCTGATAAGTTATTTTGGGGTGAGCAAACTATTGAGCGTAAAAATATCTAAACCTTTATGAATTTAACTTTTTTAGGGACAAGTGCTGGTTCCCCAACAGCAGAGCGCAATGTAAGTAGTATGGTGCTTGATCTTAGACAAGAGAGGGGTAAGTTATGGCTTTTTGATTGTGGTGAGACAACTCAGATGCAAATGCAAAAAGCCAAATTTAGCCTTGCTAAACTTGAGATCATTTTTTTAACGCATTTACATGGTGATCATGTATTTGGACTACCGGGAGTTTTAACGTCTCGTTCTTTGATGCAAAATCAATCACCTTTAACATTGATTGCTCCTAAAGGAATTAAACAACTTATCGAAACGATTATTGATATCAGCTCTTCTTGGTTAACCTACTCCCTTAATATCATTGAACTTGAAGAAGACGGCATCGTTTTTGAAGATAATAAGTTTCAAGTTGAAGCAAAATTATTACAACACCGTGTACCATGTTTTGGTTATCGTATTATTGAAAAAGATCTGCCTGCAACGCTTAATATCGATAAATTAGAACAAGATAATATTCAGATTGGTTCTTTTTATAATGATCTAAAAAATGGTAAAACAGTAACCTTAGCGGATGGTCGAATCATTCATGGTAATAATTATCAAAATAAAATTAGGAAAGGTAAAAAAATAGCGATATTAGGCGACACTACCCCTTGCCAAACTTCAGTTGATCTTGCTAATGACGTTGATTTACTTGTTCATGAAGCTACACAAGAACATGCTTTAGCCGAAAAGGCGATTGAGAGAGGTCATTCTACCACAGTTCATGCTGCAACTATTGCCAAACAAGCTAATGCAAAAAGACTTATTATGACCCATATAAGCCCCAGATACAGTTTGAATGATAATAAAAAGTTAGTTGATGAAGCAAAAAGTGTCTTTGTTAATACTGAAATTGCTACCGATTTTGCAACCTTTCACGTTTAATTAATCAAATTTCTTTTATTAAACTTCGCCGAGATTATCGGCGAATTGAGATAATTGATTAAAGACAAAAATCCTTAATTAGCCTTTCTATAGTTACTTTGGTTGGTTTTAAAAAGTCCATTGAAATAAACTCATCCGGTTGATGTGCTTGTTCGATTGAGCCAGGTCCTAATACAATTGTCGGCGAGTTTTGATTTAAGTATGGTGCTTCGGTGCTATAGTTAACCGTTTCGGCACTATGACCAACTAATTTTTCAATATGCTGTAATGCTGGATGATCTTTTTTACATTCATACCCCGGAATTGGCGCAACCTCATACTGTATCTCAATTCGATTTGGGTATTTATCCATAACGGGTTGTAGTGCTTCGCAAAGTGCATGATAAAGTGAATCAACATTGTTATCGGGCAACACACGAATATCAATCACAAGCTCACAACAACCACAAATACGGTTGGCCGCATCGCCACCATGAATAACACCTAAATTTAGGGTAGGGTAAGGTACGCTGAACCCGTCATTATGGTATTGTTCTTTAAATTTCTGTTTTAGCACTAACAAGCGTTCAATGACTAAATTCATCACTTCGATAGCGTTAATGCCTTTATCGGGATCGCTTGAATGTCCTGATTTACCAATCACTTTAATAGAATTAGAGATAAACCCTTTATGTGCGCGAATTGGGATTAACGATGTTGGTTCACCAATGATAGTGCAGTCAGGTTGTAGTTTGGTATTCTTGGCAAAAAATGCCGCACCAGCCATTGATGTTTCTTCATCGGCAGTAGCAAGGATATAAATGGGTTTAGTTAACTTTTTAAGATCAATATCACGCAGAGTATCTAAAATAAAGGCAAAAAATCCTTTCATATCAGCGGTACCAAGCCCATACAGCTTATTATTTTCTTCGGTTAGTTTAAAAGGATCTCTAGTCCACAGCCCATCATCAAACGGAACAGTGTCACTGTGTCCACTTAACAATAACCCGCCTTGTGTTTTATTTTCGCTGTTTGAATAAGTAGCTAACATATTATATTTATGACGAGTATTTGGAACGGGTTGGATATCAATAACAAAACCTAAATCTTCGAACCAACTTGCTAACTTATCGATAAGTGGTTTGTTAGAATAATCTAATTGCTCGTTAGTAACGTTACTAATTGTTGGTGTTGAAATTAATTCATTATATAGTGTTAAAAAAGATGGTAGTGTCATAAATTCACCTTTAAATGACAAATCAAAGATATACTTTTAATAATGTTATAAGCATACCATTTACATTATTTTTTGCATACAACTAACCATGTGCTTTCAATTAATGTTTTATGTTTTGATAGTATTCAATATGTACATTAACTAATTCATAGTTAGCTGATTATGACTTAAATTGATTACTAAATTTGTTGATTACATCACCATATTGTTAATAAATTATTTGAAAATATAAAATGATAAGTCTGTTATTATAAGTAGCTTATCAATTAGCAACAGGTATATCACCATTATTGTGTCACGTAGTGATGTTACTAATTCCAGATCTATTAATAAAATATAAAACTATCCTTTTTTAGCTTTTATTGCGATTGTTTTATGAACAGATTTTATTTGCCATAAACATTTGATACTATCTAATCAATATAGCCAAATAACCTTTAACGATTTGTTATTTCGTTAAGATTTTCTATAAATCGTTTTAAAAAATAAGGTATTATATGAAAAATATAAGCAGGAAGTGGATTGTTATTGCAGTTGTCATTGTTGCAATTATTTTTATTTTATGGCAACAATTGAAGACAGATGGATATGGTTCGAATTTTGCCAGTGGTAATGGACGCATTGAAGCAACCGAAATTAATATTTCAGCTAAATTAGCTGGTAGAATTGAAAAAATTAATGTTGATGAAGGCGATTTTGTTAAAGCTGGCCAACCACTAGTCGTTATGCAGACTGACACTTTACAGGCACAATTAAACGAAGCACAAGCGCAATATGGGCAAGCAATCAGTAATGAGGCTAGTGCTCAATCACAAGTTGAATTAAAAATGAGCGATAAAGTCGCCGCTCAAGCCGGTGTAAGTCAACGTGAAAGTGACTTAGATATTGCATCTAAACATTTACAGAGAACTACTGCGCTTTATCAAAAAGGTGCATTGTCCATCCAACAATTTGATGATGATACCGCTAAATTTAATAGTGCTAAAGCAGCGTTAGATTCAGCAAAATCTCAAGTTACAGCGGCAGATGCTGCTATTGCTGTTGCTAAGGCCGGTGTTGATAGTGCTAAAGCCGCTATTAATGTTGCCAGCGCTAATATAAGACAAATTCAAGCTGATATTGATGATAGTACTTTAATAGCGCCTGTTGATGGTCGTATTCAATATCGCATTGCTCAGTTAGGTGAAGTTTTACCATCGGGTGGTAAAGTACTAAATTTAGTTAATTTATATGATGTTTATTTAACTTTCTTTTTACCTGAAACTGTTGCGGGTAAGGTGGCTATTGGTGATGAAGTCAGGCTTATTTTAGATGCGTTACCAGATAAAGCGATTTCAGCTAAAATTTCGTTTGTTTCAAGCGTTGCCCAATTTACGCCAAAAACCGTTGAAACAAAAGATGAACGTCAAAAATTGATGTTTAGAGTTAAAGCACAATTAAGCCCTGAATTATTAAAATGCTATATTACTCAAGTTAAAACTGGTTTACCAGGTGTGGCTTGGGTTAAACTTGACCCTAAAACGCCATGGCCTGCTGGTTTATCTGATATTGCAAAATGTCCAACCGAATAATTGGAGATAGCAAATGTCAGATTCAGACAATAAGAATTTGGTTTTATTAAACGAAGCTAAATCCATTGATGATGCAGTGGTAAAAGTAAGCAATGTCACACTGCATTACAAAAAAAATTGTGCGCTCAATAATATTAATTTAGCCATTCCACCGCGATGCATGGTGGGTTTTATTGGGCCTGATGGCGTGGGTAAATCGAGTTTATTATCGCTGATCGCTGGTGCGCATGTTATTCAAGAAGGCTTAGTGTATGTTTTAGATGGTGATATGAAAGATAAGTCGCACCGTAAAAATGTTTGTACACGTATTGCCTATATGCCACAAGGATTGGGCAAAAACCTTTATCCGACTTTATCGGTTGAAGAAAATTTGCAATTTTTTGCTCGTTTGTTTGGTAATGATGCGGCTGAGCGTCGTCGCCGTATTGATGAATTAACGCGTAGTACTGGATTATATCCATTTTTATCAAGACCAGCAGGGCGACTATCTGGTGGTATGAAGCAAAAGGTTAGCTTATGTTCGGCGTTAATTCATGATCCGGACTTGTTAATTCTTGATGAACCCACAACGGGGGTCGATCCACTTTCCAGAGCCCAATTTTGGCAGTTAATTAACAAAATTCGTAAACAAAGACCGCAAATGAGTGTGATTGTGGCAACCGCCTATATGGATGAAGCCCAAAACTTTGATTGGTTAGTTGCGATGTATGGCGGTAAAATTCTTGAAACTGGCACACCAAAATCCTTACTAGCTAAGACAGCAAAAGATAATTTAGATGATGCATTTATTCAGCTCATGCCAGAAAGCGCTAGACAAGGTTATCAAACTGTCGAAATTCCACCTTTAGATCTTAATAAAGATTTGCAAATAGCTATAGAAGCAAAAGGTTTAACGAAACAATTCGGTAATTTTATTGCAGTTGATCATGTTAATTTTTCAATTAAACAAGGTGAAATATTTGGCTTTTTAGGCTCAAATGGCTGTGGTAAATCAACCACCATGAAAATGTTAACGGGTTTATTACCGATTTCATCAGGTGAGGCGTGGTTATTTGGTAAGCCGGTTGATGCCAGTGATATTAATGTTAGGCGTCATTTAGGATATATGTCTCAAGCATTTTCTTTATATAGTGAGTTAACGGTCAAACAAAATCTAGTTCTACATGCGCGTCTGTTTGGTATTGAAGAAAGTAAAATTTCCTCTCGTGTTGAAGAATTACTGAAACGTTTTGGTTTAGAACAAGACGCAGAAAATCTGCCCGATAGTTTACCTTTAGGGGTAAAGCAACGGCTTTCATTGTCAGTTGCCGTTGTGCATAATCCGCAAATTCTTATCCTTGATGAACCAACATCAGGTGTTGACCCCATTGCTCGTGATGATTTTTGGCGTTTAATTATCGAACTTTCTAGAAAAGATAAAGTAACGGTGTTTATCACAACTCACTTTATGAATGAGGCCGCAAGATGCGATAGAATTTCATTAATGCATGCGGGTAAAGTATTAGCAAGCGATACGCCAGATAACATTATCAGCTCCAAAAATGCTAAAACACTAGAAGAGGCTTTTATTAACTATCTTGTTGATGCAGGGGCTGATGATAGTAATGCAGAAGAACATTCTGTTGAACCACCAAAAGAAATACTCAATCAAGCAACAAAAACATTACCAAACCATCACCTTCAAGGATTTAGCCTTACCCGTATGATAGGTTGTCTATGGCGTGAGACTCTTGAATTATCTCGCGATCCTTTGCGAGCATTATTAGCGTTATTAGGCTCAGCAATTTTAATGTTGGTTATGGGATATGGCATTACGATGGATGTTGAGGATCTGCGTTTTGCTGTGCTTGATCGCGATCAAAGTGTAATCAGCCAAAATTATACTCTAAATTTGTCGGGCTCTAAACGTTATTTTATTGAAAGGGCACCTATCTCTGATTATAACGATATGGATGCGCGGTTACGCAGTAATGACATTGCTTTAGCGATTGAAATTCCACTAAATTTTGGTCGTGACATACAACGAGGCGATCCCGTTGATATTGCCATTTGGATTGATGGGGCAATGCCGTTACGTGCCGAAACAATCAAAGGCTATGTGCAAGGCATGCATCTTGCTTGGTTAAGTGAAAAAGTAAAAGAAGTAACAGGAAAATCCTCAACTAGCTTGGCAAATATAGAAACAAGATACCGTTATAATCCTGATATCAAAAGCTTACCTTCCATGGTACCGGCGGTAATACCTATTTTATTATTAATGATTCCATCAATGCTGGCAGCTTTATCGGTCGTGCGTGAAAAAGAGATGGGTTCGATTATCAATTTATATGTAACACCAGTAACTAAAGCTGAATTTTTGCTAGGCAAACAAGTGCCTTATATCATTATTTCTATGTTTAGCTTTTTATTATTGTTATTTATGGCAATCACCATTTTTGGTGTGCCTGTAAAAGGAAGCTTGTTTACTTTGTGCCTAGCTGCATTTGCTTACTGTATTATTTCAACTGGTTTTGGTTTGTTGGCTTCGACTGTCACCCGTAGCCAAATTGCCGTTATCTTTTTAACTTGCGTAGGGACAATGTTACCAGCAATTCAATTTTCAGGATTGCTCAACCCTGTCGCATCTCTAGAAGGCGGTGGCCGTTATATTGGCGAGGTGTATCCAACAACGCATATGCTAATTATTGCTCGTGGTGTGTTTAATAAAGCGCTTGATTTTATCGATCTGCATAATTCAATATTTGCTTTATTGGTCACAATCCCTATTGTGTTGGGTGCCAGTATTTTTTTTCTTAAAAAGCAAGAAGGATAGATATTATGCAAAGTTTAATTAATATTTATCGCTTAGGGATTAAAGAGTTATGGGGGTTATTGCGTGATCCTATCATGTTGCTATTAATTGCCTATTGCTTTACCTTTGATATTTATATTGCTGCAACGGCCACTTCTGACTCGTTACATCATGCCTCGATTGCAGTTGTTGACGAAGATAACTCCCCCTTATCAAGACAAATTATTACAGCCTTTTATCCGCCAATGTTTAATACTCCTGTTAAATTATATTCAATGAATGATGTCGATCATGGTATGGATACGGATAATTATACGTTTGCTTTAAATATTCCGCCTAATTTTCAGCGTGATGTGCTAAATAATCAAAGTCCAGAAATTCAACTCAATATTGATGCAACCAGAATGGGGCAAGCGTTTGTCGGAAATGGCTACATAACGCAAATTATTACTGGTGAAGTGACTGAATATGTCAACCGTTACAGTAAGGTAACAAATTTGCCTGTTAATATACAAGTGCATACTGCTTTTAACCCTAATTTAACGCGATCTTGGTTTGGTTCGGTCATGGAAATTATCAATATTGTGACAACATTATCTATTATATTAACGGGTGCTGCCTTAATGAAAGAGCGCGAACATGGTACGATTGACCATCTTCTTGCCATGCCTGTTACCCCTTTGGAAATTATGATATCCAAAGTATGGTCAATGGGGCTTGTGGTATTAATATCAACTTGGGTAGCGTTGTTACTTGTTGTTCATAGTTGGCTAAATGTCCCAATTGCAGGTTCGGTAACTTTATTTTTAATTGGTGCAGCGCTACATCTTTTTGTGACAACGTCACTTGGCATCTTTATGGCAACAGTAGCAAAATCTACTGCGCAATTCGCAATGTTACTTATTTTAATTTTGTTACCGTTACAAATGCTATCTGGGGGAAGTACTCCGCGCGAAAGCATGCCAGAAATTGTGCAAAATATTATGATGTTTGCTCCAACAACCCATTTTGTTGAATTAGGGCAGGCAATATTGTATCGAGGTGCTGGCTTAAGTATGGTTTGGACTTCGTTCGCATGGTTATTGGCAATTGGTACCGTGTTCTTTTTAATTGCTTTAAGGCGGTTTCGTAGTTCAATTGTGAATATGGGATCATAATATCCCATATTTTATTGCAAAATTAGTACTATTATATTTTTAGTCACAGTTACTATTTATTGTACTTTTAAATATATGCAATATTTTTTGCTCAAGCTGATAATTTTGTTGAACTGGATTTAGTTTTTATAATCGGTAAAGTAAATCAGCTATTTAACCAATGGCAATTCATCCCAACGAGTGGTATATCGCTGGCTTAGTAACTCTCGCTTTATTTGCCATGGTGCTGATTTTTGGATTCCTCCTAACTGAATTGTGTTTTTTCCCATTTTTTGATTAATTGAATCAATTGTCTTCATCAACATGTCACTTTTACGCTGCAATAAATGTGCTGGTTCAGTAATGAAAAAGTCAGGTTGGGAATAACTATTTTTAGCTTTTAAATCCAGTAACATAACGCCTGATTTTATAAATGAAAAATCTTGCCGATAAATTACCTGTAAACCCTTTTGCGCAGCTTGAATAATTAATCGCGAATCGTTTGTTGGAAAAGCAAGGGGTATCACAATGGAGGGATGATATTGTGATGTGTTTGTACAAAATTGATTTGTTTTTAAAAAAACAAGAACAGCATTAGTTACTGATTGTTGTTGCCTTAGTTTTTCGGCTGCACGACTTGCATTTATGCGGATTGCTTCTTGCAAATCAAATAATTCACTGGTTAGTTTGCCAAAACTACGCGAGATCATAATGTTCTTTTTAGGGAAAGATAGATCATCTAATTCAATACAGCTAGTGCCTTGTAATTCCAACACGGTTCGTTCTAATACTACCGAAAATTTTTGTTTAATCTGTGTTAGATTTGCTTGTTTTAAATCCCAGGCTGTATAAATTCCTAAATTTTGTAATTTTTTAGCAGTATGTCGACCTATGCCCCAAATATCATGGATAGCAAATGTTTTTAATATTTTTGTGAGCGATTTTTGCTCTGTGGGTAAACAATAAACATTTTGATAAATAGCTTGCTTTTTGGCTATGTGATTAGCTAACTTTGCTAAAGTTCGAGTCGGTGCGATGCCAATACTGACAGGTATCCCTGTATCACGCTTTATGATCCCTTTTAATTTTAGGCAATAAGATATTACATCGGTAAATCCATTTAATTGAATAAATGCTTCATCAATAGAATAGAGTTCAATATTTGACGTATAATTTCGTACAGTATCAAAGACACGCTGGCTCATATCGCCATAAAGTTCGTAATTGGAGCTTAGTAGAGTAATTTGCTGACGAATTTTAGAGGGAATTTGATAAGCAGGCATTCCCATAGGAACAAGTTGCTTTAATTCATGGGAACGAGCAATAACACAACCATCATTATTTGATAAGATACCGATTGGTTTTCCTTCTAATTTAGGATTAAACACGCGTTCGCATGAAACATAAAAATTATTACAATCAATCAACCCAATCATACATGCGCTCGTTTTCGTAATGAATGGTGTGTATTACAATACCCCAAATATGTACCTCTTTTCCAGTCAAAGATATAGGCTGAAAAAGCTCATTACCCGACAATAAATAAGGTTGATCTTCAATTGTTCCCAAACATTTACAAGTAAGTTCACCATCAACAGCTGCGATCACAATATCATCAATTTTCGGTTCTAAAGCTCGGTCAACAATTAACAGATCACCATTAAAAATACCATAGCCAATCATAGAGTCGCCTGCCACTTTAATATAATATGTTGCGCTAGGCTGTTTTACTAAATGTTCGGTTAAATCAAGTTTCGTTTCTAAATAATCATCGGCTGATGAGGGGAATCCTGCTCTGACTGGAATATCGACCAAAGATAAGTAATTTTTGATAGTAGCATCAGCGATACTAAGTACAATACAATATTTACTCAAGAAAATTCTCCTAAAAAACAACGTGCAAATTTACGCCACGTTACAAAATTCGTGATGAAATGCGGAGGTGTGTATAAATACACAGTATAGAATTCTTGATTCAATAAAAATCAGTGTAAAAAAATAGAAATAGAGCAAAAATCATTGCGTCCCTTTATTGTAATTATTAGATATGCAATCATTATTGATATATTTAGACTGATAGTTGAGTTGCATATTTTATATTTTGGTGATTAATAAAATAGTATCTCCTAATTAAATTGATACAATTTGTATTACCGATTTTACAATGCTATATAAATGATTTACATTGTATTAAACTTTTATTAATCAATTTAAAACATATTTCACAGTATCTTGAATTATTTATTCACTGCCATATATATAGTCGCTAGTAATATGATTTTTAAGTAGTAAACTAAATATATAGATTAGTCAATTTATTATCTATATTGATGATGTTTTTATGACCGGAAATATCGCATAAAAAAATTACAATTTAGGTTAATTCGATCGCATATTAATTTTTACCATAATTTAACAATTGCTTTCTTTGTTTAAATTACATTTGTTTTTTATAAATAAAATTTATATTTATTGATTTTTATCAAAAAAAATTTTAATGTTTTTGGGTTTTTTAAGTTAGTTGGCCTTTCTTGATTTACACAAGGTTGAGAAGAATAAGTATAATACTTTCCAAGTTACGATATTTAACGTTTAAATATACCAAGAGCTGTTATATTAATAGTGTCTTTATTTCAATACGCTAAAAGTAAAATAGCGTTAAGTTATATCAAGTTTCAAACAAGGTGGAATGTAGTTTTGCAAATATAGTTTTGTAGTTAATAGTGTATATTCGATTTTGTTATCCCTTATTTTTGCTCGGTCATAAATAAAAAATCTAGTCCAAAGTTACCGACCCATTACCGAATTTGTATTTCAAGTAATATTATTTTAGGAGTTTTAAAAAATGAATTTAATCTGGTCAGCAGTTGGACAAGTTGTTAGTTCTTGTCTTCCGGTCTTTTTGTTAATTTTTCTTGGTTGGTTATGTGTACAACAAGGAATTTTTTCAAAAGACTCTAAAAAATTATTATCAGGACTTGTATCAAACTTTGTTTTTCCTGCATTGCTTTTTGTGCATACATCTCATGCTAAACCATCACAAATATTTAATGGTATTTGGATGATTGCCTTTTTCTGCACTATGTCATTTTTATGGATAATTTGCTTTTTAACCAATAAATACATTTTGCATAAAGAGTTAAAATCAACAGCAATGAATGCAATGCTTTGCTGCTTTCCCAATATGGGTGGAATGGGGGTGCCTTTTTTAACGTTGATGCTTGGGGCAGCATCTACCATTTCGGTGGCGATTGCTAATTTTGTTGTCGCATTGTCATTGATTCCAATGACGATCTTCTTATTAGAACTCTGTGATACTAAATTATCTGGCGGTAAAGTCACCGGGGATATGATCTTTAGTGCAGTAAAAAACTCGCTCATGAAACCGATGTTTTTAGCCGTGATTTTAGGGCTAATTGTTAGTGTCACCGATGGAACCCAATGGTTACCTCATTTTGTATTTAACACTTTTGATATTATGTCAAATGCCTGTAACTTTATTTCGCTTATTGCGGTCGGTGTTGGTATTCATGGGGTTAAATTGAAATTATCTAAACCATTAATGGTCAATATTGTATTGAAAAGTTTTATTACGCCAATTGTTGCACTTATTGCCGTATATTTATTTGGTATCACAGGGATGGAGGCTGAAGAGCTCGTATTCCTATTGGCAATGCCAACGGCATCAACAGCAGTTATTTTGGCTTATAATTGGAATGTTGAGCAAGAACAAGCATCAAGCATTTTCTTTGCATCAACGGTCCTATCTATCTTTATTTTACCAACTTTATTACTTATTATGGATTTCACCATTCCTGGTGTTGCTTAATAAATAAAAACTAGGTATTGATGCCCTCGTTTAGTTTTAAATGAGGGCATTTTATTACTTATTACACATTTCTTGTAAGCGACTTTCCCTTAATTGCAATACAACCTCAGAATAAACCTATCCTATTGTTATAACAAAATACTGCCTTATTTCTTATAAAAAATCGGTCAGAAAAGGTATTGATTTTATTGGTTTTTTTGTAATAGTGGGGGATGATTGTATAAAACACCAATGTTATCAACTGATTTTATTAGTAAAATCATAAATGAACACTTTAAGTACTATTGATAGCACTAAGAACATAGCAAATTATTTAAGATAATAATTTGAAAGAAATAAATTGTCGTTTTTTTTATAAGAGTTAATTAGCTTTTTCGTTCTTTCAATCATTTCTTTACGAACATATTCAGGCTCTAAACAAATACATTGATGCCCAAAACTCATCAAAATACCATTGTAAATATCCCAAACTTAGTACACAACTCACGTAGAAAATCATGCTGCTTGTTTTAGTGTTTTATACTCAATCGGTGTCATGTTATTTAATGCCTCATGCGGTCTTTCGGTATTATAAATCGTTAACCATTCTTCGGTTATTCTCCTTGCTTGTGCTAAGTTGTTAAAAAGATATAAATCGAGTACTTCAGTACGATAGGTACGATTAAATCGTTCAATATAGCCATTTTAATAAGGACTACCGGGCTGGATATAATCAATAGCCCAGTTTATAAAGGTTTTTCCTGTAAATTCTGGCCCATTATCGACCCGTATTTTGAGTGGATACCCATGATATTCGGCCAGTTTATCTAAATAACGGGTAATTCTCCCTGCCGGTAAGCTTACTGCAATATCAATGCCTAGCGCCTCACGATTAAAGTCATCGATGACATTGAAGGTCCTAAAGCGACGTTGATTGCGACTTCTGTCACTCATAAAATCCATTGACCAACATTCACCTTGTTTATTGGGTACTAATAACCTTTCCGGGCATCGTGGAGGAATGCGTTTTTTACGCTTTACCCTGAGATTAAGCTTTAATTCACAATACACCCGATACACTCGTTTATGGTTCCATTTATAGCCAAGCTTTCTGATACGATTAAAGCATTTAGGAAAGCCCCAGCGTAAATGCCGGTCTGTGATAGCATTCAACACCGAAACAATCACCTGTAACTATCCCCTAAAATAGTACAGCAAAAAAGTAGAAAATTCTCTATGATAAAAGTAAAGGGGATTTAATTATGAAAAAAATGACTGAACATCAGATTGTATCTATTTTAAAAGAAGCAGAAGCCGGTATTCCTGTCAAGGAACTCTGCCGTAAATAGGGCATGGGTAATTCAACTTTTTATAAATGGCGAGATAAATACGGTGGTATGGAAACCTCTGATATTAAACGTTTAAAGGAATTGGAAGCTGAAAATCGTAAGCTTAAACAGATGTTTGCCCAGCTCAGTTTAAAAACTCAGCTTCAGGAGAAAATCATAAAAAAGCTCTAGTCCTACCAAGGCACGTAAAGCTTGGGCAGTGCAATTGCAAGAAAGTCATTCTGTTACTATTGCCATGAGCTGCACAATTGTTGGCTTAAGTCGCTGTGCTTACTATTATCAACCTAAGTTATCGGATGATTCGGCGATTATATTGGTACTCAGTGCGATAACTGACAAGCATTTACGCTGGGGCTTTCCTAAATGCTTTAATCGCATCAAAAAGCTCGGCTATACATGGAACCATAAACGGGTGTATTGCCAATTAAAGCTTACTCAGGGTAAAGTGTAAACAACGTATTGCTCCGCGAAGCCCAGAAAAACTATCAGCACCTAGTACACAAGGTGAATGTCGGTCAATGGATTTTATGAGTGACAGCAGTTGCAATCAACGCCGGTATAGGATATTCAATGTGATAGATGACTTTAATCGTGAGGCGCTAGGCATTGATATTGCGGTCAGTTTGCCGGCTGGCAGAATTACTCGTTATCTGGATAAACTGGCTGAATATTATGGTTATCCACTCAAAATACGAGTAGATAATGGACCGGAATTCACCGAAAATACGTTTATTAACTGGGCAAAGTCACATGGTATAACCATAGATTATATTGAGCTCGGCAGCCCATATCAAAACGGGTATATTGAACGATTTAATCGCACCTATCGCACAGAAGTATTAGATTTATATCTATTTAATAATCTAGAACAAGTAAGAAAGATAACTGAAGAATGGCTAACAGTTTATAACACCGAAAGACCTCATGAAGCACTAAATAATATGGCGCCGATTGAGTATAAAACACTAAAACAAGCAGCATGATTTTCTACTTGAATCTTGTACTAAGTTTGGGGTATTTACACAAATATTCTCTAGTTTGCTGTTGCGTTTCATTTTTAAGTAAAGGTAAACGTTTGGTATCAACGTGTAGCATTTCACCTGGATAGGTTTTGTTATAGCGTTTAGCTTGCCGTCTTAATTTATCTTCAATAGATTTTTCAACTTTAACCAGACGTTTGTTTGTTCAAATTACGTTATATTTACAATATAATATACATTATTCTATAAAAGTATTTTTTAAAAATAAATAGGTTTATAAATGTATAATATAGGATACATTGGTAACTTTCAGAGTATGCCAGAACCTGCAGTTGCCATATATGAAGCAAATATCGAAAATATGCAGGCTTTATTTGAGGCGGGATGGGATATAAATCAAAAAATAAGTCTAGGGAAACATACAAAGATAACACCTTTAGAAATTGCTACCGTAACGAATAATTTTATTGTTTTAAAATGGTTATTGAAAAATAAAGTTTCTTTAGATGTAGGTAGTTTCACTATTATTGAACAGGCAGCACAACATAGCGAAAATAAAATTGTCGATACGTTGTTAAAAAATAATGCGCTTGATTTTCTTCCATTAAAGAAATATACAGAAATATTTATACGAATTCATTATGGGCAACAATTTGAAAATATAGAATTATTTGAGAAGTATGGAATAACTGTAAAAAAATATGGTGGAGCAGCTTTGAGATCAAGCGCATCAAATGGAAACATAGAAGAAGCAAAGATGTGGTTAGCGATGGGAGCTGATATAAATTATCATGAACCTGATATGGTATATTCATATGCTTCAACTCCTCTTATTGAGGCGGTAAGACATGATCATACAGAACTTGCTGAATATCTTATAAAATATGGTAGTGATATTACAATTACAGACAAATATGGCGATCGCCCATATTCTATTGCTTCAAAAAATAAAAATACCAAATTGATGCAATTGCTCAAGCCGCTAGAACCGTTTCAATGGCATGATGAGCAAGAAAAGTTGAAACTTATCAAAAACTATAAAATTCCAACTGATATGTTGGAATATCTTAAAAAATCTCCAAATAAAATTACTTTTTTAGGAAAGGATAGTTATACAAAGTATATTATTTTTTATAAATTTATGGATTTACAGGAGATGAAATGGGAAGGGAAAAAACTACTTTCCTTAATAGAAGAAGTAGAAAATTATGAGCTATATATAGTGTGGTCTCCAAGAGAAAAAGCAATTTGTTACATAGATCCTGAACATAAAATATTTTCTAAAGTATGTACTTGGAAAGAATTCATTAATAATATTGAAAAACATATGAATAATATAATAACTGGAGAATATGATATTATGTAAACACATGGAGTTGAAAATAAACATTTCAATCTTATTTTCCCAAAATAGCCGGACAGCGGACAAAGCACTTACTTGTGCTATTTTTAATAAAGGAATCAGTTTAAGGCATAAAATCATTCCATAATAAAATATTAATTATTCGAAGATGACACTAAAAATCGCTCAAAAACGATGTTCTCTAGATTTTAACAAATATTTTGGTGAATATTAATGACATCGAAAATAGCCTCTAATAACTAATTTAAAAATAAAATGACTGCCACTAACTTCTTGTCTTAATTATTACTTTTGAATTGGAGCGGGAAACGAGGTTCGAACTCGCGACCCCGACCTTGGCAAGGTCGTGCTCTACCAACTGAGCTATTCCCGCATAGGTAAGAAGTGGTGCCCGGGGCGAGACTTGAACTCGCACGGCCAAAAAGGCCGAGGGATTTTAAATCCCTTGTGTCTACCGATTTCACCACCCGGGCTCAAAGCTGATTACTAAGAAGTAATTCGTTTTGAATGCAGTGCATTTTACCGATCTTATGATTTCAGTCAATAAAAATTTTAAATTAATCGTTTAACTGTTCAATGTTTGACTGATTGACGGTTTCAATAAAGTTATTTTTAATTTGAAAGGGGATGAGTAATTTTGTTTATACGAACTTTTTGAACAAAACTACTCATATAAAAAGATGTTAAGATGGAAATATTAACCAAATGTTATTCTTCTTCTAATAAATCGCTATGTGCTATCCATAAATATTGTAACATTGATAATAGCGTTAATACTGTTGCAATAAACAACGCTGCAAGACCTGCGTAAATAACAATGTCACAAGGGCGCCAAAGTAGCCAAGTTAGCGCTGTCATTTGTGCTATCGTTTTGATTTTACCAATTGACGAAACGGCTACATTGTTGCGTTTGCCGATTTCAGCCATCCATTCGCGTAAGGCCGATACTATAATTTCGCGCGAAACGATAATAATTGCTGGAATTGAGATCCACCATGCTTGGTAATATTGGGTAATTAAAACTAGTGCAATTGTTACCATGATTTTGTCGGCGACTGGATCTAAAAATGCGCCAAACTTAGTTGTTTGACCTAAGCGACGGGCAAGATAACCATCTAATACATCAGTCACGGCAGCAATTAAAAAAATCAATGCAGAAAAAAAACCAGACCATTTATAGGGAAACAAATAAAATGCCAACACAAAAAAAGGGATTAAAATAACTCGAAATAGTGTTAAGGCTGTTGGAAAATTAATTTTCATGTGACATAAACTCTTTTTTTTATTTTATTAATCAATGCATTAGAGATTGATAAAAAACAGTCTTTTCTTAATGGTTATGTTGCCTGAAATATGTTATTTTTTCAATGTGTTATTGTTGTAAATTTAGATAAATTTTTTCAGCTAATGATTTTGATATACCTTGGACTTGAGCTATTTCGTCAATACTGGCACTTTTTAACTCTCTTAATCCGCCAAAATGTTTGAGTAGCGCTTGACGTCTTTTGGCACCAATGCCTTCAATATGCTCTAATGCACTGTCAGTAAGTTGCTTTGTCCCTTTTTTACGCTGACCTACGATAGCATGATCATGTGATGCATTTCTAATTTGTTGAATAAGCAATAGTGCAGGGGAATGGTCATCAAGGTAATATCCCGTGCCATGAGCTTCAAAAAATAGTGTTTCTAATCCTTCTTTACGCTCAGCGCCTTTAGCTACACCAATTAAAATAGGGTGATTTTTGTTCCAATTGACATCCAATTGTTCAAATACTTGTAGAGCTTGGTTAAGTTGTCCTTTACCGCCATCTATAAAAATAATATCAGGCACTTTTTCAGTTGGTAGCTCTTTTTTACTGTAACGGCGAGTTAATACTTGTTCCATTGCTGCATAATCGTCACCAGGTGTAATACCGGTAATATTGTAGCGTCGAAACTCAGATTTAACCGGTCCCTTATCATCAAAAACGACACAAGATGCAATGGTATTTTTACCCATAAAATGGCTGATATCAAAACATTCCATTCGATTAATTTTGTCAATCCCCAAAAAGGCTTTCAATGCATCGTAACGTTGTTTAATAGTTGAGTTTGCTAGTAGTTTATTTTTAACCCCAGTTTGAGCATTCACGGTTGCGATATTGAGTAATTTAAGATTATCACCTTTGGGTTCATCAACCAGTTTAACTTGATGATCAGCAATAAGTGACAGTGTCTCTTCCATTGGTTGTTTATCAGACAACGAAAAATTAAGTAAAATCTTTTTAGGGATATTTCTATTTTGATTGCCTTGCAAATAAAATTGTCCCAAAAAGGTTTCAATAACTTCTTCTAGTTCGGTATTTGATGGCACTTTAGGAAAATAAGAGCGATGTCCAAAGGTTTGGCCATTTCGAATAAATAAGACATATATACAAGCCAAGCCTGATTCATAATGGAAACCAATGACATCAAGATTATCATTATTATTATATATAGCTTGCTTTTCATTAATATGTTTTATTGCTTGTAGTTGATCACGCAAAACCGCAGCCTTTTCAAAATTGAGCTCTTTACTGGCTTTTTGCATATCTTCGGTTATTTTTTGTAGTATTTGATCTGATTGACCGGATAAAAATAACCTAACATAGTTAACTTGCTCTAGATAATCTTCATCACTGACTAAACCTGGCACACAAGGACCTAAGCAACGTTTAATTTGATATTGCAGACAGGGACGAGTTCGATTTCGATAGGTTGTATTTAAACACTGTCTTATTGGAAACGTTTTTTGCAATAGTGTTAATATCTGTTTAACTGCATAACCACTAGGGTAGGGACCAAAAAATTCATCTTTTTTACGATTAATTGCTCCACGATAAAGGGATAGTTGAGGATGCCTTTCTTTGCTTAGTTTTATAAACGGATAGCTTTTATCATCTTTTAAAAGCACATTATATCGTGGCTGATGTTTTTTGATGTATGTTTGTTCAAGTAGTAGGGCTTCAGTTTCAGTATTGGTAATCGTAAATTCAACACGATGGATATGGCTAACAAGCATATCTGTTTTTAGTGTTTTTTTACTGCTATTAAAATAGCTTTTTAAGCGATTATTGAGATCTTTGGCTTTGCCCACATAAATAATCGTCTCTTTATCATTAAACATCTGATAAATACCCGGTTTATGTGGGACTGTTTTCAAAAAGGATGTTGAATCAAATTGGTTCATATTAGTTTTCGAATGTGAGGGCTTTTTTCTCTATAACTCTCATAATGGTGCTCAGTAAGCCATTTATCAAGAGGTATATTAGCCCTGCAACCACAAAAATAGAAAAATCATAGTAATCACCATTTAATTGATTGCTATACCCCATAATATCCATCACTTGAATCATTGATACTAAGGCCGTGCCTTTAATCACGAAAACGACTTCATTTGAATAAGTTGAAAGAGCTCGCTTTAATGCATATGGCACGACAACTTTTAATGTTTGTTTTTTATTCATACCAAGCGCTTGACAAGCTTGCCATTGTCCTTGAGGTAAAGATTTTAGTGCACCATAAAAAATTTGTGTTGTATAAGCTGCACTATTGAGTGTTAAGGCTAAGTATGCACAAAACCAAGATGACGAAATAAGTTCATAAAGGGCAGGTATTTTACTCAACGTATCACTAAATTGCGAAGGTCCGTAATAAATTAAAAATAGTTGGACAAGTAGTGGTGAACCCGTAAATAGAATAATATAAGTACGAATAACTTTAGTTAATACATTTGAATTTAATGATAATAAACATGCTAAGACGATTGCCAGTAATCCAGCCGATAGAATTCCCAAAATACCTAAGCTTAAAGTATTAGGTAGACCTTGTAGTATGATTTTAAGGTAATAAATAAAATTATCAGACATAATACGACCTTATTAACTTTTTGCTGATGTTGGCTGTTCAAAATAAGTTGAACGTTTTTCAATTCGTGATATTAATTTTTTGCTTAAAATAGAGATGATGAGATAAATAATCATTGCGATGATATACCATAAAAAAGGTTGGTTTGTTCGAGCAATAATGGTTTTAGTTTGCATCATTAAATCATTAATTGCGATGGTCGAAACCAGTGCGGTATCTTTTAACAAAATTAACCACTGATTACTTAATCCAGGTAAGGCATGACGCCACATTTGTGGCATTATAATACGGAAGAATGTGCGTGATTTACTAAGCCCAAGTACTTGGGCAGCTTGTCTTTGTCCGTTGGGAATTGCCTTGAATGCACCGCGAAGCGTTTGTGACGCATAGACTGCATATAATAGTGAAAGTGCAGCGACACCACATAAAAAAGGGTTAATATTAAAATTTTGAATATCGAGTTGTATTGTGAATAAGGCGAAGTAAAAATTAATTGTAAATCCATCATTTAATAATATGAGCAATAAGGGTAATCCATTATAAATGGCGACGACAATTAATAGTTCAGGTAAAGCTCGAATCGTTAAATTAAACAGAGACATTAACCATGCAACTGGTTTGAATGGAGCCGATTCTAATAGAGTAAAAATAAAGGCAAAAAACATTCCTACAACTAACGATACCAAAGCTAATGATAATGTAATTAATGTAGCTTGCATTAGTGGCAAGATATATCCATCCATCAAAGATAGAATCCAGTTTGTTCCATTTGTTAGAAAGTCTGACATAAAAAAACCGTTGTTAAATTAAAAAATAAACTCGCCGCAAAGCATGCGGCGAGATCATAACGAAGTCGAGTTTTACTGTTTAATAATTATTTATTAAACCATTTTTTATAAATAGCATCTAATTCACCATTTGCTTTGAGTTTATCCAGAGCTTGGTTAAATTGATTTAGCAATTGATCATTGCCTTTACGAACTGCAATACCTAAACCTTCACCAAAAAATTCATGATCAGTGATTTTATCACTTAATGGTACAATATTAGAATCTTTACCTAGCCATTCACCAGCGACAATTGAACTTGATACGATTGCATCAATTCGTTTTGCTTTTAAATCTAAAAAAGCAAATTGATAACTATCGTAACTAACTTGTTTAATATCAGGGAATTTTTCATTTAGATATTTTGGATAAGTTGTCCCTTTTTGAACACCTACAGTTTTACCTTTTAATTGTTCAAGGTCAGTCAATGTATCTTTTAATGTAATGAATTGAATTGAGCTATCATCATAATAAATTTTGGTAAAATCAACTTGCTTTTGACGTTCTGGCGTAATATCAATTCCAGCTATAGCTGCATCAATTCGACGAGTTTTTAAACTAGGAATTAAGCCATCAAATGATTGATTGACAATTTTGCATGAGACTTTTATCTCATCACAAATTTTATTAATCACATCAATATCAAAGCCAATAATTTCATTTTTTTCATTAGTAAATTCAAAAGGCGCATAAGTTGCTTCTGTGCCGATTGTTAAAGTGTCTGTTGCTTGAGCTACAAACGCTGTTCCTGCAAGAAAAATGGCTAGTAACGTTTTTTTCATATATCCACCTAATTTTATTTTAATTAATTAATGTGACAAATAAGCTTTAAACTCTTCAGTTTGAGGATGAGTAAAACACTCCAGTTGTCCTTGCTCAATAATTTTACCGTGCTCCATATAAATGACTTGTGAAGCAACTTTACGAGCAAAATCGACTTCATGTGTAACAATAATTTGTGTAATTCCCGTTTCAGAAAGTTCATTAATAATTTCAGCAATTTGTGATGTGATCGCAGGATCTAATGCTGCTGTTGGCTCATCAAATAATAATATTTGAGGTTCCATCATTAATGCTCTAGCAATAGCGACACGTTGCTGTTGACCGCCTGAAAGATGAAGAGGATAACGCTTTGCCATATCATCAATTTGTAATCTGTTTAAAATAGCCATTGCTTTATCGCTAGCTTCTTTTTTAGATAGCTTTAATACTTGGCAAGGCGCTTCGATCAAGTTTTCTAGCACAGTCAAATGTGGCCATAAATTGTAATTTTGAAATACCATTCCTACATTTTTACGAAGATGACGAATTGTTGATTCACTGATTTTTTTAGAAAAATCAAAATGTGAATTGGCGATAGTCATCTGTCCTGATGTCGGTATTTCAAGTAAATTAAAAACTTTTAATAAAGAGCTTTTTCCAGCACCACTCTGACCAAGTAATACAATAGTCTCACCAAGTGAATAGCAGAGAGAAACATCATTTAAGGCCTGATGTTTACCATAAAAACAGTTAATATGGTTTAATTCAATATTCATTGTTAGTTATCAATTTTTCTGTGACTCTAAAATTGATTAAATATTACTTTTTTTTGCATAAAAATGCAATCTAATTTCTTAGACTATCAACTTTTTTGCTTTGTTTTTATACTTAAATGCAACTTTCTTAAAAATATTTATTGAGCAGTAGAAAGAATAGGAATTACAGGGCCAAGGTATTTCGGTTCTTTTTTTAGAACGTAAAGATCAATAAAAGCACCAACACGAGCAAACATTTCACGAATGCGAACTAGCTTCATGCTTTTAGGAGAAGGTACGGCGAAACATTGTGCTTGTATGCCTTGTGCAAGGGCTATAAAAATGGCTCGTTCACAATGAAATTCTTGAGTGATGATGGTAAAATTATTTGCATCAAAAACTTTATTGGCTCGAATAACTGAATCAAAAGTACGGAACCCTGCATAATCTAAAACAATTGAGTCACTAGGAATGCCTGCTTTGACTAAGTCCTTTTTCATGGTGATGGGTTCGTTGTAACTTAAAAGAGCGTTATCGCCACTTAATAATAGATAATCAACTTTATTTTGCCAATAAAGATTAATTGCCCCATCAATGCGATTACGATAAAAATCATTTAAACCACCACCTCGAACATATTTTGATGTACCAAGTACAACACCAATTGCTCGATAGGGGAGTTTGTTTTCATCATGGTAAATATAAGGCGCAGTTTTATAACTAATCCAATAATCCAAACTGACAATTGCAATCATTGAAATCAAGCCAAAAGTAGCAATGCAAGCAATAAGCTTTTTTAATTTCATGCTAAAACCAGTTAAAAATAAATACCATTATTGGAAATAAAAATGGAGCTGTCAATGATGTCATGATGCCACATAAAACTAATGATAACGAACTATACGCACCTTCATTATAATCCACCTCAATACAACGAGCAGTACCGACTGCATGTGATACAGCGCCAATAGATAATCCTCTTGCAGGTGCTGACTTTATTTTTACTAAATTTAATATTTGGTGCCCAAATATACCACCTAGTGTACCAACAAATATTACACATAATGCAGCTATTGATGGGACACCACCTTGGCTACCTGCAATTGTGACCGCAATGGCTGTAGTAACTGATTTTGGTAATACTGATGCAGCAATTTCGTTATTTCCCCCTAACCAAAATACAATACAAACACCAGTTATCATTGATGCAAGTGAAGCGGTAAACGTAATAATCATTATTGATTTCCATCGCGCTTTAATTTGTGGAATAAGTTCATATAGAGGGTAGGCTAAGGCAACAACAGAATAAGGTAATAACTCATTAATAATTTGAACGTTATGGACGTATTTTGTGTAATTTGTTTTGGTTATTAGCAAAATTGGGATTAAAACAATAACCGTAATCACTAAGGGATTAAATAGCGGATTTTTTATTTTAAACGACATTCTTCGAACAATGAGAAAAACACAAAGCGTTAATGGTAGCATCCATATCATGGCTGATTATCCTCATTTTTTTGTGATTCAATTGAATTTTGTGGGACTGTTTTATGAAAATGTTCTGTTAAAAAAGCAGTAAAAAGCAATACGATAAGAGTACCTACAACACAGCCAAATATAATTGGAATCCAATTTTGCAATAAAAGTGAATAATTATCCATAATACCCATTGCAGCAGGGACAAAAAGCAATGTCATATAGCGCATAAAAAGATTACAACTATTTTTAATCCAACAAGTGGGTATTAACTGAAAAGCCAGTAAAAAAAATAGAATTAGTAGTCCAATAATACTACCAGGAATCATTATCGGTAATAATTTAGAAATTATATTACCCGCCCATAAACAGAGAGTTAAAACGAGCAAACCTCGACCATAACTAAAAGCAGTATAGTAGAAAGAATAAAGTCGATGTTTGATTGTAGCGTGCTTAGCTAAAAAATGTTTCATTATGTAAATGCTAATTATCTTAATCTTTAATTATGATTATTATGCTTACGTTAGGGTAAACTAAATTTGCCCATATAATACGCCCGCTAAAATTAATTATCCAACTAAATAATGGCAATAGTTATAAAGTTCTTTAATTATTGCTAATTTTTTTGGGTGTTGAATATAAGTTTCGGCAAGTTTTTCTAATGTTAATAAGTAATCTTGTACTTTTGATGTATTAAGTTTGTCACGACAATAATCTAACCAGATTATTTGTTCTTGCTCTGTTAATGTTTGTGGGTAATTCCGTGCTTTGTATCTAAAAAATAGGTTTGCTAAACGAGGATCATCAAACGTTAGTGATAAAGTATCTAATAAATTAACAGGTGTTGTTCGGATTGTTTCACAACGTAAATTATCTTGTTTGTTTAAAAATCCAGCATATATTTGAGCATCAACATCGGGATGAGGCGAGTAATTATCATCTATTGTGAATAATTCTCTCATTTTATTTTGTAATATTTTTTGATTCTGCAATAATTTTTGTTGCTTGATTAAGCAGTGGCTTATATCAATATTAAACCTTTTGGCATTTTCAGGTAATAGTGTTTTTATTGGGGCAACAATAGGGCATTTATTAATATGAATTAGTTTTAAAGGAATTCGTGATTCATTCAGCTCAAGATCTTCTGTTTTGGTATAAAGCTTTTCTTTAATTCTTTCTACAGGCAAATCAATAATAGAATTGATATCACCAGTTAAATCACAAACAATTACGGCATTATTTTGTAATGGATGCCAAGCAATAGGGCAAACTAATGACATATTACCACGATAGCTACCAAGCATACCCGATACGTGAACAATGGGTGTCATATTAAGGGTATCAATAAGTTCTGCTACTTTATTTTTATTGCGTAATGTAAAAAAATAATTAAAAAGTTTAGGTTGTTTTTCTTTTATTAATTTGGCTATTGCAATAGTTGCATAAACATCAGACATCGCGTCATGCGCATGTTCGTGCTCAATATTATTTTCTTTTGATAAATGTTCTAAACGAAAGCTGGGTAGATTTTCATCATTGATTGGCCAATTAATTCCTTCTGGTCTTAGTGCATAACAAGCTCGAACTACATCAAGAAGATCCCATCTGGAATTTCCATTTTTCCAGCTATAGGCGTAAGGATCATAAAAATTACGATATAAAATATTACGAGTAACTTCATCATCAAAACGAATATTGTTATAGCCAAGAATACATGTATTTGGTTCGCTAAAAGCTTGATGAATTAGGCGAGTAAATTCTGCTTCACAAACACCCTTTTTATTGGCTTCTTGCGGGGTAATTCCTGTAATTAGTACGGCTTCTGGACTAGGTAAATAATCTTGAGCTTGTGAACAATATATAACTAGTGGTTCTTCAATAATATTAAAATCTTTATCAGTTCGAACTCCAGCGAACTGTGCAGGCCTATCTAAAGAAGGGTTAACGCCAAAAGTTTCATAATCATGGAAGTAAAAAGTCTGTTGTTCTTGATCGTTTTTCATTGTGTCATTTTGCTCGTATTGTTTTATTCTATTCCCGACGCTGTTATGTTTATTCTTGAACACAGATATGGTACTGAGAAGATTTTACCTGAATATTGGACTCTAGAAGACCTTACTTTATTTATTTTTTATTAGTTGGTAGGTGCGCTTTCGATAATATTGGCCAGTTTTTCAAGTGTTAGTCTCAAAAATTTGGGCATGGTTTCTAATTCGATTGAGTCCATAAGGTTTTTAACATAAAGGCCCAACTCAGTATCTCCTTCAACAATTAAGCGGCGTTGAAAAAATAAGGTATCGGGATCTTGACGTCTAGTTGCTATCATAATTAAATCATTAGCATTACCGATAAAGCTCACATCAGCAATTTCTTCCCGGCTAACAACTAATTTATTTTCAATCAAACTTACAAACCAGATAAGCCCTAGATCAGTAACTTCAATTTTAAGCCAACGATTTTCTAAAAAATCAAGATCACCATCCTCTAGAGAATGTTCAAATTGTAGCTGTAATAATTGTTCTATGGCTTGTTTTTTGATACTAAAAGGAATGCATCGTAAGGTAAGCCCCAAAACATGGGGCGCATTATTGACAAACTGTGAATGAATCTTGTTTAAAATTTGGCTTTTTGCTCCAATCATTTATGCATCCCCAGAAATCATTTTTTCATAAATATCTAAGTCAGTATTCAAATGCTCAAAAACCTCTTCACTAACCTCATTACGAACTTTCATTTGTAAAAGAGCAGTACGTTCTGCACCTATAGCAACTAAACGCATACGTCTTTCTAGATTTTCTGCTTCAAGAGCTTTTTGTTCTAAATCTTTAAGGCCGGTTCTACGTCTTAGCGAACCGATAACACGTGAGCCGACTTCATGAATAATTTCTTGATCTACTCGGTCTTCAGCTGTTTCTTGCAACAAATTATTTTGCATTTTTTCCAGGCTTACAATTGCCTCTTCAGCCATATGACCTTTTACAGTTAAAATTTCATTTGTTTGTTCTGAATTATCTAAAATAACACTACCTCGTAATAAGATAGGTAATATGATCACTGCAACAATCAATGAAATTAAAATAATACCTGCAGCAATAAAAACAAGTTGATAACGACCACTAATTGTCATTGGAATAGACAATACACCAGCTAAAGTGATGGCACCTCGAACTCCTGCAAATGTTGAAATAAGTAGGTCTCGGTTTGAATAGGATCTGAATGCAAGAGGTCTTTTGGTTCCAAATGGCATTGTAGGCATATGTTTCATCGCCCATAACCAAGCAAATCGAGTTCCCATCAATACAGCAAAAACGAATAGAACAATTAAACATAATTGCCATACTTCAATCGAGGTGTCGATCTGGTTTTCAGCAAAAGTATTGTTAAGAATACTTGGTAACTGAATACCTAATAAAACGAATACAAAACCATTAAAGACAAACGTTAACATTGACCATGTGCTATCTGATTGTAAACGCGCAGTTAAAGGAGCATTTCGCATCATACCAGAATGATTGACCGTCATACCTGCACTTACTGCAGCCAAAATACCAGAACAATGACATTCCTCAGCAATAATATAAGCAGCAAACGGAAGTAAGAATAATAATACGATTTGGATTGCAGGGTCATTGTGAGTCAGCTGATTTATTTTACGCAAAATACGTGCATATAACCAAGTAAATAAAACGCCAATAGCCAAGCCACCAATAGCAACTATAAAAAATTGTACGCTAATATCAAAGATGTTAAATACTGCATCACCAACTGCAATAGCAATAGCAAAATTCAAAGACACCAAACCTGAAGCATCATTCATTAATGCTTCACCTTCAATGATTTCCATTTTTTCTTTTTCGATACGGCCTTTACCAACAATTCCACTTAATGCAACCGCATCGGTTGGAGATAATACTGCAGCTAAAGCTAAACCTGCAGCTAATTCAACATTTGGTAATATCCAATGTAGAATATAACCTAATGCTATAATAGAGATAACAACTAAAACTAAAGCCAATCCGACAATTTCTCTACCATTGTATATAAAGTCTTTTACTGATGTTTTGCGTCCATCAGCAAAAAGTAAAGGAGGAATAAATAAAACAAGAAATAGCTTTGGATCAAATTCTACATAAACATTAAATGCCGCCAATATGCAACCTAATAATATTTGCATTAGAGGTAGTGGAATTTGAATTGGTAACATTTTAACAACGACACCAGAAAGTGATACAATTAACACTAGAAGTAAAATTATTGAAAAAAGTTCCATAGCTTGTCTTTTATTTATCCTATAATCCTATTGTTTGCATTGATTATATCGGATCTTTAGTTAAATTTCAGGTGAAAATTTCATAGAATTATTTAAATTTTGGTCAAATGCAATTATTAATCAAAAAATAATGATGTAATTAAAAGGCATTTTGAATGGAAAATTGGCAAAGAGCATTTATACTACATACCAGATCTTATACAGAAAGCAGTTTATTAGCCGATCTTTTTGTTGAAAATGTCGGAAAGATAACAGTATTAGCCAAAGGGGCTAAAAGAAAGGGTTCAGCATTGAAAGGCATGTTACAACCATTTACTCCACTCATTGTACAATACTCGGGTCAAAGTGAAATAAAAATATTGCGGCAAGTTGAGGCTATGTCACTTACATTACCGTTGGTATCTGTTTTCTTATATAGCGCATTTTATTTAAATGAACTATTGCATCGAGTTTTAGTTGCAGAAACTGAAATACCAACTCTTTTTGATGACTATTTAAAAAGTTTACAACAATTAGCTCAACAATTACCTGCTGAAAATGTATTGCGTACATTTGAATTATCGTTATTAGAAAATTTAGGTTATCACATTGATTTTTTTCATTGTTATGTTACTGGTAATGATGTTGTTGAATCTATGTATTATCAATATCAATCAGAAAAAGGGTTTATGAGTAGTTTATTGCAAAATAGTACTAGTTTTACAGGTGAGCAAGTTTTAGCTTTAGGAAAACGTCAATTTGATAATGACAATACATTAAAAGCAGCTAAACGATTTACCAGAATGGCGTTAAAACCTTATATAGGATCAAAACCATTTAAAAGCAGAGAACTATTTTTAAAAATTTAGTTTTGCTAATTTTGTGTCTTGGTTGTAACAGATTATCAAATTTTTTTTGATGATTGATTAAGTAACATATCAAGTTGATTAGCAAATTTTTCTCGGTCTTTGCTGGAAAACGTAGTTGGGCCTTTAGACTGTATTCCGCTAGCTCGCATCGTTTCCATAAAATCTCGCATAGTTAATCGTTCTTTAATTGTATCAAGTGTGTATTGTTCTCCTCGTGGCGTGAGGACTAAAGCTCCTTTATTTAAAACCTCTGATGCAAGAGGAATGTCAGACGTAATAACTAAATCATTTGTTTTGACTAACTCAATAATTTTATTGTCTGCAACATCAAATCCTTTTTCGACTTGTAAAAGTTTAATATAAGGAGATAAAGGAATTGTTAATCGTTGGTTAGCAACTAATATTGTATTAATTGCTTTGCGATTAGCCACACGATATAAAATTTCTTTAATTGGAGAAGGGCATGCATCAGCATCAATCCAAATATCCATGACAGTTATATTATTAATAAATAATAATTATAACTATTATTTTAAAAAGCAACTATTTATTTTGTAAGATGTTTGAGGTGAATATGCCTTTTAATTTATTTTCTAAATTTATTTAGAGTAATATGATAGTTATTTTTTCTATTCAAAATTCTGATGATAAGTGGTAGTATATTTGGTCTATTTTTTATATACGACGCAAGTGCGCTTTCGTGTGGCGCACCACTGTTATAAGGATTTATTATGCCAATTATTACTCTTCCTGATGGAAATCAACGCCAATTTGATAAACCCGTTACCGTTTTAGAAGTTGCACAAAGTATAGGAGCAGGACTTGCAAAAGCTTGTATAGCTGGACGTGTAAATGGTGAGCGTAAAGATGCCTCTGATATCATTGAGCAAGATGCAACATTAGCCATCATTACTACTAAAGACGAAGATGGACTTGAAATTATACGTCATTCTTGCGCGCATTTATTAGGTCATGCGATTAAGCAATTATGGCCTGATACACAAATGGCAATCGGTCCAACCATTGATAATGGCTTTTATTATGACGTTGATTTAGATCACTCATTAACGCAGGAAGATCTTGATGCATTAGAAAAACGCATGCATGAATTGGCTAAAAAAGATTATGAAGTAAAAAAAGAAGTCGTTAGTTGGGAACGAGCTAGAGAAATATTTTGGGAGCGACGTGAACCATATAAAATTGCGATTTTGGATGAGAATATCCCTAAAGATTCAAAACCAGCACTTTATCACCACGAAGAATATATTGATATGTGTCGTGGACCGCATGTACCTAATATGCGTTTTTGCCACCATTTTAAGTTGCAAAAAGTTGCAGGTGCTTATTGGCGTGGTAACAGTGATAATAAAATGTTACAACGTATTTATGGAACAGCATGGGCACATAAAAAACAACTTGATAGCTATTTACAATTTTTAGAAGAAGCGGCTAAACGTGATCACCGTAAAATAGGTAAACAGCTTGATCTTTATCATATGCAAGAAGAAGCCCCCGGTATGGTGTTTTGGCATAATGATGGATGGATTATCTTCCGTGAACTTGAGGTTTTTGTTCGCACTAAATTAAAAGAGTACGATTATCAAGAAGTAAAAGGTCCGTTTATGATGGATCGTGTTTTGTGGGAAAAAACAGGGCATTGGGGTAATTATAAAGAGTTAATGTTTGTCACTTCATCTGAAAATCGTGAATATTGTATTAAGCCAATGAACTGTCCAGGGCACGTACAGATTTTTAATCAAGGTTTAAAATCTTATCGTGATTTACCATTACGTATGGCGGAATTTGGTAGTTGTCATCGAAACGAGCCATCTGGATCTTTACACGGATTGATGCGTGTTCGAGGTTTTACCCAAGATGATGCACATATTTTTTGTACTGAAAGTCAAATTCGCAGTGAAGTTAATAGCTGTATCAAAATGGTTTATGATACTTATAGCACTTTCGGTTTTACAGATATTACTGTTAAGTTATCCACTCGTCCAGAAAAACGAATCGGTAAAGATGAAACATGGGATCTTGCTGAAAAAGATTTGGCCGAATGTTTAACTGAAAATGGTATTGATTTTGAATACCTACCAGGTGAGGGTGCCTTTTATGGACCAAAAATCGAGTTTACTCTACATGACTGTTTAGGACGTGCATGGCAATGTGGTACTGTTCAACTAGACTTTATGCTACCAGAACGTTTAGATGCAACTTATGTTGGTGAAGACAACGAACGTCATGTTCCTGTTATGATTCATAGAGCCATTTTAGGTTCAATGGAGCGCTTTATGGGAATCTTAACAGAAAACTGCGCAGGATTTTTCCCTACATGGCTTGCTCCATTGCAAGTTGCAGTAATTAATATTACCGATAATCAAGCTGAATATGCAAAACAATTAACCGCGCAACTACAAAAAGTTGGCATTAGAGCAAAAGCGGACTTGAGAAATGAGAAAATAGGGTTTAAAATTCGCGAGCATACTCTTAAACGTGTTCCTTATATGTTTGTTTGTGGAGACAAAGAAATGGAATCAGGAACAATTTCAGTTCGAACTCGCCAAGGTAAAGATCTTGGTAGCTTTGAAGTGAAACATGTTATAGAATTGTTGCTTAACGAAATTCATAGTCGTTCATTAGAACAAATGAATTAATGATAAATTAATTTGGAGGAATGAGATATTAAAGTCAGTAAACGAATTCAGTCAACACGAGCACATAAGATCAACGATGAAATTACTGCTCGTGAGGTGAGATTAACCGGCGTCGATGGTGAACAGCTCGGTATAGTAAGCTTAGATGAAGCTTTAAAACAAGCGGAAGAAGCAACGTTAGATTTAGTTGAAATAAGCCCTAATGCAGAGCCACCTGTTTGTCGAATTATGGATTATGGCAAGTTCCTCTATGAAAAGAGTAAAGCAACAAAAGAGCAGAAGAAAAAGCAAAAGGTTGTTCAGGTTAAGGAAATTAAGTTCCGACCTGGTACAGACGAAGGCGACTATCAGGTAAAACTCCGCAGCCTGATTCGCTTTCTTGAAGATGGCGATAAAGCTAAAGTCACATTACGTTTTCGTGGTCGTGAAATGGCTCACCAACAGTTAGGTTCTGAAATGCTTGATCGTATTAAAGAAGACTTAGCTGATTTGGCGATCATTGAGTCTTATCCAACTAAGATTGAAGGTCGGCAAATGATTATGGTGCTTGCGCCGAAGAAGAAATAATGGTTTTACAAGCTAGTTTTTGATTTATTGAAAATTACACCATTATTTTGTTGTTATTAACAATGCGAAGTGGAAATTAATAAAATGCCTAAAATTAAAACTGTAAGAGGCGCAGCAAAGCGCTTTAAAAAAACAGCTTCTGGTGGCTTTAAGCATAAGCAAGCTAACAAGAGTCATATCCTAACTAAAAAATCAACTAAACGTAAACGTCATTTACGTGGTTTGACAACTGTGTCAAAAGGCGATTTAGGTTTAGTTACTGCGTGTGTTCCATACGCTTAATTCATGGTTAATTATTTAGAGGATATAGTTTATGGCTCGTGTTAAACGTGGTGTTATTGCTCGTGCACGTCACAAGAAAATTTTAAAACAAGCAAAAGGTTATTATGGAGCTCGTTCACGTGTATATCGTGTTGCTTTCCAAGCTGTAATTAAAGCTGGACAATATGCTTACCGTGACCGTCGTCAACGTAAACGCCAATTCCGTCAATTATGGATTGTTCGTATTAATGCTGCAGCTCGTCAATGTGGTCTTTCTTATAGCCGTTTTATCAATGGTTTAAAGAAAGCATCAATTGAAATTGATCGTAAGATCCTTGCTGACATTGCTGTATTTGACAAAAATGCATTTGCTGCATTAGTTGAAAAAGCAAAAGCAGCACTATAATAACTTGATAAAAGCCGAGTTACCTCGGCTTTTATCATTCTAATTTTGATATTTTTAGAGAGTAAATTTTAATTATGAACATAGCTATTTTTCGTTTCTTTTTTGGTTTCTGTTGCAATACAAATTCGTGAGGCAAAGAAAAAACGAAAAATGATTATAAAAGCCTCAAAAGAGGCTTTTTTTATGCAATGAACAATAAGCAGGAGAACTGTATGTCTCAATTAGTTGAACTGGTTAATAATGCCAAATCCGCTATTGAAAGTGCTAATGACATTAATACGATCGAACAAATTCGTGTGGAATATTTTGGTAAAAAAGGCTATTTTACAGTGCAAATGGCTTCATTACGTGATGTTCCTGCCGATGAACGTCCAGCTGTCGGTCAAAAAATCAATGATGCAAAACAAGATGTCATTGAAATATTAAATCAAAGGCGCAATCTTTTAGAGCGTCAGGCTCTTGATGTAAAGCTGGCAAACGAAACAATAGATATCACTTTGCCAGGTAAAACACTCGAATTAGGTGGATTACACCCAGTAACCAAAACAATCAATCGATTAGTCGATTTTTTTGGTGAGTTAGGTTTTGTTGTTGAAACTGGTCCAGAAATTGAAGATGACTACCATAATTTTGATGCACTGAATATTCCGGCTCATCATCCTGCACGTGCTGATCACGATACATTTTGGTTTGATGCAAAACGATTATTAAGAACACAGACGTCAACTGTGCAAATTCGCACCATGGAAAACCAAAAACCGCCAATCCGAATCATTGCACCAGGTAGAACTTATCGCAATGATTATGATCAGACTCATACGCCTATGTTCCACCAAATGGAAGGTTTACTGGTTGATAAGGATATCAGCTTTACACATTTAAAAGGGTTATTACACGATTTTCTTCATTGTTTTTTTGAAGATAATATGGAAATTCGTTTTAGACCAGCCTATTTCCCATTTACAGAACCTTCAGCTGAAGTTGATATTAAAGCTAAAAACGGTAAATGGTTAGAAGTGTTAGGTTGCGGAATGGTACATCCTAATGTATTACGTAATGTGGGCATTGATCCTGAAATCTATAGTGGTTTTGCTTTTGGTATGGGTATAGAGCGATTAACCATGCTACGTTACGGCGTCACTGATTTGCGTTCTTTTTTTGAAAATGACTTACGTTTCTTAAAGCAATTTAATTAATTCTGGAGATCAAAACATGAAATTTAGTGAAAATTGGCTACGTGAATGGATCAATCCAGAAATTAGTAGCGAAACGCTTGCCAATCAATTGACAATGGCTGGTTTAGAAGTCGAGGATGTCGAAAAAGTAGCGGGCGATTTTACTGGAGTAGTTGTTGGTAAAATTGTTGAATGTATGCAACATCCGAATGCAGATAAACTTCGCGTAACAAAAGTTGATATAGGTAAAGCCGAATTACTTGATATTGTTTGTGGTGCGCCAAATTGCCGTCAAGGTTTAACTGTTGCTTGTGCAACAGTGGGGGCAGTATTACCTGGCGATTTTAAAATTAAAGCGGCTAAATTACGAGGCGAACTTTCAGAAGGAATGCTTTGTTCTTATTCTGAATTGGGAATTTCAGATGATCATAATGGGATCATTGAGTTACCAGATGATGCACCTTTAGGCATGGATATTCGTGAATATTTAAATCTTAATGACGTTATAATAGATATTAGTGTTACACCAAATCGAGCGGATTGTTTTGGAACTGTTGGCATTGCCAGAGATATTTCTGCAGTTAACAATATTACTATGAAAGAACTAAAAGTTGACAGTGTGTCTGCAACAATTAATGATACATTACCAATCCAGGTAGATGAACCGAAAGCAGCACCACGTTATTTAGGTCGTGTAATTAAAGACATCAACGTTAATGCCGCAACGCCATTATGGATGAAAGAAAAACTACGCCGTGGTGGAATCCGCTCTATTGATGCAATCGTTGATATTACCAACTATGTATTATTAGAACTTGGTCATCCAATGCATGCGTTCGATTTGGCTGAAATAGAGAAGGGTATTATTGTTCGTTATGCCCAAAAAGAGGAGAAACTTGTTTTACTTAATGGTAATGAAGTTAAACTTAATGATAAAACCTTAGTTATTGCCGATCACCAAAAAATCTTAGCATTAGCAGGAATTATGGGTGGTGAAAAATCAGGTGTAACGCAATCTACTAAAGATGTGTTTCTTGAATCTGCGTTTTTTAATCCATTAGCAATAACAGGTAAAGCTCGTGAATATGGTTTACATACAGAAGCATCACACCGCTATGAGCGTGGAGTTGACCCATCTCTGCAATTTGTAGCAATGGAACGAGCTAGCAAATTATTAATTGATATCTGTGGTGGTAAAGCTGGTCCAATTATTGATGTAACACATAAAGAAGAACTTCCTGTACAAGCAACTATCCAGTTACGTCGCAATAAAATTGATCGTATTATTGGTTATGCAATCGAAACACAAAAGATCACTGATATTTTAGTTAGACTCGGTTGTGAAGTTGAATACAAAGACAATGTGTGGGTTGTAAAATCACCAAGTTGGCGTTTTGATTTACAAATTGAAGAAGATCTAGTTGAAGAAGTAGCTCGAATTTACGGATACAACAATATCCCAAATGCTAACCTGAAAATTGAATCAGTGATGAAACCAAAACCAGAAAGTCAAATATCATTACGAAGAGTAAAAGACTTATTGGTTGATAAAGGGTATCAAGAAGCCGTTACATATAGCTTTGTTGATCCAAAAGTTCAGCAAATCCTTCATCCTGAACAGCTTGGAATCAAGCTACCTAATCCGATTTCAAGTGAAATGTCAGCTATGCGTTTATCACTATGGTCAGGGTTATTAGATGCTGTTTTATATAATCAAAATCGTCAACAAACACGTATCCGATTATTTGAAACTGGTTTGCGTTTCATACCTGATGAAAACTGTGAATTTGGTGTACGACAAGAACTAATGTTGTCGGGTGTTGTTTCAGGTAGCTTATATGAAGAACATTGGCAGCTTCCCAAAAATAATGTGGATTTTTACGATATTAAAGGTGACCTTGAGACAATTTTTTCTCTTTTAGGGTGTACCGAGCAAGTGCAGTTTAAAAGATCCAAGCTCTCGGCCTTGCATCCAGGACAAAGTGCAGCGATTTGTTTAAATGAAGAGCTAATAGGCTATTTGGGAGTCTTACATCCAGAAATTGAAAAAAAATTATCTTTAAATAGTAAAACGCTTGTTTTTGAAATAAATTTAGCTAAAATTAGTCAAAAAAGAGTACCAGTTGCTCATGAATTATCGAAATATCCGTCTAATAAACGAGATATTGCTATTATTGTTTCAAAGACAACACCTGCAGCAGATATTATATCAGAGTGTAGAAAAGCAGGTGGTGAGCAACTTATAAAGGTTAATCTTTTTGATGTTTATACAGGTGAAAATATCAAAGAAGATCAAAAAAGTCTTGCTATCAGTTTGATTTTGCAAGATAAATCGCGTACACTTGAAGAAGAAGATATAACAAACATTGTAAGCAAGTGCGTCATTGCTTTACAAAATCGTTTTAAAGCCCTATTAAGAGAATAATAATATGACATTAACTAAAGCAGATATTGCAGATCGTCTTGCCGAAAAATTTAACATTGATCGTCAAGAAGCTAAAGTCCTTGTTGAACTCTTTTTTGAAGAGATTCGTGTGGCTTTAGAAAAAGGGGAGCCAGTAAAGCTATCTGGATTTGGTAATTTTGCAGTGCGTGATAAAAACTCACGTCCTGGGCGTAATCCAAAAACAGGTGAAAGTGTAGATATTTCAGCTCGTCGCGTTGTTACATTTAGACCTGGAATAAAATTTAGAGAACGTGTAGAAAAGAACTTAGTTATCTAAATTACTAAGGTTATATTGCACATTACTCAATGTAATAGCCTTTCTTTTATTGGTGATACTAGAAAGGCTAAGTTCCTTTTAAAAAAATAGTTGTGTTAATTCCTTAAATAAAGCATAATATCTCCTCCTCAATGGAGTCTCTATGGGTCCTCTTGCAACATTTTTTTGCTCATCAGGTCAGGTCCGGAAGGAAGCAGCCAAAGTGAAAAGTATGTGTGTGGGATGTGGCTGATAGAGTCTCCTCCAAGCCTTTCAGTGATTATCTAAATATTATTTCGATTGTGTTTAATAAATCAACAAGTGTCATTTAATCTTAAAATATACTTATATTTATAGTTGTATCTATGATTTATTTTTGCGATTATATACATTGTGTACTTTTAATCGAAATATTATGATTTCATTTAATTATTCAAAAATTGATATATACCGAAAGAGAGAAAAATTATGATGCGAGTAGGGTTGTTTATTCTAACTAACTTAGCAGTTATGTTTGTATTTGGAATTATCCTAAGTATTTTAGGTGTTGATTCACATAGTACGATAGGTTTACTTATTTTTGCGGCAATATTTGGTTTTGGAGGATCGTTTATATCTCTTCTTTTATCTAAGAGAATGGCTTTAAGATCAGTAGGTGGACAAATTATTACTCAACCTAGTAATAACCAAGAACAATGGCTATTTGATGTAGTTCGTCGGTTGTCGGCGGATCTTAATATAAAAATGCCTGATGTTGCTATTTATGATGCTCAAGACGTTAATGCTTTTGCAACTGGCGCTACTAAAAATAGGTCACTTGTTGCTGTGAGTTCTGGTTTATTAAATACTATGACTCAAGATGAAGCTGAAGCGGTAATTGGTCATGAAATGAGCCATATTGCTAATGGTGATATGGTTACAATGACCTTATTACAAGGTGTGCTTAATACTTTCGTTATTTTTATTTCTCGAATTTTAGCATCTGTTGTAGCCCAAGCATTGGATGATCGTAATCGCGGTTTATCACAATTAGCATATTTCTTGATAGTTATGGTTTTTGAAACAGTATTTGGTATTTTAGCAAGCCTTATAGCTATGTGGTTCTCTCGTTATCGAGAATTTCACGCAGATGCTGGTTCTGCTAAATTAGTTGGTAGTACAAAAATGATTGCAGCTTTAGAAAAACTAAAAACCAGCTATGAACCTCATGAAGATGCTTCCATCTTAGCATTCTGTATTAATGGTGCAAAAAAAGCGAAATTTTCCGAATTATTTATGTCTCATCCACCATTAGAAAAACGTATAGAAGCGTTACGAAATAGAACTTACCAAAACTAATATATATTTTAGAATAAAACGTATTGTTTTCCTGAAAATTTTGACAATTATTATTCAATTAACAATAATAATTGTCAAATAAAGATCAAACTATCAATTAGTTATATCTTAAAAGAGTTTATAATGCCACCATACAATTGCTCCAATAATAAATTAGAATTACTTAGCCCAGCCAAAAATATCGAAATTGCAAAGCAGGCGATATTACATGGTGCTGATGCTGTATACATTGGTGGACCAAACTTTGGTGCTAGGCATAATGCCGGAAATTCGGTAAGTGATATTGCCCAATTAGTTGAGTTTGCTCATCGTTATTATGCGAAAGTTTTTGTGACCTTAAACACCATACTTCACGATAATGAACTTGAACCAGCAAGACAACTAATATGGCAGTTTTATGATGTGGGTATTGATGCGTTAATTGTGCAAGATATGGGTATTTTAAATCTGGATATTCCCCCGATAGATTTGCATGCTAGCACTCAAATGGATATTAGAACACCTGAAAAAGCCAAATTCTTGTCTGATGTTGGTTTTTCACAAATAGTATTGGCTCGTGAACTTAATTTAGCTGAGATAACCAAAATTAATGAGCAGATTGATGCAAAAATAGAGTTTTTTATACATGGTGCGCTTTGTGTGGCTTTTTCAGGACAGTGTTATATCTCTCATGCACAAACAGGGCGTAGTGCGAATCGGGGAGATTGTTCACAAGCTTGTCGGCTTCCTTTCACCTTAAAAGACGATCAAGGTCGTATTGTTGCTTACGATAAACATTTATTATCAATGAAAGATAATAATCAATCAGATAATTTGAGTGATTTAATTCAAGCCGGTGTGAGATCTTTCAAAATAGAAGGACGTTACAAAGATTTAAGTTATGTCAAAAATATTACCGCTTTTTATCGTCAAAAATTAGATAATATTTTAACCCAATCTCCGGATCTACAACCAGCATCAAGTGGTAGAACAGAACACTTTTTTACACCAGATCCTAACCGAACATTTCATCGAGGAAGTACAGATTATTTTCTGCACGGAAGAAAACCGAATATAGGCGCTTTTAATTCACCTAAATTTATCGGCTTGCAAATTGGAGAGATAACCAAAATTACTCCTAAAACCATCGATATTAAATCCGAGAAAATGTTAACTAACGGAGATGGTTTAAATGTACTGATAAAACGAGAGATTTTTGGATTCAGAGCCAATAAAGTAGAAAAGCTTTCGGTCAATCAATACCGAATTTATCCAAATGAAATCCCTAAACCACTTTTTTCAGTTAAATTACCTTATGTGGTTAATCGAAATCTCGATCACATGTGGCAACAAAATTTATTAAAAGAATCAAGTAACCGCAGAATTGGTGTGTCATTTGAACTATATGATATCGAAAATGGTATTGAGCTAAAAGCAAAAAGCGAAGAGGGAATTTGTGTTAAATTAAAACTAACGGGCTCATTCGATCTTGCAGAACAACCAGATAAATCATTATTAAATATTAGAGATAATTTATCTAAACTAGGTCAATCTATATATTATTTAACTGATTTTGATGTAAATCTATCGAAAATTTATTTCATTCCAAGTAGCCAATTAAACCAATTTAGACGGGATGCTATTGATAAATTGACTGCCACAAGATTAGCGAATTATCATCCCCAAAAACGTAAACCTGAACAGAAGCCAGCTCCAATTTATCCTGAAAATCATTTAAGCTTTTTAGCCAACGTTTATAATCATAAAGCAAGAGAATTTTATACACAACATGGAGTTGAATTAATCGAAAGTGCCTATGAAGCTCATGAAGTTAAAGATGATGCACCATTAATGATAACGAAACATTGCTTACGATTTGCATTTAATTTGTGTCCAAAACAAGCAAAAGGGATTCAGGGAGTTAAAACCAAAGTTACACCAATGAAATTGATTCAAAATAATGAAGAATTACTTTTAAAGTTTAATTGTAAAGCTTGTGAAATGCAAGTTTGGGGTCAAATCAAAAAACACATTCTAAAAATGCCACTTCCTGGTAGCGATGTTATTTTTATGGAAAAAAATTAGAATACCGAATGAAATTATAGCTATAAAATCAAAATATATCCAAACATATTATTTAACATAATATACATTATTATAATACATTAATTTTATTGTTAATATATTATTAATTTTCAGATTAATTATAGGGTTAGTGGGTTTGGTAGCTTAATTTAAATTGACGGCATGACTTTATGGTTTGTATCTACAGAATTCACGTACGTTTATCGTGATGCGCATAATGTATATTATGTTAAATAATATGTTTGGATATATTTCTGATGAAATAAATAATTATGAGTAATTTTTGTTTTATTTATAAAATATGATAACCTAATCAATTAATAAACTATGATCATTTTTTTCCATTAATATGCAAAACATTTTTAAGACATTATTACGTTCAAAAAGTTATTCCGTTCCATGTGAATTATGTAGTATCGGATCTCTTTGTATTCCTATATTATACAACAATAAGTTAGGCAACATATTAGACCGAAAAATATCTTATGCCAAAGATGAAATTATAGTTAAAGCAAACACTCCTTTTACAAAATTCTATATTATTCATTCGGGAGCATTAAAGACTTTTGTGACAACTCCAGATAATAATCAACAAATTAATGGTTTTTATTTACCTGGCGATATTGTTGGTTTAGATTCTATTTCAACTAAAATATATAACAATAATATTCAATCACTTACTAATACACTTGTTTGTGAACTTTATTATGACGAACTTATGTCACTAGTTGATACTCAAAAAAATGTTAGAGACATGGTATTTAATTTGCTAAGTTCCAGTATTGATAATTATCAAAAATTAGTATTATGCTATTCACAGAAAAAAGCAGATGAAAGACTAGCCACTTTTATATATTCTCTTTATCGACATTATGAACAACGAGGTCATTCCTCATTAAATATCAAACTTATGATGAGTCGAGCTGATATTGCTAACTATTTAGGCTTAAAAATCGAAACTATTAGTAGAAACTTATCAAAGTTTCAAGAACAAAATATTTTATCAGTTAGAGGAAAATATATATTTATTAAAAACTTAAATGCTTTGATAGATTTAGGCAATTAAATTTATTTATGTTAAAATAATCACAATAATTTATTGTAAGGTCTTAATATATGACAAGTTTAAAAACGACATTTATTGCAGTAACAATGGCTCTATTCCCTCTTTCCTCATTTGCTGCTCAACAATTAACTGAGGAGCAAGCTAAAAACTTGCAGTCATTTAAAAGTATAACTATTCGTGGAGCATTTTATACCGATAATGATTATGTTTTAGCTATGTCAAAAGCGGCAGATAAAGAAGGTGCAGTTTCTTTTTTCATAACTACCACCAATATTAGCCCTTCTAATGATACTTTACGTATTGTTTATGCTAAATTATATAAAGCTGATGCACCTAAGACTGAAGAACAAACTGAAAATTTGCGCAAATTTGAAGGTGTATATGAATATCCAAAATCTAAAGCAATTCGTTTAGAACCTTTTGATATTGTGCGTATTCGTGGATATTTTCCTAATGAATATGATATAAATCAGGCCATTGCTAAAGAGGCTTCATCAAAAGGTGCTTATGCCTATTATATTGATTCTCGGTCTGAATTAGGTAGTAATATACAAATTGCTGCTTATTTGTTTAAGAAAGATGCTCCAGAACGTAAACTTCAACCAGAAGATGCTATCCCATATGATTCAGAAGCTGGACAACAAGCTCTTGCTCAAGGTGGTGAAGCAGCAATGCAAGTTGAAAAACCTGGTTACTACTCTCCTTCAGCTTTTAATGAAAAGTTTTATGCGGATAAATTTAATAATAAAGTAAAAGTTATTGATCAATCTAGTAGTAAAACGACATCTGTTTTAACGACAAATACATCTTCATCTGAAACAACTTCCGCTACAGAGCCTCAACGTGCTTCTCGTTACACTGTCACTCTTTCTGATGGACGAAAAATTCAAGAATTGAATGATGCAACTGCAGCTAAAATGGTGGCGTTTGATACAATTAAATTCAGAGGTTATTATGTTACCGATCAGGAAATTTCTTATCAGGCAGGTAAACGAGCTATTGATGCTGGTGCCAAGTATTATCATATTGCTAGAGTAGCTCATGATTCAAATGGTCCGAATATAACTGTTTTTGTCGATCTTTATCGATAAATTTATATAGATAATTGGGCGCACAAGCGCCCTATTTTTTTTATCAAACAAATATCTTCATTCAATTAACTGTTACAACTCAGATTTTACTTTGTCGATTTGTTGCTTAATACGTTTTGCTGAAATTGGATATGCAGTACCTAACTGCTGTGCAAATAGATTTACTCTAAGTTCTTCAATCATCCAACGGATATTTATTACTTTTTCTTGTAATTTTGAGTTTTCCGATAAGCTATTCACCCATTTTTTATATTGAATTTCAACCTCTTCAATTATATTCATCGATTGTCTATCTTTAATGGAATTCAACATTAGTTTTTCAATTCTTTTTTCAATCGCCAATAAATAACGATTGATATCTGGCAGTCGTTTATAACCCGATTTTGCAACAAAACCTTTATAGATAAGATGATCTATTTGCTTTTTTATATCAGATAAAGCAAAAGCTAATGATATATCAATGCGTCCCTTTAACTTTTTACTGATGTTGTAAAATAAAGTCAAAATGGACTCAACTTCTTTGGCAATATTAACCACAACATCATTAATATGACTTTTGGTATAATCCAATAATGCCTCATAATCATCTTGGCTTTGAGTGACCTTACCATTTTTTTCAATCAAATAGTCAACACCACAAGCAATGCAGTCATCAATTAAACTCAGTACCGTACCAAAAGCATTGAAGTATAAGCCTAATTTAGATTTATTTGGTAATTTTTCATGTAAATACTTGATTGGTGATGGTATATTGAGTATAAGCAAGCGTCTTAACCCTAGTTTTGTAAGTCTTTGCTGCTCATCTTGATTATCGATTAACTTAATGCTTACAGAATGTTGATTGTCAATGATTGCTGGATAAGCTTTAATCGTATAATTTTTATGATTTTCTTCATAGGTACTAGGCAAAGAGCCGAAATTCCACTCAGTTAAATTATTTTGTTCAATTTGAACCTTTTTCTTAATTGTTAAAGATGACAATGCTTGTTGAAGTTCATTTTTGAGTTGTGCTTTTAGTAAAACCAGATCTTTACTTGCAGCAATTTCTTTATTGTTACGATCAACAATGCTAAAAGTCATCTTCAAATAGTCAGGAATTTGCTCCAATTGCCAATCTTCTGGGGAAACTTTTACACCTGTCATTTTGTGAAATTCGGTTTCTAAGCTTTCAAGTAAAGGTTGATCCGTTGAAATACCTCTACTCAAAAATGCATCAGCATAATTTGGCGCTGGAACAAAATTTCGGCGCAATGATTTAGGTAATGATTTAAT
Organism: Gilliamella sp. X-46; assembly: GCF_057063525.1. Classification (NCBI taxonomy): domain Bacteria; kingdom Pseudomonadati; phylum Pseudomonadota; class Gammaproteobacteria; order Orbales; family Orbaceae; genus Gilliamella; species Gilliamella sp. X-46. Next base: position 128,645 of record NZ_JBXSQH010000001.1, on the reverse strand, counting down.
TAATGCAATAATTAAATCTTTTCTAAAACCGGGTACCAGCCAATCAAATCCCCTATTTTTAATTTGGTTTAATAGATTAAGAGGTATTTTTATCGTGACGCCGTCACGTTTGTGTCCGATATCAAATTGATAATTCAGTGCTAATTTCAAATTATCTTGATTCCAAAAATCAGGAAAGTCATTTAAATTAACTAGTTGTGCCGATTGTTTGATCAACATCTCTTTCTCAACATTAAGAAAGTCAGGCTCTGATTTCTGTTTTTGTTTCCACCAAGCATCAAAATGTTTAGATGACACGACTGATTTATCTATTCGCTTATCATAAAAATCAAAAAGTTCATCATCATCTATTAAAATATCTTGCCGACGAGATTTATGCTCAAGATCTTCAACCTCATTAATCAATTTTTTATTTTTTTTATAAAACTGATGATTGGTAAACCAATCACCTTCAACCAAAGCGTGACGAATAAATAGAGAACGACTTAATATAGGGTCGATTTTACTATAATTCACTATTCGGCTAGCAACAATAGGTAAACCAAATAATGTCACTTTTTCGTTTGCAATAGTTGTACCCTGTTTTTTGGACCACCTTGGTTCGTTATAACTATATTTCACCAAATGTTTTGCTATAGGCTCAATCCATTCAGCTTCAATTTTAGCTGCTGTTCTTCCCCATAGCCGGCTAGTTTCAATTAATTCACTAGCGATACACCATTTAGGTTGATTTTTGAAAAGTGCCGAATTAGGAAAAATTGCAAACTTAATATTTCGTGCCCCAATATACTCATGCTTTTCAAGTTCTTTCATTCCAATATGGGATAATAAACCGCTTAGTAATGAAACATGTAATGAATTATAATCTGCTGCTTTACTATTTATAGGGAACGCTAATTGTTTAATGGTTTGTCTAATTTGTGTATAAACATCTTGCCATTCTCGAATCCGAAGGTAGTTTAAAAATTCTTTTTGACACAATCGTCTAAATTGATTTACGGATAATATATTTTGTTGTTCTTTAATATAATTCCATAAATTAATTAAAGATATAAAGTCAGATTCCTTATCAACAAAACGACGATGTTTTTCATCAGAGATTTGCTGTTTATCAAAAGGTCTTTCTCTAGGATCTTGGATAGACAAAGCTGCAGTAATTATCATCACTTCTTTAGTACAACCCAATCGCCTTGCTTCAACCAGCATTCTGGCCAATCTTGGATCGATGGGTAATTGCGCTAAAATTCGTCCTATTTCAGTTAAATGATATCGATAATGTTTAATAAATATTGCACCAAGTTCTTCTAACAATCGAATGCCATCACGAATATATTTTGCATCAGGTGCTTCAACAAAAGGAAATGCTGCAATGTCACCTAAACCTAACGAGGTCATCTGTAATATCACCGATGCTAAATTTGTACGTAAAATTTCAGGATCGGTAAATTCAGGACGAGATAAAAAATCTTGTTCATCATATAACCGGATGCAGATTCCATCTGAGGTTCGTCCACAGCGCCCTTTTCGTTGGTTGGCTGAGGCTTGAGATATCGGTTCAATCGGTAAACGTTGAACTTTAGTGCGATAACTATAGCGACTAATCCTAGCTAAACCCGTATCGATAACATATTTAATTCCAGGCACCGTCAACGATGTTTCTGCCACATTTGTTGCTAGAATTATTCGCCTTTTAGTATGCGACTGGAAAATCCGATTTTGTTCTGATGCTGATAGCTTTGCATATAATGGTAAGATATCAGTATGACGAAGATCCAATTTATTAAGTGTATCGGCAAGATCTCTAATTTCTCTTTCACCAGTTAGAAAAATAAGTATATCACCATGGCTTTCTGCTGAAAGTTCATCAATCGCATCTATGATGGATTGAAAATCACTATTTTTATCGTTGCAATTATCATCGTCACCTAATATTGAAGGACGATATCTAACTTCAACAGGATAGGTGCGACCAGATACTTCAATAATCGGTGCTTGATTGAAATGTTTAGAAAAACGCTCCACATCAATCGTTGCCGATGTTATTATAACCTTCAAGTCTGGACGTTTAGGTAATAATTGTTTAAGGTATCCTAAAATAAAATCAATGTTTAAGCTACGTTCATGAGCTTCGTCAATAATAATAGTATCGTATTGTAATAAAAGTTTATCTTTTTGAATTTCAGCAAGCAATATACCGTCAGTCATTAATTTAATCAGTGTTGTTTCACTAACATGATCAGAAAATCTGACTTTGAAACCAACTAATTGCCCTATTTCTGTTTTCAACTCATCAGCAATACGATTAGCCACTGAACGCGCGGCTAACCGCCTTGGTTGGGTATGACCTATAAATCCCTTTACGCCTAAGCCCAACTCTAGACAGATTTTAGGAATTTGCGTGGTTTTTCCTGAACCTGTTTCACCTGCGATTATGACCACTTGATGATGCTTAATTGCGTCATAAATTGTTTGTTTTTTTTCAACGACAGGTAAATTATCAGGAAAATCAATGCTCTTTGGTAATGAATCTATTCTAGCTTGGTAATGTAACTTAGCATTTTGTATGGCTGAATCTATATTAGTTATAGTTTGACTTTTCTGGGCAAATTTTATTATTTTGTGCTTATCTAAGAAAGTCATTGAATCAAGGTTTTTTAATTGTTTTTGAGATAACATAGAGAGTCAGATATTTTTAATTAACATCATAATTAGATTTAATTATAGCAAATTTAACCTATCATTAGGAGTTCATATGAAAAAAACATTATTGCTAATTTCTCTATTTACTGTTGCTTTAGTTATGTCTGGATGCCATAAATCGAGTAAGATACAAGATACTGATCTTATGCATCACCGTTTTGTATTAATTAGTGCAAATGGTCAGCACATTCCATTAGATGATCAAGCCGAGCTTATATTCAGTGAAAAAATGACTATCACAGGCAAAATGTGTAACCAGTTTTCAGGTCAAGTTATTTTAGATAAAAACAACATTAAAGGCACAGTTGCAATGACCAAAATGCTTTGTAATGATGATCAATTAAATCAATTAGATTACATTATTGAACAATTAATTACTAATGGTGCTGAAATCAATTTAACCAATAATCAATTGATCTTAAAGAACCACGAAAACGAGCTAATCTATCAACTTAAGGATCTTATGTAACTCAAATGTTTCGTTTTTTGAAACATTTGACACAAATCGTTTTGCTAAGTTGCTATAATTCAATTATTTTAACAAACAATAAAATAAATTTAAGATAAAAACCTTTATTTAAAATACCGTTAAGAATATAATAAGAACAATTTTTAAAGGATTTAACTTATTGATGAAATTATTATATTCTTCAAATAACTTGTGCAACTTTGGTAGCTGTTTAAAGCTACAAAACACTCTTTTACCAATAATATTTTACCAATGCTTTGTCATTGGTTTTTTTTTGCGTAATACTGGTTTATCGAATTTTTAAATTGATTAAAAACTTTAACATTAAATAAATTACTAAGTAGATACTATTATGAAAAAGACAAAAATTGTTTGTACCATCGGGCCAAAATCTGAATCAAAAGAAATGTTAGCAAAATTATTAAATGCAGGCATGAATGTTATGCGTTTAAACTTTTCACATGGTGATTATGAAGAGCATGGCAACCGTATTAAAAACTTACGCGAAGTAATGCAAGAAACAGGTTTAAAAGCGGCCATCATGCTAGATACCAAAGGGCCTGAAATCCGTACTATTAAACTAGAAGGTGGTAATGATGTATCACTTGTCGCAGGTCAAACATTTACCTTTACAACAGATAAAACAGTTGTTGGAAATGCCCAACGAGTAGCTGTGACTTATGATGGATTTGCTCATGACCTTAAACCTGGTAATCGTGTACTTGTCGATGATGGCTTAATTGCCATGGATGTTAAAGAAATCATAGGTAATGAAGTTATCTGTACAGTTTTAAATAATGGTGATCTTGGTGAAAATAAAGGTATCAATCTACCGGGTGTTTCAATTAAGTTACCAGCACTTGCAGAAAAAGATAAAAACGACCTTATTTTTGGTTGTGAACAAGGCGTTGACTTTATTGCTGCATCATTTATTCGTAAACGTTCTGATGTTGAAGATATTCGTGCCCACTTAAAAGCTCATGGCGGGGAAGACATTAAAATCATCTCTAAAATCGAAAACCAAGAAGGTTTAGATAATTTTGATGAAATTCTTGAAGCTTCTGATGGTATAATGGTTGCTCGTGGCGATCTAGGTGTTGAAATTGCAGTTGAAGAAGTTATTTTTGCTCAAAAAATGATGATCAAAAAATGTAATAAAGCCTCTAAACCAGTCATTACTGCAACACAAATGCTTGATTCAATGATCAAAAATCCACGTCCAACTCGTGCTGAAGCTGGCGATGTGGCTAATGCAATTATTGATGGTACTGATGCGGTGATGTTATCTGGTGAAAGTGCTAAAGGTAAATATCCACTTGAAACAGTCAATGTTATGGCAACTATCTGCAAACGCACTGATAAAACAATTCCTGCCTCATTAGAATTAACATCCAAAGAAGAAAAATTAAGCATAACAGCCGCTGTATGTTGTGGTGCTGTCGAAATTGCTGAGCGCTTAAATGCGCCATTAATTGTTGTTGCAACTCGTAGTGGTAAATCAGCTCGTGAAGTTCGTCATTACTTCCCAAGAGCTCGCATTTTAGCGCTTTCATCAAGTCAAAAAACGGTAAATCAATTAGCCGTTACTAAAGGCGTGGAACCTATTTTGATTGATTCAATTAACTCAACGGACGATTTTTATCGTTTAGGTAAAGAGATGGCTTTAAAAGTGTGTGGCTTAAAACAGGGCGATATCATTGTGATGGTTTCTGGTGCGCTAGTACCGAGTGGAACCACTAACACAACATCAGTTCACCGTATCTAAACATTAAATTTCCAATCTATATAAAATAAAAGCTAGCTATCTGCTAGCTTTTTTTTTCACATAAGTTATTCTGTATAAAATATTATTAATAACGTTTAAAAAACTAACATGATTGAAGAAAAAGTCTATTTACCTAAAGAACTTAGCTGGTTATCTTTCAATCAGCGAGTTTTACAAGAAGCTGCAGATAAAAGTAATCCTCTTATTGAGAGAATACATTTTTTAGGCATATACTCAAGTAACCTTGATGAATTTTATAAAGTACAGTTTGCTAACTTAAAAAAATATGTACTTATAGAACAAGAGCAAGCTCATTCTTCGTCTAATGCTAAAAACTTATTACGCCAAGTCAATCAAAAAGTTATACAATTAGAATTACAGTTTGACCAACTCTATAATGATTTGTTATTGGAAATGGCTAGAAATCAAATCTTTTTGATTAACGAAAGGCAGCTTTCATCATACCAAGAAAATTGGATAAAAAATTATTATAAACAAAATCTTAGACAATACATTACCCCTATTTTACTTGATAGTCACACTGAACTTATTCAATTTTTAAAAGATGATCATGCCTATTTAGCTGTAGAAATTATTTGTGAGGATAGCATCAGTTATGCACTACTTGAACTACCGACAGATAATATTCCTCGTTTTGTATTATTACCGTCAGAAGTATCAACTAAAAATAAGTCCATCATCTTTCTTGACAACATATTGCGCTACTGTTTATCCGATATTTTTAAAGTGTTTTTTGATGCCAAAGAATTAAATGCTTATTCAATTAACATCAATAGAGATGCTGAATACGAATTAAATACAGAGTTAGACAGTTTACTTGAACTGATGTCCCAAGGCCTAAAACAACGCTTAACCGCACAGCCAGTACGTTTTACTTATCAAAAAGACATGCCCAAAGCGTTGTTTGAATTATTGATCAATAAATTACGATTAACTGAACAAGATGCAATGCCTGGAGGCCGTTATCCTAATTTTAAAGATCTTGTTAAATTCCCTGATTTTGGACAAAAGAGCCTATTAAATAAAAAAATTCCAAACTTAAGTTATAATCGATTTAAACAATTTCGTAATGCATTTGATGCGATTAAAGATCGAGATGTATTGCTCTATTATCCTTACTACTCTTTTGGCCATGTTCTAGAAATCATGCGACAAGCCTCGTTTGATCCTTCAGTTACACATATTCGAATGAACATTTATCGAGTAGCCAAAGACTCGCGCTTTATTCACGCTGCAATTAATGCGGCCAATAATGGTAAAAAAGTTACCGTAGTTGTCGAATTACAAGCACGGTTTGACGAAGAAGCCAATATAAAATGGGCAAAACGACTAATTAGCAGTGGTATTAAAGTTATTTATTCACAACCAAAACTCAAGATTCACGCGAAATTATTTTTGATCGATCGTAAAGAAAACGATGAAATTGTTCGCTATGCTCATATTGGTTCAGGTAACTTTAATGAAAGAACTGCACGAATTTATACAGACTTTTCACTGTTAACGGCAGATCCTGCTATTACCGAAGAAGTCAAAAAAGTCTTTAATTTTATTGAAAATCCATTTAAACCAGTCGCTTTCAATCATTTACTTGTTTCACCACAAAATACGCGATTACGATTCAATGAATTTATAGAACGCGAAATAAGCAATGCCAAAGCAGGTAAAAAGTCAGGAATTTATCTAAAACTTAACGCACTTACCGATAAAGAAATGATCGACGAACTTTACCGTGCATCGTGTGCTGGTGTGAAAATTAGAATGATTGTGCGAGGTACTTGTGTATTAGTGCCACAAATACCTAATTTAAGCGAAAATATTTATGTTACCAGTATTGTGGATCAATTTTTAGAACATGCTCGTGTGTATATCTTTGAAAATGAAGGGAAAAAAGACACTTACATCTCCTCTGCAGATTGGATGCCTCGTAATATCGATAATCGTATTGAAGTGGGAGTAAAAATCTTTGACTCAATAATAAAATCAACTATTCATAGTATTTTTGACATACAGTGCAATGATAATGTCAAAGCTCGCATTATTGATAAAGACGCAACAAACAATTATGTGCAAAGAGGAAATAAGAAAAAGATCAGAGCCCAATATGCCATTTATGATTATTTGAAGCAGTTGGAATCATTTGCATAAGGACTTTAAAATGAATAAATTCAATGAATATGCGGTAGTCGATCTTGGTTCAAATAGCTTCCATATGGTAATTGCCCGGATCATTAATGGTGCAATACAGATTATTTATAAAAATAAAAAAAATATACACTTAGCAACGGGGCTTAATGCTAATAATAAACTGAGTGAATCAAGCATAATGCGAGGTGTGGAATGTCTTGCATTATTTGCAGAGCGATTAAATGGATTCCCTCCTGAGCATGTTCGGGTTGTTGCAACTCATACATTACGAGTTGCAAAAAATAGACATGAATTTTTAACAGCTGCAGCTAAGGTATTCCCTTTTCCTGTTGAAATTATTTCAGGTCAGGAAGAAGCTCGTCTTGTTTATTTAGGTACAATGACTGCTGAATCAACATCGTCAACTGATACAAAATTTGTCATTGATATTGGCGGTGGATCGACTGAAATTGCAATAGGAAAAGGAAATGATTTAAACCCCGTGATCGTTGCTAGCCGCCCGATGGGTTGTGTTACTTACGCGAAACGTTTTTTTCATGAACAAAAAATTAATTCTGCTTCTTTTCAACAGGCAAAACTTGCTGCCGAACAACAAATTGAAGGTATGATTAATGCAATAAAAAAATTGAATATTACTGCCGCATTTGGCACATCGGGAACCATAAAATCGATTTATCAGATATTATTAGATCTTGGTGTTAGTGATGGCATTATTACGCCTAAAAGGTTGGATGATTTAATTAGTTATGTTTTAGAATTCGATTCTTTTTATGATATTGACTATCCTTCACTTTCCAAAGAAAGAAAAAACGTATTTGTTAGCGGACTGGCTATATTTAGTGGTGTTTTTAATGCGCTTGGATTAGAGGCTTTACAATTTAGCCCATGTGCATTACGAGAAGGCGTATTTTATGAATTAATCGACGGTCCTAATTACCAAGATATTAGGCAAAACACCGCACAATCACTTTCTGAGCATTACAACATAGATAAACGTCATGCCAAGCAAGTGGTTAAAACTGCAAAATATTTCTTTTCACAATGGCAACAACAAGCATCAATGACTATTCCTCCTAATCTTGAATCTATTTTATATTGGGCTGCTCAGTTGCATGAAGTTGGATTAAAAATCAACTTTTCTTCTATCCATAAGCATTCAAGTTATATCTTACAAAACAGTAATTTACCTGGATTTAATGAAGAACAGCAGTTACTGTTATCTACTCTTGTCCGTTACCATAGAAAGTCGATCAATATTGATGCAATACCTTATTTTAGTTTATTTGAATACAAACATATCATATCGTTAATGCAGATTTTAAGATTGTCTATACTAATCAATAATCAAAGAAATCCTGAGATTGATTTACAGGCATTTCAATTAAAATTATTAAAAAATAAACTCACTAATGTGACTTTAGAAATTAATCAAAATTTTGTTGAAAATAACAAATTAATATTGCTTGATTTGGAACAAGAACAAAAATATTGGAAAACAGTTAATGATTGGAAACTATCGATTGTAATTAGTTAACAATGAAAATACATAAAAATACCGCCAACTAGGGTGGCGGTATTACAATATTAAGAATAGAATTATCTACTTGTTATTAACCAAGACCAATGATCTTCCACCACAAAATACCGACAGTAAAGACAATTATTAGATTCACAACACTACAAATAAACCCCACTTTCCACCATGTTTTTACTGGCACAAAGCCTTCTGCAAATAATAATGGATTTCTCGCATTTGCAAATTGAGTAATTGAACCAAAGTAATTAGTACAAATAACTAATGCAAAAATAGCTATGAGTTGTGGCACACCAAGGGCAATGGAGACAGATAAAAATACGGGAAATAATGCGGCAATATGAGCATTCCCACTCGCAAAAAAGTAGTGTAAATAAACATAAGCAACACATAAAATAATTAAGACCAACACCCAACTACTTTCACCTAGATGACCTTTTACAGCACTACCTATTGTGTCACCAAGCCATTTAGTTACACCCAATTTATTTACTTGGTCTGCCATCATAAGTAATGCCGCAAACCAAATTAATGTGTCCCAAGCCGCTTTTTCACCTTTTACATCATCCCAACTTAATACTCCAGTTAAGATCAAAATAGTCAAACCAATAAAGGCTGTAGTTGTTGAATCAATACCAACATTTTTGCCAAAAATCCAAAGCACTAATAATAAAAGAACAGTGCTCCCCATAATAATTTCTTTAACTGTAATTGACCCCATTTTTTTTAATTCTTCAGCAGCTAATTTTGGTGCTTCTGGGGTTCTTTTGAGTTCTGGGTTAATTAGAAAATAAATTACCAAAGGAATCACAACAAATGAAACTAAACATGGCACAATGGCTGCTACAAACCATTGCCCCCACCCGAGTGTAATACCTAGCGATGTGGTGACTAATTTAGCAGCTAATAAGTTGCCAGTAAATGCCGTTAAGAACATTGCCGAGGTGATATCATTCATATGGCTAATTGTTAACATTAAAAAGGTACCAATGCGATTTCTTGATTCATCTTTAGGATTTGAATTAAAGTTAATGGCTAAAGCCTCTGCTATTGGATATATTACACCACCAGCACGAGCCGTGGTACTTGGAATAGCGGGTGCCAATGCAATATCAGTGACAGATAAACCATAAGCAAGCCCCAATGTATTTTTACCTAACATTTTAACAAGATAATATGCAATGCGTTTACTTAAACCAGTTTTGATAAAACCACGAGCGATCATGAAAGCAATAACAATCAGCCAAATAAGACTACTATTTAATTCGCTTAACGAAATTTTTATCGATTCAGTTGCGGAGGTTGCACCAGATGGTTTTAATACGGCAAAAACGGTAATTGCTAATAAACCAATTGCCCCAATTGGCATTATTTCAGCCACAATGCAAGCTATGGTGGCAACAAAAATAATACTCGTTTGCCAACCTTCTTGGCTAATACCTTCCGGTAGTGAGACATATAACCAAAGTAACGCGGAAATTGCCGCAATAATGATGAGCGCAGGCCATTTCACTGGAGGTTTCTTTGCTAAATTCATAGTATTTTCCTTTTAAATTTAAATATTTTAATAAGTTAAGATTTAATTCTGTTACAATTATGCTACTACTCATACTATTATTGGCCAAATTTATCGCACTAACATCAGTATAAAAACTTCAATAAAATCAATACCTTTTCTGACAACTTTTTATTGAAATTAGTTTACCTTTGAATTAAAATACATCAAACAAATCCAAGAAAAAAATCAATAAAATCAGTATCTTTTTTGAAATATTTTGAATCAAAAATTTAATTCTAATCAGTCTTTATTTGATATTGAGTATCAATTTGTTGAAAAATAAAATTATCGGGGTTTACTAATATGGCTGTTTTATTTTTTAACAAAAAGATAGCCGACAAGTTTTGATGCTTTTGCAAGTATTGTCTGCTTTTATCAACTCCCCATCCATAAAAGACGGTTGAGTAAATATCACCCTCTAATGAAGAATCTGAAATGATAGTTACGCTTTCTAATTCATTATTTAATGGGTAACCTGTTTGAGGGTTTAATAGGTGATGATAAAGACGATCATTTTGTATAAAAAAACGCTCATAAATGCCGGATGTGACAACTGATTTATCTTTAACTTTTATAATTCCAGATAGTTTTCCATTAGTGGAAAAGGGTTTTCTTAATCCTATATGCCAATAGCCGTTACCATCTGTTAAAGATGAGTCTAATGTTAATACATTACCACCTAAGTTAATGATACCTTTGTACACTTGATGTTGGTGTAAAATTGATTTGACAACATCAGCAATATATCCTTTAGCAATTGCACCTAAATCAATTTCCATTCCTGGTTTTTTTAAAAAAACAGAATATGTGTTTGCATCAAGTTCAATATTTTTAGGATCAATTAACAACAGTTTTTCTCTAATTAACTTAGCAGATGGAACTTGATAACCATTGAAACCAATTTTCCAAAGTTTAACTAAGGGACCAATAGCAAAATTAAAGCAACTATTAAAATATAGACTTATTTTTTGCGCTTGTTCAATCAAAGAAAAAACAGAACGGCTCACTATAACGGGATGGTGTCCTGCAGCTAAATTAATAGACATAACTTCTGATGATGACCTGTTAACGGTCAGTTTATCCTCAAGCATTTTTATGGTTTGAAAAACAGCTTGCACTGCGGTTTCATTAGGCTCAAAAAGCATTAATGAAACCGTTGTTCCCATCAAATGTTGAGTGTATTCATAGTTTACATTTACCATGCTAAACAAACTCAAAATAGTTGTAACAAATTAGTGTTTAATATAATCAGCCGCTTTTTTACCTGCTTGCATACCAAAGATAATGATATCGGCGACAGCATTGCCACCAATACGATTAGCTCCATGAACACCACCTACGACTTCGCCAGCAGCAAATACACCTTGAATCACATGTTTATCGGTATTCAACACTTGTGTTTGGGTATTAATAGTGACCCCTCCCATCGTGTGGTGCACACCTGGTGCAATTTTTATTGCATAAAAAGGCCCTTTTTTGATCGGATGGCGCATGCCTGTTATTCTGCCAAAGTCTTGGTCATGCTTAGTTGACGTAAACTGATTGTAACGTTCAATTGTTTTAACTAATGCGTCGCCATCAATCGATAACTTTTGTGCTAATTCTTCAAGAGTATTTGCTTGAATAACAAGCTCGTTTGCAACATACTCTTCAACGGCTCTGTTTTCATCACGAACTTGCTGATCAAACAAAATATAAGCATAATGTTCAGGTAATTTAATAATTTCAGCTGATACTTTATCCCTTGTATCAAGTTCATTAACAAATCGTTGACCTTTTTTCGATACCAGAATCGCTCCACCACCACGGATGGATTCAGAAATTAAATAAGACGTTGTCTGTTCAACCGTTGGATGGATTTGAATTTCACCCATATCGACAGTTCCAGCGCCCAATTTTTCTAATATCTCAATTCCAGAACCAGTTGCACCCTTATGATTAGTGGTCACAAATCCTTTAAGGTCAGGACGATATTTTTCAACCATTGCGGTATTGGCACTAAATCCACCAGTTGCAATAATAACTGCCTTAGCTTTTATAAAATGGATCGAACCGTCTTCTTCTGAAACTTTAACACCTGTCACTTTATGATGTTCAGTGACAATTTCAGTCACAGCAGTATCAAGTATAACTTCAATACCTCGTTTATTAATATTTTTAACTAGACCACTAATTAAAAAACCACCAACAGCAGCACCACTTTCTGGTCGATGAGTCCGATCAATGCTCATTCCCCCCGTTGTAGTAATCCCACTAAGTTTAATGTAATTATCATCTAACCAATTAATTGCATCTGGTGCATTTTCAACAAAATAACGAAGTAAATCAGGATTATTTTTGTTTTTACCTCCGGTCATGGTTTCTTGATAAAATAGATCTTTACTATCAACAATCCCTTTTTGTTTTTGGAATTTGGTTTCAGCCGCATTCATACCCGCTGAAGCTTTATTGGTATTACCACCTATTACAGACATTTGTTCAACAATAACGACACTTGCACCAAGATCATGAGCTTGAATCGCAGCAGTAAGCCCTGCTCCACCACTACCAACAACCACAACATCAAAAGCTCGATCATTAGGATCACCACCTTCGGCAATAATCGCCTCTTTATTAGATTTTGCCATCGCTTTGGTTACGGCTTTTTTAAACGCTTCACATTGTGTTGTTGCGCCAGAAATTGCATCAACATGTGAGCTATTTGAGTCAATAATCCTATGTTTAATTTCAGCAAAATTATCCAAAACTTCATTATCAAAATTTTGGGCATTAATTAATTGCATATCTTTTATAAAATCTTTACCCAGCTCAACGTTAATTAAAAACTCGTAAGACTCATCATTAACTTTTTCTTGATAATGACCTGGTTTGAATTTTTTTACATTAAGATTCACATCACGAATCAAACTCTCGACAAGAGAAAAGCGCCATAAAGGTTCTGGAATATTAAGCGTTTCACGCTTATCACTATTAATAAATAATTCTAATTTCTCACCTTTTTCAATACGGTCAACCCAATCAGGATAAGCTATACAAGCACGTCCTACAGCAACTAAATCATAACCATGCTCAATCGCATCATCCGCATCACTTTGATTAACTATATTACCGACGCCTACAACGGGAATTTTTGCTAATGTTGCAGAACGCATTGTCACATATTTTTTAATTAATGGAGTCGGATCTTGTGTATCAACAATTGATGGTCTAAGCGTATCGCCCATTGAAAAATGGATATAATCAAGTCCTTTTTCAGCCAATTTTTCAAGCAAATACATTGAGTCATCAAAACGAATTCCCGGAACTTCTAACTCTTCAGGAGAAAAACGGTATCCAACAATAAATTTAGATATTGCATATTGCTTAACCATATTATGGGTAATATCTAAAACAGCAAGCGCGAATCGCGTACGATTATCACGGTTCCCACCCCATTTATCGTTTCTTTGATTTGAATTAGGTGAATAAAATTGCTGAATTAAATAAGTATTAGCACCATGAATCTCTACACCATCAAAGCCAGCTTGAATCGCTCGACGTACAGCTTGACCAAACTTATCAATTGTTTCTTCTACCTCTTCTGCCGTTAATTCAATTGGAGTGGGCGAATTTGGGCGAGGGGCTGCAATAGCACTAGGTCCTACTGGCAATTGACCTCCGATAAGTTTAGGCTCCACCATTCTTCCACCATGATAAACTTGAATAACCGCTTTCGAACCTTTTTCTTTGATGGCTTGCGCTATTTTTGCTAACCCTTCAATCTTATCATCACTATCTAAACCAATAGCTCCAGGAAAAGCCAATCCTTTATTATCAACAAATCCACATTCGACAATAATGGTGCCAATTGATCCTGATCTTGCTCGATAATATTCAATCAAGTCATGCGTAACAGAACCATCATAAAAACCAGAACAAGTTGTCATTGGTGCCATCATTATGCGATTTTTTAGTTCAACACCATTAGGCAAAGTGAATGACTTAAAAATATTTTCATTTCTCATTTTTTATATCTAACCATTATCATTTAATCTTTATAGTTATCAACGATAATAACATTACCAATAATCATTCTCCACTTACATTAGTTTCATTAGTATTGAACAATGATAAGTATCATTTTTGCGACAGAAATTTTTTTAGCTTTATTAATCAATTAGAAAATTATCGATATTAATAAAATAAGATTTTACCGATTTTTGATATCTTATCGTTTTTAAAGTATCGGATATGTCATTAAAAATCTAAAAAAAAACACTGTAACTTTTTCATTTAGTTATATATTTTTTGTGTTTTTTATGTTGAACTTTAAATTTGTTGAGATAGAATGCTTTGAAATATAACGCAAAGAGAACATCGGAATGTTTGTAATACCAACTAACAGATTAAAATCAACTTTCGATTTTCTATTTATTCTATTTTTTAATCCTCCTTCATGGAGGATTTTTTTTGGTTTAAAAATCGTTTCTTTTATTTCTCATTGCAAGGTTAATAATAAATTCTACGTTGATAACACGTATAATTAGGAGGCAGTATGAAATCTTTAACACCTTTTTATGATCCAAGTATAAGCTACGAAGAAAATTATGCTCAAGGACCATTTGGACTTTTTAGACAATTAGATAAAGCACAACAAGTATCAATAAAACCTTCAAAATTTTTAAATGTTGAGGTTAATTTACCATTTGGTCAACCTGCAGGTCCACTATTAAATGCAAACTATATCAAAGCTGCTTTTGCTTATGGATTTGACTTATGTGTATATAAAACAGTAAGAACTAAGCTACATAAATGCCATCCATTACCTAATGTTTTATCAGTTCATCCTAACGGTAAATTATCATGTAATTTAGATACGGTATTAGCTGATACCAATTACAGCCAACCATTATCAATAACTAACTCTTTTGGCGTTCCTTCTTTTGCTCCAGATGTCTGGCAACCTGATATGGCTGATGCCGTCAAATCAGCAGGACATGGTCAATGTGTTATTGGTAGTTTTCAAGGTACACAAGGTAACGGTGAAATTGCAAAAGATTATGCTTTAGCGGCAAAATTAGTTCGAGAAACAAATGCTCCAATTCTTGAAGCAAACCTAAGTTGCCCAAATGAAGGTGCTAGCAAATTACTTTGCTTTGATATTGATAAAGTTGAACGAATTGTTAATGAAATTAAAACTGCTGTTCCCGATCGTCCACTTATTTTAAAACTAGCTTATTTTGCTGATGATGAAAAAATTATATCATTACTCAATCGAGTAGGATCCATTATTGATGGTTTAAGTACTATTAACACGTTATCTGCAAAACCTGTTGATGCTCATGGCCATCCTGCATTAGGCGAAAATAGAAAAGAAGGCGGAGTTTGTGGTGATGCAATCCGTTGGGCGGGTTTAGATATGGTGAGCCGTTTAGCTAAGTATCGTAAACAAATGGATCTAAAATTTGCTATTGTAGGCGTTGGTGGTGTTAGTTCTAGTGAACATTATCATCAATTTATAAAAAGTGGTGCTGATGCGGTTATGAGTGCAACTGGTGCTATGTGGAATCCGCTCCTTGCGATAGAAATCAAAAAGAACCTTTAATTTGATAAGCATTTCCAGTACAGGGTACTATGCCCTGTTTTTTTATTTAAAAAATCAAGAGTAGTTTAACAATAAAATTTAATAATAAATGAATAAAATCAAAATACCAATAGCAATAAAATTATAACCAATACTCATATTTGCTTAGTAGCATAGAAATAAAGAACACTCAAATTCTTACTAGTATAGGAAATGCATTATCAGAAAACACCACAAACTTGATACAAAAAGTATTGCAATAAAAAAGCACTTTCATGAAGTGCTTTAATCTATTGAAATTGGCGGAACGGACGGGGCTCGAACCCGCGACCCCCTGCGTGACAGGCAGGTATTCTAACCAACTGAACTACCGCTCCGCTTTTTTGATAGCTTTAATGTTAGAGCATTAAAGTAGGCATGATATTAAAGATTATTTTTATTCACGTCAATAAAATTCTATAAATAAATGTTCAACTGAATATAAAACAATCATTAATTCAAATTCCACAATGCTCCACCACATTTTTTATCAATTTTTTTTAAAACCGATTCATGTTCAGAAAGTTCATATTCTGTTGCCTTAATTACTTTTAAAGGCACACCATTGCGTTCAACTCTTTTTATTACATTAAATTCGGATGTAGATGAGTTATTATCCTCTGAACTAAAAGATAAAGTTGTCTGCCCACCAGTCATTGCTAAATAAACTTCGGCTAAAATTTCGGCATCTAATAATGCACCATGCAATGTTCGGTGAGAGTTATCAATCTGGTAGCGTTCACATAATACATCTAAGTTATTACGTTTTCCTGGAAACAGACGCCTTGCCATAGCTAAGGTATCAGTAACAAGACAATGATCGGAAGTTTTAAAATCCAACCCACAAAGACGAAACTCATAATCAATAAAACCCACATCAAACGAGGCGTTGTGAATAATTAATTCAGCACCGTCAATAAATTTGATAAAATCATGTGCTATATTCTTGAATATTGGCTTATCCTTAACAAATTCATCACTGATACCGTGAACTTTAAATGCACCTTCATCAATTAAGCGTTCTGGATTAATGTAGACATGAAAATGGTTACCCGTTAAACGACGATTAATGACTTCAACGGCACCAATTTCAATAATCTTATGTCCTTCATAGTGATTATTGCCACCTTGGTTCATACCTGTTGTTTCAGTATCTAAGACAATTTGTCGCGCAGAATTATGTATCACTTTCTTCTCTTTTTATATCAACAATTGGGGAAAAATGTTTTTAATGGTATAGTTTAGCACTAAAAACTTTTAATGTTGATACCTACATAAATGAAAGTAGCAGCCAATTCAATTAATTTATAGAGTAATTATAAATTAATTAGAGGCTACTAACTTGCCGTTTAATTGAAATTTAATTTAAATAAGAAATTTAATTTACATAGTTATAAAAGAAATAAAAAATATGCTAAAAAAAATCGAAATATATACTGATGGTTCATGTCTTGGTAATCCCGGCCCTGGTGGTTATGCTGCTATATTAAAATATAAGCAAACCGAAAAAGTATTATCGGAAGGTTTTTTTAAAACAACAAATAACCGTATGGAATTATTAGCTGCGATTGTTGCTTTAGAACAATTAAAGCAACCTTGTCAAATTGAATTCTATTCCGATAGTCAGTATTTACGAAATGGAATTATCAATTGGATACACGGTTGGAAAAAAAATGGTTGGAAAACAGCTAGCAAACAACCAGTAAAAAATGTCGACTTATGGAAAAGACTTGATGAATTAGTACAGATTCACAAAATTCAGTGGATTTGGGTTAAAGGTCATGCTGGCCATATTGAAAATGAACGTTGTGATATTATAGCTAAAACACAAGCTCAATCCCCTACTTTGCAAGACACTGTATTTGAACAATCCATACAGGATTAACTAGTGAAATAAAAATACTTTTTATGTAACTTATATAATTTTGTCTACTTTTAAATAGGTTATTCCTAAATAATGCTAAAACATAATAATATGTATTATATTGCATTCTAGGCTTAAAGATAACTATATTTGAATTTTAATCAACTCAGTTAATATTATTGACTCTTAAGAGGCCAGAGCTGAAATTAATTATATTAACAAATATAAAATATTTCCTCTTGCAATTTTACTTATCATCACCATATTGATCACACTGATGGGGTGAGTACGAATTAAAAGCACAATATCAAAACATTGATGTTTTTGCCCCTAATGAAATCGATTTATTGATTAATTATCTTATTAATCAAGCTAAAATCTATATTGATGATTTTAGCTTTGATGTAATAGCAGTACCTAGGCATAACTCTTTTAATAATGCTTATTTTTTTGCAATATTTTAATTTACACAGGTCATGAAAATATCTTATTAAATTTAGCATTTGTGACTCACAATGCTACCCGATGATAAAAATATTAAAGACTATTTAAATGTGATTTCAACAAAATCAGTAACATTACCGTCTATTTTGTCTAAAGAAAAATAAATAAACTTATTTTTACGATGCATAAGCATTAACTAAAAAATAAATTTAAATTTAACAATTAATTATATTTGTTTATTTTTTTTTAGGAGCCAAAAAGACATTTTTTAGGTATAATGCCAAACTTAATTTGAGTAAAAGTCACAAACTAATGAAAAAGTTATTAATATTTACAATGTTATGTTTATCTTTGAGTGCTTGTCAGAACCATGGTTCTCAATACAATAATAGCGTCTATAAAAAATCTAACTCAAAATCAATAGTTACTAGTAGCATTAAGAGTGGCGGCATTAGTCGCACATCTGTCACGCAAAATCCTTGGCAATTTATGCTAACTCAGATCAATGTGAAAGTACCTGAAAATAACCGCATCAAAGCAGAAAGAGAGCGTTTGTTACGTAACCCGCAAGGATTTGAAACTGTTGCATTACGCTCGGAACCTTATGTTTATTACATTATTAATCAACTAAGAAAAAACGATCTACCTGTTGAGTTAGCCTTAATTCCATTGATTGAAAGTGCTTACGATCCATTGGCAACTTCGCCTGCGCAAGCGGCTGGTTTATGGCAATTTGTGCCAATTACCGCCAAAGAATATGGCATTAAACAAAATAGTTATTTTGACGGACGACGAGATCTTATTGCTTCAACAAATTCAGCTATTTCGTTATTGCAAAACTTAAATAATCGTTTTAATGGTGATTGGCTATTAACATTAGCCGCTTACAACGCCGGCGAAGGTCGAATAAGAAAAGCTATCGAAAAAAACCAGGCAAATGGTTTACCCACCAATTATTGGTCTCTTGATTTACCAACTGAAACAATGCATTATGTGCCTAAAATTTTAGCCATTATTGATATTGTAAAAAACAACAAACGATATGGTATTAAATTGCCTGATTGTAATTATGAAAACTCGCTTGTTCGTATTGATATGTCTAAAAATATTTCATTAGCTAAGGTTGCTAAATATACGGGCCTACCATTGAATGATTTAATGACATATAACGCTGGTTATGTGCAGCAAAAAGTCAATGGTCCGTTTCATTTGCTAGTACCATATGTTCATGCTCAAGAGTTATTTAAAAAACTGAAAGCAGAAAACTTAGTAGTAAATCAAGTTACTGAGCTTTTACAAGATGTACCGCATACCAATATGCCATTTGAAGTTAAATCAACGACAACCATTAAATATAATGCAATTGATAATAGAAAAACGAATTCTATTTTTACTGCTAATGCAAGTTCTAATGGTAAAAAGCAGATAACTTATCAGGTTAAAGTTGGAGATAATTTATATTCTATTGCACAAAATTATAGAGTTAAAATAACGGATATACTTCAATGGAATAATCTGAAAAACGCTCGTGTCCAAGAAGGCGATATTTTGACGATTAATATTGTGGATGCAAATCCAATCTAAAATTTACTAATATAGGATTATGATCTGATGTAGTTGTGCTAATAATTTCCGCTGTATCAAGTCGTAATCCTCGGTAAAAAACGAAATCAAGTGGTCTACCCATAAATTTTTTTCTAATATCAATAGAGAAATCAACAGGCTTAAGTTCAATTGAACGAACAAGGTTATACAACAAATCAAGTCGCCGTTTACTCCATGCATTAAAATCCCCAGCCAAAATAACTGGACCATTATGTTCTTTTATTCGGGTTAATAACATGCGTATTTGTTGACGGTATACTTTTACACCAATACTAAAATTTACAGCATGAATATTAGCAACTAATAATTGTTGCTTAGAATCTCTAATCGGATAAATAGTAATTAAAGCAGATTTAGGAACACGAATTAATGGTTCTTTCTCTCTAAAAGAGAAAAGTGAAGTTGGTAACGAGTCAGAGATTGTCATGACCCCAGCATAAATATTGTTAAAACAATATGCAGGGACATGATCGGCAATTTTATTATGCTGTGAAATAAAATGAAGTAAAGGTAATGTTGTTTGTGCTTCTTGTAATAAGATTAGTTTAGCTTTATCAGCATATTGTTTGAGTACAGTGATACAATCAGATTTCTTTTGTTTAAAAATATTCCAAACTAAAACAGTAAATGATGTTTGATCGATTAACGGTTTATTAACTGTAATTTGTTGATTAGGCAATAGCAACTCAACTTCGTTGCTTGCCTGATAACGTAAAGTATAACATCGATTTTTAAACATTTTTATCGTTCAATTTTTTCTGTAAATATTGATCAAAAGTTAAAGTATCACTCTGCTCTTTCTTCCTCTGTTTTTCAATAGATAAATTGCATTGTTGAACAAAATCACTTTCAGTTAATAATGTTAAAGGTTCTGCCATAAGCTGTTTTTTATATTGGCTTGCTAAAGCTAAACCAAATTTTGCTGTACCTAAATCGCTTATTGCTTGTAGTGTTCTTGCTGATAAAGTTAATTCAGGTTGATCAAACATCAAATCTAAACGCTCACAAACATTACGATAACCCTGCTTGTCATCTTGATGATCTAAAACATCAGCAACACGTAATAAATCTTTGAATAATTGGTGTCCAACTTTGGACAAAGGTTCTCGATAGCTATTGCAACCAATACCAATCTCAAGCCCTGGTTTTCGTCCTTCCATTATTACCCTATTCCAATTTAATTTGGCACACTCAAGTTCTTGACTGCTCATTTCAGGCGCTGGTGCTAGTGCACACCAAATTAAAAATAGATCGATAAATCGTATCTGTTCTTCAGTAATCCCCACCGGTGAAAATGGATTAACATCTAATGCGCGTACTTCAATATATTCAATACCGCCACGTAAAAGTGCATCCGACGGCGACTCCCCAGTCATTGCAACTCTTTTAGGTCGAATTGGCCCGTAAAATTCATTTTCAATTTGCAATACATTATCGTTTAATTGACGATAATGACCATCAACTTTGATGCCCAGTTTAGCAAATTCCGCTGATTTTGTATGCGTTGCTCGTTTTAATCCTTCAACATAAGTATCTAAATGATTAAAAGTAATGCCTAGTTGCTTTTGTGCATTATTAGTATACCCAATATCGCTTAACCTTAAAGAGGTTGCGTAAGGCAAATAACAATTACCATTTGTTTGTTCAATAAAGGCTTTTGCTTTTTGTGGATCTTGAATAAATGAGGAGCACATCGATGGTGATGACCCAAACAAATAAGGAATAACCCAACCAAAGCGATAATAGTTACGAATCAATGTAAAGTAGCCTTCAGAAATAACAGCTTTACCCTCTTCTGTATTTTTCACACCATCTCTTGCTTGCCAAAATGCCATGGGTAATGAAAAATTATAATGAACGCCAGATATGGTTTGCATCATTGCACCATAACGGTTTTTTAGACCTTCTCGATAAACCGTTTTAAAACGCCCTTCATTTGATGAACCATATTGAGCTAAAATAATATCTTCTTCATTGGCAACAAAACATGGCATACTTAATGGCCACATCATTTCGTCATCAATATTTACACTAGCATAACGATGCAGATCGCGTAAAAACGTTAGCATATAATCGATATTGGTATTAACCGGTGTAATAAATTCTAACATTGATTCAGCAAAATCAGTTGTTATCCAAGGATGAGTCAACGCTGCGCCAATTTTTGCGGGGAATGAAGTTTTCGACAATGTCCCGTCAGGCAAAATGCGTAAAGTTTCACGTTCAACACCGCGTTGAATACCTTGTAAAATGGTGTAGTGTTTTTCTAACCAGTTAAGCGCTTTAGAAACATCAGGAATCATATTTTGCCTTCCTTAAATGAAATTATTTATTTTTTTATATTAACATAATTTGATATTAACAATGGTCTAATTTATAACAACCTTTAAAATAAAAACTAAATATAATTTGTAATTTAATGATTAGAAAATACAATTCACTATTTTTATCACAGATAATTGAATATTAGCAGATTTTTAAATATAACAACTACCTCATAGATTGAAGATAATATTAGGGTTTGATAATTAAATTATCTATCTTTTCTTTGTAATAAAACCAAGACTTCCATATGTGAAGTATGGGGAAACATATCAAACAGTTGCACTTTCATGATTTGATAGTTGGATAACAACATCAAATCTTCGACTAACGAGGTTAAGTTGCAACTTGAATATAAAATATAGCTTGGTTGTACATTTTCTAAATACTGCATAAGCACTTTACCAACCCCTCGTCTTGGTGGATTAAGCAGCACTAGATCTGGAATGTATTGTTCAGCAATAGCGTATTGGGTAGCATCAAGTGATTTAAACGTTAACCGCTTAAAACCTAACTTGTTAGCTGATTTTGTTGCACATTCAATCGCATCTGGACTAATTTCAATTCCTGTCAGCTGGATTTGATTTTCAATAGCAAGACTAACACAACTTAAGCCAAAACCACCTACACCACAAAACAAATCCCAAATTGAGTGAATAGATAAATTTGTGACCCAGTCACTTGCAGTTTTATAAAGATTGCTGGCAACAACACTGTTTGTTTGAAAAAAACTTTTAGGCTTAATGAAAAGAGGAACTCCATTTAATATTATTGGTAAAAATGAGGTGTCGGTTAAAACTAACTCTTCTTTCCCTTCTAAAATAGCTGCATGATTAGGTTGGATATTTATTGAAATTACCTTTAAATTTTGTATTTTATCTTGTAATTGTTTAAAAGAATTATTTATTTTTTCGACAAATTTGTGCGATTTTAAAACAAATCGCAGCATAAAAAAGCTTGTATTATTCTCTTTACTTTCAGTAACTATAACAAATTTCAACTCTCCTTTTCGCTTATTAATATTATAAGGTACAAGTCCCTGTTTACGGATGAAAGTTCGAACAAGTTTTAGGATGTTTTGCATACTATTTGAGTAAAGAGGACAATCACATAAATCGACCATCTCATTATCGGTTTGTATCCCTAAAATAGGTCTTTCAACAGTACCTAACACCGCCATTTTTGCTTTATTACGGAAAGCGAATTCATTACTAGCAAAAGGTTCTAAAACGTCATTAGGTTTAAATTGAGTTAATTGTTGTAACAGATTATTTTGTTTTTCTGCTAGTTGTGCATGATAGGGTTTATCCATCCACTGACAAGATAAACATTTTTTCTGCTGATAAAAACGACATTGCATTGCGATAAAACCCTTTTTTATAATAAGTTATTATATATAAAACCGTATTAAAATAAGTATAATTTTTTATTTTATACTAAAACATATACTTTCCTGAAACTTTTTTACAAAATTTTATAAGAATATAAGCAAAATGCATAATTAATCATCCGGTATGATTTGACGAAATAACGGGGTATGATAGGATATTGTCATTAATATTACAGGAAAAATTTAATGTCTATAAAGTTAAAAACCCCCGCCGAAATTGAAAAAATGCGAATAGCTGGAAAACTTGCAGCTGAAGTATTAGAAATGATTGAACCTTATGTTAAACCGGGCATTAGTACTGGTGAACTAGACAAAATTTGTTATGAACATATTGTTAATGTTCAAAAAGCTATTCCAGCTAATATTGGCTATAGTGGCTATCAACACACTAGTTGCATTTCAATTAATGATGTGGTTTGCCATGGTATTCCAAGTTTTGACAAAAAGCTAAAAGATGGTGATATTTTAAATATTGATGTAACAGTTATCAAAGATGGTTATCATGGTGATACTTCTAGAATGTACATTGCTGGCAAGCCAACTATCGCAGGTGAAAAATTATGCCAAGTTACACAAGAAAGCCTTTACGAGGCGATTAAAATTATCAAACCCGGTATACGTTTAAAGGAAATTGGTAAAACGATTCAAAAATATGTCGATAAATTTGGTTTTTCTTCAGTTCGGGAATATTGTGGCCATGGTATTGGTGAAGTCTATCATGACGAACCTCAAGTTTTACATTATGACGCTGATGACGGCGGTGTAATTTTAAAACCAGGCATGACTTTTACTATTGAACCTATGATAAATACAGGCGATTGGCGTACCCGTACCATGAAAGATGGCTGGACAGTCAAAACCAAAGATCATGGGCTTTCGGCTCAGTATGAACACACTATCTTGGTTACTGAAAATGGTGTTGAAGTCTTAACATTACGTAGTAATGAAGATTTTCCTCGCATTATTGAACACTAAATAAAAAGATTCAACAATAGTTTATTGTTGAATCTTTTCACTTATAAATTTCTATCTATAATTTTTATATTCGAATTTTTTTGTGCTAATTTTTTATTTAGTTCATCGATTTTACTTCTATGTATATCTTTTTTTAGAGAACGAACATAAGAAGCACATAGAATAGCAAACCTACTGTTTACACTTAGCAAAAATAATAAACCTATAAGTAAATGCTTAAAAATTCGTTCCAGTTTAAATTTCATAAAATCTTAATATAATAAAGTATACAATTTACGTCGATAACTACTAGCTAACGGGTTACTTGTTCCTAATGCTGCTAGTAAATCAAGTAATGTTTTCTTCACTTGTCCATCACCAACATTAAGATCTTTTGTCAGCGGTTTAAATAACAACTCTAATGCTTCCTCATGACGCCCTACATGCATTAATTGAGAAGACAATTGAATCATTAATTCAACGTTATCAGGGTGTTGAGCAAATTCTGCTTGTAATTGCTGTAATTCAGGAGAATTAGCGGCTTGTTCAAGTAGTTCTATTTCGGCTTGTAATCCATGATAACTTGAATCTTGATCTTGTAGAGGAATAGTTGCAAGCACTTCTTTTGCTTCATTTAGCTGTTTAAGTTCAATTTGTGATTTTATTAGCATTAATGCAATATCTGTTCTTGGTTTACCCAAATGATCAGTAAGTGATTTCCAAGTTTGCCGTAACAGTGGTAATGCTTCTTCATATTTGGCTTCATGAAATAAATTTTGTGCTTCAATTAATTTAAGCTCATCTTCATTTGGTAACACTTTTTCTAAAAAATTTTTGATGGTTTCTTCAGATTGAGGTCCTTGAAAACCATCTACAGGTTGACCATTTTGAAATAAATAAACCGTTGGGATAGCCCGTAAACCAAATTGAGCAGCTAACATTTGTTGTTCATCACAATTAATACTGGCTAAAATAAATTGCCCATGATGTTCATTAGCCAATTTAGTTAATGTTTGAGTCATTACCTCATAATTTGGACTTCTAGCTGACCAAAAATAAAATAACACTGGGGATGTCGATGATCTTTCAATCACATCTTGAATATTTTGCTCACTAACATCAAAAATAAATTGATTTTGCATATTATGTCCTAGGGTATAATGATTTATTATTTATTATTTATTCTTTAAAATTTTATCCATTAATCTATCAGGAAGCAAACGTTTAGCAATAGCTGCTATTTTTGTTATTTTTGTTACCCTGTAACGTATTTTGGGTTTGCCGTGTTCAAGGGCATGGAATAAGTAAGGCAAAACAGCCTCGGGTGGTAAAGTAAATCGTTGAGCTATAGGTGGATTTTTTACCATATTCTTTTGCTCTGTTTGATTTACATTGTTTGAAAAATATGTCTTTAATGGACCAGGTTCAATTAAACAAACCTTGATATTGGTTTGTGCTAATTCCAACCTTAACACATCAGACCAAGCTTCTAAGGCATATTTGCTGGCTGAATAAGCCCCTCTCCCCGGGGTTGCAACAATACCAACAATGGAACTTGTTTGAATAATGCGCCCTTCATTTTGTTCTAGCATGGCTGGAAGCAGTAATTGCGTCAACTGATGGACACCAAAAAAATTGGTGGAAAATTGAGATTCTAACTGATCCCGACTGATCGTGCTTAATCGCCCATAAACACCGTAACCTGCATTGTTAAATAACGCATATAATTTGCCTTCAGACAAAACGAGAACTTCTTGAGCGGCTTGCTTGACTGAGTCTGGATTGTCAAGATCAAGAAGCACAGTTTCAAATCCTTGCTCGATAAGTTTTTGTTGGTCCAATGATTTGCGACACGAAGCAATAACACGATAGCCACGTTTTTTTAAAGCAATGGCCGAGATTAGCCCTATTCCACTTGAGCAGCCTGTAATAAATATTGTTCGCAATTTCAGCTCCGATTGATTCATATATTGTCAAATTTATTTTCTCAAACTATGATAGCACATCTAATTTGAAGTTACCCAAACTAAGCCAAGAGGATCGCATGAAAATTGCTATTATTGCTGCAATGGAAGAAGAAGTAGCCATATTAAAAAGTAAAATCACTCATTATCACGTTGAGCGTTATTTAGGTTGTGATTTTCATTTAGGTCAAATTGCTGGTTGTGAAATCGTACTGCTTCAATCTGGTATTGGTAAAGTAGCTGCATCATCAGGTACTACCTTATTATTAAATAATTATAAAGTAGATGCTGTTATCAACACTGGTTCGGCTGGTGGGTTATCGTCCGACCTTAATATTGGTGATATTATTGTTTCAAAGGATGTTTTTTACCACGATGTTGATTTGACTGCTTTTGGTTACAAGCCAGGTCAAATGTCAGGTTGTCCTGTAGCATTTGATGCTGATCAAAAATACCAATCATTAGCAAAAATCTGTATCAAAAAGCACGGAGTTAATGCGATTGAAGGTTCGATTGGTAGTGGAGATGCTTTCATAAATGGTAAAAGCAATTTAGCAAGAATAAAACAAACTTTCCCAAATGCTATTGCTGTTGAAATGGAAGCCGCAGCTATTGGTCATGTTTGCTGGTTATTTAAAGTACCATTTGTGGTTGTTCGCGCTATCTCGGATAATGGAGATAATGAATCTGCAGTTGATTTTCAATCCTTTTTAAAATTAGCTGCAACACAATCATCACTCATTGTTGAATCAATGCTAAGTGAGCTTGCGTGAGTTATCTTTTTTGGTTTGACATATTAGGTACCATTGTATTTGCTATTTCTGGTGTACTACTAGCAGCTAAAAAAGAAATGGATCCAATCGGGGCCTTAGTGTTAGCGGTCATCACCGCTATTGGTGGTGGTACAATCCGCGATATTGTTTTAAATCATGGTCCGATCTTTTGGATCACTGATTCCACTGATCTGTATATTGCTATCATAACCTCGTTAGTCACCATGCTCTTATTACGTTACTCATCATCAATTACAGTCCCTAAATGGTTATTTTCTGTATTAGATGCAATTGGCCTTGCTGTATTTGTGGGTATTGGCGTGAACAAAGCGATTTATTCTGACGTAAACAGCTTAGTGGCGGTTTGTATGGGCGTGATGACAGGAGTAGGTGGTGGTATTATTCGAGATGTACTTGCTCGAGATATTCCAATGGTATTTAAAACCGACATCTATGCCACTGCTTGCGTCATCGGCGGAACAATCCATGTTATCGCTTATAATGCATTTAAACTACCTTTAGAATATTCAACATTCATTGGTATTTTGGTTACACTGGTTATTCGATTATTAGCTATTTATCGTAACCTGACTTTACCTATTGTTGGATTAAAAAATCATTAAATGCACAAACTACGCCTACACTTAACCAATAATCAAAGACAATACTGCTCAAATAAAGGTTTACGCCAACCTATTAATAATTCTGGTACCTTTCCCTTTTTATCGATTTTCCACTTTATGTATTGATTAATTAATCGACGTGAAAGCAATAAATCCTCACTAAGACCTGTTTGTGAAGAAATAGTCAGTGCTGCTTGTTTTAACTCACTAGTAATTTTTTTATAATCTGGATAGCTATTAACTCGGCGAATTGGTTGAATTTCGGGTATGGGAGTAGATAAAAGATCCAAAATTATTTGACCATACAAGCGAATTTCTTTCCCTTTCATACCTAACTTATCAAGTTCTCCTAATGATGTCGGTGAAAAGCGTGCAATTTTCAATAATACTTCTTCATGTACTACAAAATTTATAGCAATATCTTGTTCTTTTGCTAATCTATATCGCCAGCTCGCTAATTTATACAATTGTCCTAAATTTTTCCCTTTCAATTGCCAACTATTTTTAATATTTAGATAAGCATCATTTGGATCCATTAATTCCGATTTACGGACAACCGCCATTTGGCACTCTTGATAAGCTGCTTGTAAATAATGATTAGTACTTAACTGTGATTTTAAAATATTAATTAATGGGAAAAGATATAACACATCATTAATAGCATATTTACACTGTTTTTCAGTTAATGGACGTTTTAGCCAATCTGTTCGGGTTTCACTCTTATCAAGTTCGACCTCTAAATATTTTTTTACTAAACTAGCATACCCACTACTTAATGGATTATCTAGAAAAGAAGCTAATATTTGGCTATCGACAATCGGTGTTGGAACACAGCCAAAATGATAAGAAAAGACCTCAATATCTTCACTACACGAATGAAAATATTTTTCAATAGTTGGATTATTTAATATAGCCAAAAAAGCCTGCCAATCAGTAATATTAATTGGATCAATTAATGCTGCATGTTCACCATTAAATACCTGCAGTAAACCCAAATGAGGGTAAAAGGTTCGAGTTCTAACAAATTCAGTATCTAAAGCCAAAGCCGAGCTATTTTCGATTTTTGAACAATAATCAGCTAACTGATCATTACTAATAATAAGTTGATAAGACAAAATCAAATTCCTGTTCAAATATATTTATTCATTGTGTGTATTTTTATCAAAAACGATATCCATTACCACGATTTCGGAACGAGTCATTAAGCGAATTGGTGGTCCCCAAAATCCATATCCACTACTCACAATGCTGCTAAAATGATGATCTTCGTTTCTATATAATCCATAAGTATTTTTATATATTAATTTTTCAATAATATTAATAGGAAATATTTGCCCAGCATGAGTGTGCCCAGAAATCATCAAATCAACTCCCAATTTTTCTGGCTCATTAAGGTCTTTTGGTTGATGATCTAATAAAATAATTGGTGAATCAGTATTAGTAAACATAATAAGATCTGACAGTGAAGCCCTATTTACATCATAATGAAATGAAGAAAAATCATCTCGGCCCACTAATGTAATCCCTATATCATCAAAATAAATGATATCATCCTTTAATACTTTCATACCTGCTTGCCTAAAAGCATTAGCAATATCTTCTTCTCGGTTATTTTCTTGGTTAGTAGCTAAGTATTCATGATTACCAAAAATAATATAAGTACCATATTTTGATCTTAATTGTTGAAATTGCTTATCAAAACCATTTTGTGTAAAAGGTTTTAAACGTTTATCTAATGTATCCCCCGTAATCACAATAAAATCAGCATTAAGCTTATTCACTTCATCGACCATTTGTTGAATAAATCGATGTGTCGTTAGTTCATTAAGATGAATATCAGAAAGTTGAACAATACGTAAACGTTCAACATTTGCGGGCTTATCTATTTTAACTTGGTAATTAACGATCTTTGGATTAATTGCCATTTCATGACCAAAACAAAACAATACTACGGAGACAATAATATAAACAATTTTAAGCCATAAATTGGGTTTAACCTTTTTTTTACTAAGCCAACGTACAGTGTCAAAAGTAAGCGAAGTAAAAACGCAGCAGATCATCAAACCAGTAATAACATTACAGCATAATGGCAACCAATAAGTTGATATATTATTAAATATTTTAGAAAATATTAGCGATAATCCGGCTATAAAAACAACGATCCAATAAATAAATCGATGACAGCCAATGAAATTAAAATCAAACCAAAATAGCCATCGTTTTCCTAGATAGAAAGTTATTAAAACACTAACAACAATCGCTATAAAAATAGTAATAAAATCGACAAAACTCATAATTATCCGAGCAATTGAATATAAAAAAATGATATGATAACAGAATTAATTTCTATAGTACCAATTAGTTTTATGGATACCAAAAAAGACCAGCTATTCTCGACACCAATAGATAAATTAGGCGATTGGACATTTGATGAAAAAGTCGCTGAAGTTTTTCCTGATATGGTGCAGCGTTCCGTACCTGGTTATTCTAATATCATCTCAATGATCGGCATGTTAGCAGAAAGATTTGTACAGCCTAATTCAACGATTTATGATTTAGGCTGTTCCTTAGGTGCTGCCACATTATCTATTCGTCGTCATGTTAATCACGAAAACTGCCATATTGTTGCAGTAGATAATTCCCAGCCCATGGTTGATCGCTGTAAAAGGCACCTTGAATCATATAAAGCAAATACACCAGTGGATGTAATTTGTGATGATATTTGTAACCTCAATATGCAAAACGCGTCAATGGTAGTACTTAATTTTACTTTACAGTTTTTGACGCCAGCAAATCGCCAACGTATTTTAAATAACATTTACAGCGCATTAAATCCTAATGGTATTTTAGTGCTGTCTGAAAAATTTAGTTTTAGTGATTCAACTATCGACGAATTGTTATTTAATATGCACCATGATTTTAAACGTGCTAACGGCTACAGTGAACTTGAAATCAGCCAAAAACGTAACATGTTAGAAAACGTCATGCTAACAGATACAATCAAAACCCATAAACAGCGACTATCTGAAGCTGGTTTTAAACATATTGATACATGGTTTCAATGCTTTAATTTTGGCTCTATCATTGCCATAAAATAACTGATTGATTTAAGCTTAATTGATAAGGAAAACAGAATGATTGATTTTGGTGATTTTTACCAGATTATCGCAAAAAATAAACTAAGTCGCTGGCTAGAAGTCTTACCAGCACAACTGGCAAACTGGCAAAACCAAAATATTGATAACCGTTTTAATCAATGGCTCAATAGTATTAAACACTTACCAGCTATCCCCCCTTATCAAATTGATTTACTGCATAGTGTAACTGTCAATAGTGAAAAACCTATCTCGATTGGTGAACAGCAACGAATTACTCAACTACTGAAAAACATGATGCCATGGCGTAAAGGCCCTTTTCACTTATATGGTATTGATGTTGATACAGAATGGCGTTCAGATTGGAAGTGGGAACGCTTAATTAATCATATTGATAATTTAGAAGGTAAAATTGTTTTAGATGTGGGTTGTAATAGTGGTTACCATTTATGGCGCATGATTGGCGCTGGAGCAAAACTTGCTGTTGGAATCGATCCTATGGCACTTTATCTATGCCAATTTGAAGCTATTCGCAAATTATTGGGTAACGATCAAAGAGCGCATTTATTACCACTTGGTATTGAGCAGTTACCCAAACTTGGTGCTTTTGATACAGTCTTCTCAATGGGCGTTTTATATCATCGTAGGTCGCCACTTGATCATTTATTTCAATTAAAAGATCAACTCGTTGAAAATGGTCAATTAGTACTCGAAACATTAGTCATTGATGGTGCTGAACATACAGCACTCATGCCGGGTGAACGCTATGCTCAAATGCGGAATGTTTATTTTATTCCATCTGTTCCAACGATGATTAGTTGGTTAGAAAAATGTGGATTTTCTGATGCAAAACTAGTTGATATATCACTCACCAGTTTGGATGAACAACGTAAAACAGAATGGATGACATCTGATTCTCTTGCGGACTTTTTAGATCCGACCGATTCAACAAAAACCATTGAAGGCTACCCAGCTCCAATGCGAGCGGTTTTTATTGCTAAAAAATAAAGTAAATTGATAATTATAAATGCCTATTTTTTCAACTGGTTATCCGATCCCTTTAAATATCTACATTTTATATTTGTAAGTGGCATTATTATGTAAAGTGTTATATTATAAAAAATTAGTATTTTTAAAATAATATTCACTATTAAAAATAAACGATAAAAAAGCTTGTCGAAATTTTGAAAAGTGTGCGTATTGAAATACAAAACATAATAAAAAAATTGATTTTTAAATTTTATATAAGGAATAGGAATAAATAATGGGATTACTGAAATTAATCTTGCAACTACCTTTCTATATTTTGCAAAAGGCTTGGGAAATAATCAGTTATTTTTTGCTTTTTTTACTAATTTTAGCAAAAGGATTTTTTTGGTTATTTAGTCCAATTATCGGTGATATAAAATGGTCAACACCAGATTGGCTACCTAATGCAAAAAGATTTTACTATGCAGTAGGTTCTACATTAAAAAAAATAAAAACTTTAATTGGTGCAAGTATTATTTTGGGATTTATTGCTTACTTTTCTGGTAATTACGCCTATCATTGGTATTTAAATCGTCCAAAACCGATTGAACCAGCACCTGTAGTAATAAATACCTATTCAGCTGAATTAACCCCACCAAGTACAAGTGACGGTATAATATATATCCAATTCATCGGTGCTAAACGCCCACCAATTCCCCTAGAATCAATCAATAAAGATGAAATAACAGAAGGTATTACCATTTCACCAAACATTGAGGGGAAATGGACATGGTCAAATGATTCAATAATAAGATTCATACCAAAAGAGAGAAAGTGGCCACTTGGTATTAAATATACAGTCGTATTGGATAAGTCAAAATTATTGGCTGAAAATAGCGAACTAGAAAAAAATAGTGAAATCTTATCCTTTATTTCTCCTGATTTCGAATATAATTTCAAAAATCGAGGTGAGCTTTATTCCAATCCTACAGAAACTAATGTTAGGAATGTCATAAATACAATCAAATTTAGTCATCCTGTTGATAAACAAAGTTTTGAAAAAAATATTGTTTTATCACTTTATGAAAAAGACAAGAAATATGACAGTTTTTACGGAAAAAACTATGATAAATTTTTAAACCATGTCGATTTTACTATAACCTATGGTGATAATGACAAAATTGCATATATAAAGAGTGCACCTATTCCCTTACTTGATAACGAAGGTTATTTAAAAATAAGAATTAACAAGGGGGTTAAGTCAGCTTTAGGTGGTAGCCCAATAAATTACGATATAACTAATAATGTAACTGTACCGGATAAATATCATTTAAGCGTTACAAAAACAGAGCTTACATTGGTCGAAAAAAGCAACGAAAAAATACAGCAGGTATTAGTATTATCATTAAGTCATGCTGTAAGATCTGAAGATGTATCAAAAGCAATCAAAGTTTGGCAATTACCTGAAAATAAAAATGGTTCGTATAGTGAAAAAGATAGCAATAGCACTTCTGGTAGATACGAAATAAAATATAATGTAACTCCAGAAATACTCGAAAAATCGACTCCAATATCAATGAAACCAATTGATACTGAACTTACTTATCAGAATCAAATTAGCTTTGAATTCAAAACCGAACAAAACTCAAAATTATATATTGAGGTTAATCAACCTTTATCTTCTCAAGATGGGTATTTTTTAAAACAAGATTATCAGACGATATTGACAGTTCCTAGTTACCCAACTTATCTTGATTTTGCTGCATCAGGTTCTTTACTATCCTTATCAGGCGAAAAAAAATTACCAATCGTTTCACGTAATTTAGAACAAATGAAGTTAGAAATGGATCGCGTTATTCCTTCACAATTGCAACATCTAGTAGCGTTTAATCAAAGCTATGAATTTAAAGATATGGATTTTGGTGAACTTGATAATGATCATTTTGTTGAAAAATACAGTATAACTAAAGATTTTACAGGAGCTCCAGAGGAAGTAAAATACACCAATGTCGATTTAACTCGTTACTTAACAGCCGATACAAACGGTAATAAAAATCGAGGGGTCTTTTTATTAAGACTTTATGGGAAAAAAACGAAAGATACTCAATATGAGTTCATGGCTTCTCGTTTTATTGTTGTGACTGATTTAGGAATTATAGCTAAAAAATCGCTTGATCAATCAAATGATCTATTTATTCAATCGATAAGCTCAGGTGAACCGATTAGTAATGCTAAAGTTTCAGTATTGGGAATGAATGGAATCACTATTACTTCACAAAAAACTGATAGTAACGGTCATGTCCACTTTTCACCATTATCTGAATATTATCAAGGTATTAAACCACTTTTATATGTTGTTGAAAAAGGACGTGATTTATCATTTTTACCAATCAAAAGTTATGAAAGAAATTTAAATTTATCTCGTTTTGATATAGGTGGTATCCGTGAAACCATAGAAGGTGGAGAATTACGTTCACATATTTTTTCAGATAGAGGTATTTATCGTCCAGGTGATACATTCCACATTGGCACCATAGTTCGAGCTCAAAATTGGGAAAATTCCTTGGAAGGGATCACTGTAGAAGCAGAAATTTATGATCCAAAATCCAATTTAGTACTAAAACAACCAATTGTGCTAGATAAATCAGGATTTAATGAGCTTAGCTATAAAACCAATTATGAGTCCCCTACTGGTGATTGGTATATTAATTTATATTTAAAAAATGATGATGAAGAGTCTCGGGTACTGTTAGGTTCTAGTTCGATTGTGGTTCGTGAATTTGAGCCCGATAAAACAACCGTATCGCTTAAATTATTACCAGAGATAAAAGATGGGTGGTTAAAACCTGAAGATATTCAGGCTGAAATCAAAGCCAAAAACTTATTTGGTACAGATGCTGCTAATCGACGAGTAACAAATACATTGATTCTTGAACCTTCAACCCCTTATTTTAAAAAATATGAGGACTACTATTTTTATCAAAACATTTCAGGGGGAAGAAATAGTTTTAAAGTTGAATTAGATGACGAAACAACAGATGAAAATGGTGTAGTAAAAATCGATCTTAATGACAATATGCAAAGCTTTGAAGGCAACTATACATTAAGAATGTTAACAGACGTTTTTGAACCGGATAGCGGTCGAAGTGTTGCTGCAACAGCAAGCACCTTTGTATCACCAAATGATTATTTGGTTGGTGCAAAAGCTGATGGTACTTTAAGATACATTAATAAAGATTCGGTTCGTCATATTGATTTTATAGCTATTAATCCTGCCCTAGAAAAAATAGAGTTATCTGATCTAAAACTTGTTATAATGGAAGAAAAATATCTTTCAGTATTAGTCAAACAGCCTTCGGGGGTTTATAAATACGAATCACGCCGTAAAGAATCAGTACTATTAGAACAGCCATTTAAGATTAGTTCTGAAAAAACAACATACGAATTAGATAGCAAAAATCCAGGTAATTATATTATCCAAATTAGAAATAAAAACGATGAGTTACTTTACCAAAGTAAATACTCTATTGTAGGTACAGCTAATATTACTCGTGATTTAGATCGTAATGCAGAATTAACATTAAAGATTAAAGATGCACAATATAATCCAGGTGACGAAATCGAAGTTTCAATCACTGCACCGTATGTAGGTAGTGGTATTATTACCATTGAACGCGACAAAGTGTATGCTTGGAAATGGTTCCATACAGACACAACAAGCTCAGTACAAAAAATAACACTTCCTAAAGACATTAGCGGCAATGGTTATATTAATGTCCAATTTATTCGTGATCCAAATTCAGATGAAATTTTTATGAGTCCACTTAGTTACGGTGTTATACCATTCAAAATTTCAAATGAGCAATTTAATGATAAAATTGTATTACAAGCACCATCACTAATAAAACCTGGAGATACACTGCCAATTACTTTACATACAAATACACCACAAAAAGCGGTTGTATTTGCGGTAGACGAAGGAATTTTACAGGTCTCAAATTATAAACTTAAAGATCCATTAAATAACTTCTTACGCAAAAAAGCACTATCAGTAAGAACTTCGCAAATTTTAGATCTTATATTGCCAGAATTTCGTCATTTATTGACAGCATCCGCTCCTGGTGGTGATGGTGATAATGATGATGTCTTATCAAATCATTTAAATCCATTTAAACGCAAAGTAGACGAACCTGTATCCTATTGGTCAGGTATTATTGATGTAGATGGCGATAAAACTTTTGAATATAAAGTGCCTGATTATTTTAATGGCAAAATTCGTATCATGGCTGTATCGGTTGGTGATAAAACAATGGGACATACTCAAATGTCAACAACTGTACATAATGATATTGTTTTACAAACTAATGCTCCATATTTTGCTGCACCAGATGATGAGTTTGAAGTGTCACTAAATGTAACTAACCTGATTGAAAATATTGGAGATAAAGTCGTTCCGATCAATATTAAGGTTTCAACATCCCCTAACCTATCAATTATTGGCGACAGTAACAAAGCTATTGAATTAGCTAATGGCAAAACTGGAGTTTTAAAATTTAATTTTAAGGCAACCGACAAACTTGGTAATAGCGATCTTCACTTTTCAGCCAACTATAATGATATTACAATCACACGTGATGTTAGCCTTTCAATAAGGCCATTAACTGAATACAGATTAATCACAAAAATGGGAAGAATGGAAGATCATAAACAAACGTTTACTGATTTTAGAAACATGTATAGTAACTTAAGTAAACGAGAAGCTACCGCATCTTATTCACCATTTATACTAAGTAAAGGCCTAAGTACCTATTTACAAGACTACCCACACTATTGTTCTGAACAGATTGTAAGCCGAGCAATTCCTGTTTTAATAGCGAGTAAATATCGTGATTTTGATCTGGCTTCGAAAGAAGGGATAGCACCATTATCAGAACTATTCCAAGTGTTGCAATCTCGTCAAAATAGTGAGGGTGCAATTGGTTTATGGTACTCAACTTACAATGTTAATCCTTTTATTACATTATATGCAGTAAACTTTATGCTTGAAGCAAAAGAAATGGGCTATAAAGTACCTAAAAAAATGCTTGATAATGCTAATAAATATCTGCAAACAATTGCTGTATCTAGAGATAATAGTACTTATGGTTTAAGAGTCCGTGCTTATGCTATCTATTTATTAACAAGGCAAAATAAAGTAACAACAAGCTATTTAGCCTCTACCATGAGCGATCTTAATCGAAAAGAAGATTCATGGAAAAAAGATATAACGGCAATGTATTTAGCTTCATCTTATAAAATGTTAAAAATGGATAAAGAGGCAAATAAATTAATCAAACCTGTTTGGCAACAATTAGAAGCTGCATATGATCGTGCTTGGTGGCTAAACAACTATTATGATCCACTAGTCGTTAATGCAGGAAAAATCTATTTAATCGGCAAACATTTTCCTGAAAAAGTAAAAGATATTCCTGCGCAAGCATTAGAAAATATGGTTATCATGCTGAATGAACAAAAATATACTACTCAATCATCAGCAATGACAATATTGGCTTTAAGTAGTTATTCGCAGAGCATTGAACAATCAAATTTATCTAAAGATACCCTTCAAATTAATGCAATATCAAAAGATGGAGAAAAACAAAGAATTATTGCAAGTTTAAATGGAATTTTGACTAAAGGTAGGTTTAATGTTCAAGATACGCAATTAAACATAACTAATAAATCAAGCTTACCTGTTTGGTATATGTTTTCTGAACAAGGTTATGACAAAGATATCCCTAAAGAGCCAATTAAAGAGGGGCTTGAAGTATATCGTGAATTTACTGATCTTGATGGCAAACCTGTTGAACAAGTCAAACTTGGCGATAAAATTAACGTAACAGTTAGAATCCGAGCACTAGCAGATGAAGGTGCAACTAATATTGCCATTGTTGATTTACTACCAGGTGGTTTTGAAGTAGTACAACAACCAATAGATTCTCAGGAAGAAGATTCTGACGAATATATTCAAGATAATGAAGAATACGATGACTATGAAGAAGATGATTATGATGAAGATGATTATGATGAAAATTATGGTTGGGTTTCACCAATTGGTATAAAAACAGGAAAACATACTTGGTATCCTGAATATACAGATGTACGTGAAGATCGTGTTATTATTTATGGTTCAACTTATAATAATAAAATACAAGAATTCACCTATCAGATCAAAGCAACCAATATAGGAACTTACAGTATTCCTCCTGCATTTGGAGAAGCAATGTATAATCGTGAGATTCAAGCTGTATCAAAAGGTGGACAAAAGATAAGCATCATCCCACAACAATAGTTATTTACAACTAGCCATTCACTAAAACGGGCTTATGCCCGTTTTTCAATAAAATAACCCTTATAATAATGAAAAAAAGGCCATGTCCTAAAACACAGCCCTTTATGTTTACCACTCGTTTTATACTTATACGGCTAAAATGCTAGCTAAATAACAATTTTGCTGATACTAAAAGTATTTAATTTATTTACTGAGTAACAAAAAAATTGATTTGTTTAGTTTCATCGAATGCCTCCTCAAGTTGTCTTGTCGCCGATTGATAACTTTGATTTTTATCCCCTTCTGATGTGCATTCTTTTATAATGGCATGTTTTTTCTGAAAAGTTTCATTCGATGTTAACTGTTTATATAATGATGCTAAGTCTTTACCGGTCGAGGTAAAAAACTTATTCCAATCATTTAATTGAGTTTCTACAAATTCACGCCCTTTCTTACAAACAATAGCATCTAACTGAATATTTGGAATCGTATATTTCTTTATCTCAGAAAATGTAGGATGCTGATTTATGAAGTTTACTTTCTCATTAAATCCTTCTGCTTTCAAAGATTCAATAAAACTATCTTCGCGGAATAATTTGATTTTTTGAGATTGGAACTGTCCTTTTCCTCGTAAAGTAACTTCAGCTGGATAAGGCTCATCAACTGAATAATCCCAAAAATCTTTTTGACGCTCAATAAAAACATCATTAATAACTTTAACCGGCAGTTCAAGCTCTTGTTGTTCACCGTTAATAATTACAGGAACTGAATTTAAATGTTTAGCTATCAACTTATCGTAAGTTTCGTCACTTACATTCGAAGTTGTATAGAAAGTTGTTAACAAATAATAGTTACTTTGAGTAGGATTAATTAATCCAGAACTATCAGTTGTTGAAGGCTTAGCGATAAAATTTAACGATTGATTGCCGTAAGACAATGTATGCTTACCGTACTCAAATGTATAATTTACACTTGATTTTGCTGGAATGGTTAATTCTTTTCCATCAACAATCACTTTTATTTCATTCGGAGTTGGATTGTCAATCATACGATCAACTGAGCTAGACGAAAAGGTATCTGAACCAAAACAACCAACCAATGTTATATTGCAAACTAGCAACAAAGAATATTTTATTTTTTTCATCGCATTAACTTTTCAAGGTTTTAAAGGGGACCAAATATTATCATAAATTTAATAAAACAACTATTTTAGCTATCATTTTTAATATTATTTGTAGTAATACCATAAATTTGAAATGCTGTAGAAAAACCTAACTATTTACTGATTATGCTACATCTGCATTAAAGCACGAATCACGCTTTCAGCTACACATTCATTTGACAACTGGCAAATTTTTTGAATTTTTAATTGCTACGATAGTGATCATACCTTTTAACAATGAGGAGACAGCAAAGTCTCAATCAATCACTAAACGGTATAGAATCCTGAATATTTTTTACAAAAAATAACCTAGACAGAATCAATCCTCTTCTTTAACTTCCAAATACACAAAAAAAAGGATGCGATCATTTTTTTAGCAAAAAAATCAATGAATGCTTTAAGTCTTTTAGAGTTTTATATGTCGAAGGATAAAGAAAGCAAACTTGCCAAGTATTTTCTTTATTATAC
This sequence comes from Gilliamella sp. X-46, assembly GCF_057063525.1. Classification (NCBI taxonomy): domain Bacteria; kingdom Pseudomonadati; phylum Pseudomonadota; class Gammaproteobacteria; order Orbales; family Orbaceae; genus Gilliamella; species Gilliamella sp. X-46. The sequence continues at coordinate 88,908 of NZ_JBXSQH010000001.1, read as the reverse complement.
TCAGGCGAAATTCCAACTAACTGTTTTCTCTTTAACTGTTGTTGTACAGAGAAACTAAAAAGTTGAACGATAAACTGGAGTTCTTTTTGTGGACTTGGTGCCAGTGGTCGGACTCGAACCGACACGCTTTTAAGGGCGGCGGATTTTGAATCCGCTGCGTCTACCAATTTCGCCACACTGGCATTAAAAGTGTAAATAAGTAAACGTTAGCATTATACTTAGCTTTGCAATATCTGCAACAACTATTATCATAAAGTGCTTTGTATGTCTAAAAAACAAGCTACCTTCTAGGCTTCCATGCAGGTAATTTTTTAAGGATTATATAAGCCGTTTGTTTAGCTATAGCATTATCAATATTGTAATTTTTAGCATATTGTAATGTGACTTCATGCCATTTTTCATCAAATGTTTTCATTGTGCCATCCTTATGAGCACAATGTTTACAATAGCTTTTAGACATATCAAGCAATGGATAATCAGCAATAGCTGTCATTGGCATGCCACAAGCAATACACATTTTCATATTCTAAGTTCCAATAAAATTAAAAAAGGTGACTCAAAAATTGCCATCTTTATATGTATCAAAAATCCTACTCTTAGTTAAACAAGATTACAATATACAGTTAAAAATAGATAAATAGATTTCAGAAATTAAGATCAAATTGTGATGTGTTTGGATTTAATTGTTGTTGTCGTTGTTGCTGTAATAATAGATAATGGCGCCTTAATGCCCGTTGTTTGCACAAACGTAAGACTTCTTGCTTTTGGCTATCACTCAAGGTTAACCAGTTAAATCGTTCTTCTCTTGAGCGATAGCAGGTAATACAATAGCCTTGTTTATCAGTTTCACAAACTCGTTTACAAGGGCTTGGGATATCAAAAAATTCAATCTGATCCAATTTATTCCTCGTTTTTTAGACAAAGCGATATATTTACTAGTGTTCTTTTAAGCCCAAACCTTTACTAAGCACTTTGAAACAGTCATCACAATCATGTGTAGCGGCATGGAGTAATGTTTGAGTCGGTGCGTGGATTAATTTATTGGTTAAACGATGGGAAAACTCAGCAAAAACATCGTCAATATTAGCACCTTGCTTGATCGAGTTTAAGGCTTTTATTTGTAACTCACGCTTAATACTTTCCGCATTACTACGATATTGCTTAACATAAGCAACAGCGTACCTAGTTTTAAGCCAATCAATAAATTGTTCAGCTTGTTCTTGAATAAGATATTGCGCTTCTTTCGCGGCAATAGCGCGTTGCTCTAAATTACTTTCAACCGTTTTTTGTAAGTCATCAATAGTGTAAAGATGCACATTATCGAGCTGATTAACCTCTTCCTCAACATCGCGAGGCACAGCTAAATCAATAAACAGCATTTTGCGATAATTTCTAGCGCGTAAAGTGCGTTCAACCATGCCTTTACCTATGATAGGTAAAGGGCTCGCTGTTGAACTAATCACAATATCAACATCTTTAAGCCGATTAGCGATATCAGGCAATGAAATGATTTCTGCATCGATACCTACTGCAAGTTTTAATGCCTTTTCACGGGTACGATTGGCAATAATCACTTTATTAAACCCATGCTGTTTTAAATAGCGTGAGATAAGCTCTATTGTTTCCCCTGCTCCAACAAGCATAATATTTAAACTAGAAGTATCAACAAAAAGATGGCGAGCAACTAAACAAGCGGCATAAGCAACAGATGCCGTATTAGCACCAATATTGGTTTCACTGCGAACAATTTTTGCCACATGAAATACTGTTTGAAATAGTTTTTTTAATTGGACAGATAAGCAGTTTTGTTTTTGAGCAAAACTATATGCCTTCTTAACTTGTCCTAAAATTTGTGGCTCACCAATGATCATTGAGTCCAAACCACTAGCAACCGACATCAAATGCTCAATAGCTTGTTGGCCGTCATACCAATAAAGTGAGTCTTTATATAGCTCAATATCAAGATGATGAAATTGCCCTAACCAACTTTCTACCGACTGTTTTAATCTTAGATAGTCAGTTTGATGCTCATAACTCAAATAAATTTCTGTTCGATTACAGGTAGACAAAATCACACACCCTTCAACCAAAGGATGTTGGTATAAGCTGTATAACGCTTTATCGACAATCTCAGCAGGAAAAGCAAGCCTTTCCCTTAAAGCGACTGGCGCAGTTTTATGATTAACACCAAAAATTGTAATGGACATTGCATCGCTTCTTTTTTGAAGGTTATATATTGATATAATTATTTTATTTATATTAAACGAGCTTTAAACCTATATTATACATAAAAAAAGAATAAAGATTAATTTACATAGTTACTTTTTCTTATTCAGATAATTATCGGTTATAATACACTCATCGTTGACAACAAACACTAACAACTAAGAGTTACTTCATGTCTAAAATCAAATATGCTTTTCTTATCGTATTATCTTTATTTATCGCCGCTTGCCAATCAACTAAATCACAAAATTCCATTTCAGTTGAACAACAATGGCAAGCTCACCAACAGAATCTACAACAAATAAATGCGTTTCAAGTAAACGGCAGTATTGCTTATATGAGTAATAAGTCTCGTAATTATGGTCGATTTTTAATTACCCAACAGTCAACAGATAATTACGAAGTCAAATTAACCACCCCCGTTGGTACCAATATTTTAAGCTTAAAAGCCGAGCCTAATTATGCACAACTGCTTGATAAAAATGGTGAAAGTTATCAAGATGTCAACGTTGAAAATCTAATGAAAAAAATCTCTAACGTAAATATACCATTAAATTCTTTACATAATTGGTTAAAAGGATTTTCAGACAACAATAATGCTGACAAATTAGACAATTCAGGGCGCTTAATATCAACCGTCTTTATGCAAGGCAATAATAAATGGACATTAAAAATTTCCAGTTATACAAATTATACCTATAAAAATAAAGAAGTTTATTTACCTGCAAGCATTGAACTTACCCATGATGATGTAGTGGTTCGATTAAAAATTAGCAACTGGGTTTTACGATAACGGATAATATTTATGAAACAATGGTTATCACCTGCTAAATTAAATTTATTTTTATATATTACAGGCCGTCGTGCTGATAATTATCATAATCTACAAACGCTATTCCAATTTGTAGATTATTGTGACATTTTGACCTTTACAGTCCGTCAAGATGACAGCATAAAATTATTAACACCATTTGCTAACATTCCCGACGATAAGAATTTAATTACGATCGCCGCAGAACGATTAAAGTCGTATGCTAACAAAAAAAATATTGGTGTAGATATTACAATTGATAAAAAAATGCCAATGGGTGGTGGACTAGGCGGTGCTTCTTCCAATGCTGCCACTGTATTAGTCGCACTAAATCAGTTATGGCAACTTAACTTATCGACTGAAGAATTAATCGAAATAGGCCAAACAATTGGGGCTGATGTGCCAATTTTTATTCATGGGCATGCAGCTTTTGCTGAAGGCATTGGTGATCAACTCCAAAGCGTCGACATTCCTGAACACTGGTATCTAATCGCCTGCCCTAATATTGAAATATCAACAGCCAAAGTCTTTAACGAACCAAACCTATCTCGTGATACACCCAAGCTCAGTATCCAAGAGCTTATTGCTTTACCGTTTGATCAATTTAAAAACGATTGTGAAAATGTAGTACGTGAGCGTTATCCTGAAGTTGATAAACTCATAGCTTACTTATCACAATTCGCTCCTAGTAGATTAACAGGTACGGGAGCTTGTGTTTTTACACAGTGTGAATCAAAACAGCAAGCATTGGACATTCAAACCAAACTTAAAACACTATCAGTCAACAGCTTTGTAGCAAAATCATTAAACAATTCACCTTTATACAGAAATTAACTAAAAAACTTAACCAACACATCATTAATTGGTTAAGTTTTTTTATTCTAAAGTCTTTCTTTATGGCAAATTTTCAATATAAAAAATAGTTGTCGTTTTTTCGGTTGCAGCCGCTACTATATTATTTAATATGCATACTAATTATTAGATGTAATAAAATTAAGGCTTAAAAAATTATGGTTATTAGTAATGCGGACAAAATAAGAGAGTATTATCAAGCTTTACTCACAAAAGATCAAAACTATGTGGGAATCTTTTATGCAGGAGTTAAAACAACATCAGTATTTTGTATTGCGACTTGCAGAGCAAGAAAACCAAAATTTGAAAATGTTGAATTTTTTACTACATTTAAAGCCGCACTTGATGCAGGATATCGACCTTGTAAAATTTGCAAACCAACTGAAAATGCTAATGAAGCACCTATTGACGTTACTAAAGCCATCACATTAATTACAGAAAATCCTAAAACAAAAGTATCTGATACCATATTAAAAAAACATCAAATAAGCCCTGAAATGGTCAGACGCTGGTTCAAAAAACATTATGGAATCACCTTCCAAACTTATCAAAGGATGTACCGAATTAATCAAGCCTATCAAGAGCTTAAAGTAGAAGGAAATGTTATTAATACCGCTTATAACACAGGGTATGAATCTTTAAGTGGTTTTGGGTATACCTATAAAAAGATCATCAAAAACACGCCATTAGAAAGTATCAATCAAGACATTATTTTAATTAATCGTTTAACAACGCCATTAGGCCCCATGTTTGTATGCTCTACCAATAAAGGGATCTGCTTATTAGAATTTGTAGATAGAAGAATGTTAGAAACTGAACTCGAACAACTACAAAGACAATTAAAAATGAAAATTATTTTTGGTGATAATAGTCATATAAAACAGGCCAAAAAAGAGATTGACGAATATTTCCAAGGAAAAAGGCATTATTTTAATGTCAAATTACATACACCAGGAACAGACTTTCAAAAAGCCGTTTGGGATTGTTTAAAGCAAATTCCTTACGGAAAACTAACCACCTATAAACAACAAGCAGAAAAAATTAATAATCCACAAGCTATACGTGCAGTGGCAAGTGCAAATGGATTTAATCGAGTTGCAATTATCATACCTTGTCACCGAGTCATTGGCTCGAATGGCGAATTAATGGGATATGGTGGAGGCTTAGAGCGAAAACGTTGGTTAATTGAACACGAAAAAAAATATTCAAATAAAAACTAAATGCATTTGCTCTCAAACAAACTGTGTGAATATTGTATTTTTTTGTAAAAAAAAGTAAAAAAACAAGTCAACGATTCTATTTTCCAGCGATATTACTTTTTGTTTATTGCCATGCCAAACGGCGAAAGTATATAATAAAAAATTGTCCATTCTTATAGAAGAGAGATAGAGAACATTTAATATGACTCAATTACAAGAAAAACTTTCACTAATCAAAAATAGTATTATCACCATCCCAGATTATCCTAAAAAAGGGATTTTATTTCGTGATATTACTAGCCTGCTTGAAAATCCTATTGCATTTCGAACTTCTGTTGAGCTATTAATCGATCACTATAAAGATAAAAAAATAGATAAAGTGGTTGGCACTGAAGCGCGTGGATTTATTTTTGCAGCTCCGATTGCATTAGCATTAAATATAGGTTTTGTACCAGTTAGAAAACCAAATAAGTTACCGCGTCACGTATTTAAAGAAGAATATCAATTAGAATATGGTACTGATACGCTCGAAATTCACTCAGATGCCATCAATCCCGGTGAACGCGTATTAATTATCGACGACTTATTAGCGACTGGTGGTACTGTTGCTGCAACAGCAAAATTGATTCAAAAAGCAGGTGGCATTGCCGAAGATGCAGCTTTTGTCATTAACTTACCAAGTTTAGAGGGTAAAACTAAACTCACCAATATGGGTATTGATTGTTTTACATTGGTAGATTTTGAAGGTGAATAATCCAACGATTTAAAAACATCTTTAAGGGTAATTCATATTACCCTTTTTTATATAATCCCCCAATGACATCCATACTTCTGTACAATTATCCATTCGTAACTCACTTACAATATCAGTAAAAATTCAGTACTAAACACAACAAAAACAAATTGCATAAAAAATCAAATTTAAGCTTGATTTAGTTAATATAGTGAATTATTATTCAAAAATAAAGCATAATTATAAGACAGGAGTAAGTAAAAAATGAAAAAATTTAACCATATTATTGCAAGAATGCCCGCCAAATCACTAATTAACGGTTTAACATCAGCCAACTTGGGCAAACCAGATTATCAAAAAGCCCTAGATCAGCACAACAATTACATCCGAGCATTACAACAGTGCGATGTCGATATCACAATTTTACCCGCTGACGAACGTTTTCCAGATTCGGTATTTGTTGAAGATACAGTCCTTTGTACGCCATATTGTGCCATTATTACAAGACCTGGAGCCGAAAGCCGCAGAGAAGAAACTGAAATTATCGCTGACACCATCGAAAGATTTTATCCAAATAAAGTGGAAAGAATTAACGCACCTGGTACAGTTGAAGCGGGCGATATAATGATGGTTGAAAACCACTACTACATTGGCTTATCGGCTCGAACCAACCAAACTGGTGCTAACCAAATGATAGCTATTTTAGAAAAGTACGGATTAACTGGCTCAGTAGTTAAGCTTGAAAAAGTGTTACATCTAAAAACGGGTCTTGCTTATTTAGAAAATAACAACTTATTAGCAGCAGGCGAATTTATCACTAAACCCGAATTTCAACACCTTAATATTATTGAAATCCCTGAGCAAGAAAGTTATGCGGCTAACTGCATATGGGTTAACGACCACGTTATTATGCCAGCAGGCTATCCAATTACAAAAGGCAAAATCGCAAAGCTTGGTTACCAAGTTATCGAAGTGGATACCTCTGAATATCAAAAAATAGATGGTGGCGTAAGTTGCATGTCATTACGATTTTAAAATGATTGAATAAAAACCTACTAATACTCAACTTAACAATAAGCGAACTATGAATACACCAATACAAAAAAAGCTAGGCATACTTCCCCTTACCCTATTAGTTGTTGGCAGTATTGTAGGAAGTGGAGTTTTTAGCCTACCACAAAACATGGCCGAAGGGTCAGGGACTGCAGGGATTTTAATTGCATGGACAATAACCCTTTTGGGCATGTTCATGCTAACACGGGTATTTCAGTATTTATCGATCCGATTTTACAAAATCAATGATGGATTATACGGCTATGTACGAGAAGGATTTGGCGATTATATCGGCTTTAATGCAGCATGGGGATACTGGATATCGGCATGGATGTCGTGTACTAGCTACTTAGTTATTTTATTTAGCGCATTAGGATCTTTTGATAGCTTAAACTTCTTTGGTCATGGCACCACATTACCGGCGGTTATTGCAGCTATTTTATTGTTATGGATAGTACATTATTTTGTATTGAAAGGAATATATCGCGCCTTTTTATTAAATTGTTTAGTGACATTAGCTAAAATTGTGCCTATCGGTTTATTTATTGTTTGTGTTAGTCTCGCCTTTAAAATCTCGACATTTAAGATCGACTTTTGGGGAACACCGCAATTAGGATCAATTATTGATCAAGTTGAAAACACCATGCTTTATACCGTTTGGGTCTATTTAGGAATTGAAAGCGCAACGGTTTATGCCAAAAGAGCCAAAAATATTATCAGTATTAGTCGCGCAACCTTTTTGGGCTTTGCTATTACCAGTTTATTACTTGTTTGCGTATCTGTGTTATCACTTGGCATTGTACCGCAACAAGAACTGGCGCAAATGAAAAATCCATCAATGGCCTTAGTCATTGAACGTGTCATTGGTAGCTGGGGGGCGACCTTGATCAACATCGGCTTAATTGTGTCGGTCAGTGGCGGATTATTATCGTGGCTAATGCTAGCTGCCGAAATGCTATTTTTAAGCGGTCAAGGCAAACAGCATACGGTGCCAAGTTGCTTTGGTAAACTCAACAAAGCAGGCACACCTTCCAACGCTTTATGGTTAACAACAAGCTTAATAACGGTATTAATTATCCTTGCTCATTTCAATCAATCGGGCTACAACACCTTAATCCAGCTATCAACCTCAATGGTACTTATCCCTTACTTGCTTTCGGCGCTTTTTGTTTTCAAATTGGCTATTCAACAAGGCAAGGCCTATTTAATTATGATTGGCGCTTTAGGATCGATTTATGGAGTATGGTTGATTTATGCTGGTGGCACAACTTATTTATTACTTTCCATGATACTTTATAGTGTGGGACTATGTTTTTACCTCTATGCCAGAAAGGAACGATCTTTACCAGCATTTAGTTACTTACACGACAAAGTGTATGCTATTACAATTATCCTATTAGCTATCATTGCTATTTTATACTTCTTGATCTGATCATAGTTTAGTCGAGGCTTTTAACATTCTCAAAAAGCCTCATATGAGCAAAAAATACGAATATATAAAAGGAATGCAAGCGACTTAAATAATAAATTATATTTGTATATAACATTAATTTTATGCTTTAACTTTTGAGGATGAAAATTTCTTTTATCAAGATTTATTACTTACTATTAAATAACTTAGATTCACTATGAAATTAAAAATAAATAAGCATCTAAGCGTTATTTTCGAAACAGATAAAAATCAGCTAACAACCGTCTAAACCCTTGTGAATAACGCCCATCATCCTCTCGCATACACAATTCCTGCGAATTAACCTTATTAGACTGAATTAATGAAAAAGCCATCAACGACAACGAAAAGTCTTTATCTGCACTATATCTAACATTCATCAATTCGTGTAAATATAACTGATTAGATTCACATAATAACCTAAACTGATTGGATAAATGATAAGGCAAAACTAAACAAAATTGACCTGCGGGGTTTAATAAACGCTTAACCGTGTCAATAAGCTGTTGAAAGTTTAAACTTTCGGTATAGCGTGCTAATTGCCTTTGCGGATTACGACAATCAATGGCGGATTCAAAATAAGGGGGATTGGTCACAATCAAATCATAGCCCACGGCATGACTTGGCTCAAATTGATTAATATCGATATTAATCGCATTAACCGAGGTAAACCCAGCTTGTTGGCTATTTTGCTGGCATTGTGCCACTGCCTGCACATCAATATCAATCGCATCAATTTGACAATGATTATGTTCTAATCGCTGGGCTAACATCAACGCAATTACGCCACAACCACAGCCAATATCTAGTATTTTTTGCGGAAAAGAACCAATTGGCGCCCATGCGCCTAACAAACAACTATCGGTTGTTACCTTCATTGGGCTTTTGTCGTGCCCAACAAAAAAACGTTTAAAGGTAAAGCCACCTTTTTTTAATGGTAATGGATTATTGTGCATGTTTAAACTTCTTAAACAAAGGTTTATTTGACGCAATCGCATCAGCCCAGCGAGTGGGTTCAGGCAAGCGATAGCCACGCAAGCATAAATTAACCCATTTTAAAGCGCTATCTTGACTCACTCGGTGACCGGCCGAAATAAATAAAGGATTGCAATTATTTTTACTACATAGTACCCAACCAATCTGGTCTTGCTTATCTTGCAAAGGCGTGACACTATCTGCTTGTTTTGGCAATGGTTTATACTGACCGCACAACTTTTTTTTAGCCACTCCAATCGTTGGCATATCCAGCAACAAACCTAAATGACTGGCAATACCTAAACGTCGAGGGTGAGCAACCCCTTGCCCATCAACGAACAATAAATCGGGTTTCTGAGTTACCTGCTGCCATGCCTCAATCAGTGCGGGATACTCACGAAAAGATAAATAACCGGGAATATAAGGAAACTGTGTTTTTATTCGAGCAATATGGTACTCAACAACCTTAAAATCAGGATAAGTAAGAACAACAATTGCAGCTCTAGTCACATGACCATCATCCTCAAAACCTACATCGGTTCCACCAATAAATTTAACCGACTGACAAAACGCATCGGTTAATATAACTTGTTTTGCTAATGTCTGTTGTGTTTGCCTTAATTGTTCTAAATTAATAGACATTTTGATTCTGTTCAGTATTATTATCCACAATAAATTGATTTTACCAGAATTAGCATGCCATATACATTAGCAAATCCCGTTGAACTAACAGAAGAAATAAAAAAAAGCCGCTTTATTGTCAATGCTGCGCCAGTTACAACAGCCGAACAAGCCACCGACTTTATTAACCAAATCAGTGATCCCAACGCTACTCACAACTGCTGGGCATGGAAAATTGGACAACAATATCGATTTAACGACGATGGCGAACCCACCAGCACTGCAGGTCGCCCTATTCTTTCGGCCATTGAAGGGCAAGATTGCGATCAAGTGGTTGTAGTGGTAACTCGCTACTTTGGCGGTATAAAACTGGGTACTGGCGGGTTAATTCGTGCTTATGGTGGTTCGGCTAGCCACTGCTTGCAACAAGCTGATCTGATTGAACTTATTGCCCGTATTCCGTTGCAATTTCACTGTTATTATAGTGAATGGCCAATTATTGAAAATCGGCTAAAGGAGCTTGATGCCATTATTGAAAATCAAGAGTTTGATGCTGAAGGTGTCAAAGTCACAACAGGCATAACACAAGATAAATCGCAATTACTGCAAAAAAATATCAGCGACATCACCCGTGGACGCGTTATTATTGAGTTGTAAAAACAAGGATTCTAATAAACCAACAAATACTAAAATGAACAACTTTTTCGTTGATTTTCATAATTCGTGGCTTTCGTTTTTATTCAATTATGATACTGCTTTATAAAAGCCGACTTCATCGTCGGCTTGTTTAGTATTTTTGTTTGGGTTAGATGGATTGATAACGTCTATATTTAACAACCAACCTTATGCGTCATTAATGGTTAATCATCTCTGCAGAAGAATCCTCCTTCGTCGATACCTCGACCACCGATAACACCTCCATCGTCCACGCGCATAATATCAGATGAGCTTGCTACTTCTGCAGTCAAAAGAGTACCAGTAAAAAATCCCCACTCAGTAAAAAATGTCCCAGTATCACGAATAGAAAACTTAAGCCACGCGTACCCCCCAGAAAAAGAACTCCCCTCTGGGAAGCTAGGTCCAAAATATGCAGACGCCACCGTCAACTCGTCCCGCCGGAATAGATATTTCTGCCTAAATTGTTTGCTTGCGGCATCTAAACTCCTTGCTTCCTGATAGGTTGTCGTTCCTAATGGAACGCCTCGACATGTATCTAATGCTGGGAATTGTGTCGGATTAGGCAGAATACGATCAGCATATCTCCCGCTACCTTTAAAAATTCCCCACTTCTTCGGTTTCGGTATTTGGTAACTATCCATTTCAATCCAATTTCCACCGCCGGTATCGTATTCCATCGTGATCTTCGGCGTTCCCCCTGCGGTAAATGATGCTCTAGTTTCGGAAAGATAGGTCACCGTGCAATTGCTACCCACGCTACCGGGATAAGGAGAGGTAAACACATCAACCCAATAAGTACGTGCCCTAGCAATATCATTTGATAAGTGTATCTTGACACCATCATCCTGCGACTTGCAACGATACTTGCTCTGGTCTTGCCCCGGCCCGATTAAACTGAATCTCGCCCCTTTAAAACCTGTCGTTGGAAATCCAGAATCAGCCTTAAATCCTATAACACTAGCTCTATTTTCATAACGATTAGGGTGAGACTCTGACTTGAGCACAAAAACAGAGCTGTTATATTTAAACCGTCTATTTGCTGTTAAAGGAACATATAACTCAGATGGCTGGAGATAACAGATAGTCATACCAGGCAAAACCGTATATATTATCCCATTATGAGGTCCATAAGTATCGCTACTATTAGGTACACCATATCGCGTGTGAGCATTAACCGCCGTTGGGATTTCTATTTTCAATTTGTAAGGACCATCACACGACGAGAGCCTTTGTGTTAAATCGGTCACGCGCCGGCCTCCGTTATACCACGTCGCCCTCATTTGGCCTGTGATGCTTATATTGGTAGCAGTGTCGGCATCACCATCATCATCCCCCACGCTTGCAACATTTTGTACATTATACAAATTGCCATCAGTGGGGATTAACGCAACCAAATCACTGTATTTAGTGCCTGCCGGCACGCGTATCACGGAGCCTGCCATGCTGGCATCTATTTGGACTCGATTACCAGAACCATCGCTGCTTGGAGCATTAAAACCAAGTAGCTCGTCTAAATTGGTTATTTTGGTTACACCATCTGATAGCAATAAATAGGGTTTGTGCCCCCTTATCGTACTAACTGTTGTTGCCGTTAACGCATAAACTGGATGGATTGTTAGCAATAACAATAGCAGTAACAACAGTGACGCAAAAGCCCGCGCTAACGAGTTAGATAACCGTTTGGATAATAACTTGGAAGTTGGCGATAATCTTGACGATAATTCAGCCAATAAATCCAGCGCTTTCGCGGAGTTGAGTGATAAAAATGAGAGCTGAACCGATTTTTGACTACGGTGAAATTGAAAAAGATTTAGGGCGTAGGTTTGGCAGGCCAGATGCCAGATGCCAGATGCCGATTATGATAGCGCATTTCGATTGTCCTGTCAAGTAAATTTTTGTTTTATTTCGATTTTTTATAATTATCTGCTCAATTAGCGAGCATCCCCTTGCTTTAAAAGCGCTTAAATTATAGTCGGTTGATTAATAATGCGCTAGTTTTTTTGTTAAAAATTTGTAAAGTTTTATTAAGAACAGGAGGTTAAGATTTTGTTGGTATATTTTGGGAAATGGTTTTGGATTGTATGTTTTGATTAAAAACGACCAAATAAAAACTTTAATAAAATCAATACCTTTACTGACCAATTTTTATACGACTTTTTTGAAATTTAGGAAATAAAAAATAAGATTTATAATTAAATATATCTTTGTTTGGTTGTAATTTGTGATTGTAATTTATGTGTTTTTTACATAAAAAACAGCCAGAAAAGTTATTGATTTTATTTAAGTTTTTTTGAATACAAAAATCATCATCAACTTTATTTATTTTTTAATCAAAATATCCCTTATTGCCTACATTCAATAATAAAATTACAATAATTTCTTTTTAACCACTTACAGCAAAAACATGATCACTTACCACAATGCTACATTAGAAGATTTACCCTTTATTGTCGATGTCTATAATTCAACAATTGCTAGTCGTCAAGTGACTGCCGATACGGTACCTGTTTCTGTTGAAAGTCGATTAGAATGGTTTTACCAGCATAACCCTCAAAATCGTCCGCTTTGGTTAATTAAATATCAAAATCAGCCTTGTGGTTGGATCAGTTTATCTTCGTTTTATGGGCGCCCTGCTTTTTATAAAACGGTTGAGATTAGCTTATATCTTGATCAGGATTTTCGAGGTAAAAAAATTGGTCAATTTATGATAGATAAAATTGAACAATTTGCAAAACAGGCAGGAATTGAGGCAATTTTTAGTTATGTGTTTCGACATAATTTACCCAGTGTTAATTTATTTAAAAAAATGCAGTACCAACAATGGGGGCTTCTTCCAAAAATTGCTGAATTGGATAATGTTCAGCGTGATTTAGTAATATTGGGTAAACGATTAGATTAACCCGCCTATTACCAATAAATTCAACTATTCAAAAGGAATTTTAATGAGCACCTTAAATGATATTAAATATTACGCCAGTCAATCTAAAATCACCACGGCGCTAGTAGTAATCAACATTCTGTGTTTTTTTGCATTTCGGCTACTTGATAGCCGCGGGTTTTCGCCACTAAATGAAAATCGCTTTTTAATTGATTGGGGTGCCGATATTGCAGAGCTAACTTTTTCTGGCCAGTATTGGCGGATGTTTACTAATTTATTTATGCATGTCAGTTTTACGCATTTAGCCATGAATATGCTGGCATTATGGAGCACTGGACCAATTTTAGAAAAGCGCATTCCCACCATGGCTTTTTTAGGTATTTATCTTTTTTCAGGCTTAGTTGGAAGCTTATCAAGTGATATTGCAACTATCAATCACAATGTGATTAGCTGTGGGGCATCGGGGGCAATTTTAGGGATTATTACCGCTTTACTAGCTTATTGTTTAGTGTTTAAAACCAATATACAAGAAATGCCAGTCAAAGCAATGCTAGTTAGTTTGGTATTAACTGCAGGATTAGGCTTATTACCTTCAATCGATAATATGGCACATATCGGTGGCGCTTGCACTGGGTTTGTACTGGGTGGGCTGATTTCGTTATGCCTTAAAACATTCAAATACCCAAGTAAGCTAAGTTGGCTTATTATTAGCCTTGTATTTATTGTCACTGCATTGGGGATCTATGCACAATATATGCGCTATGCTTTACCTAGTGGTTATTACGTCTATTATTAACAATAAAAAGGCGCAGATTATCATCAATCAGCGCCTTTTTTATGCAAACTTGATATGACTAAAAACTATTTAAAATCCGTGCAGGATCGATTTTACAAGCCCGTTTAGCTGGATAGTAACTAGCAATTAAGCTGAGTAACATAGCGGTAATAAACACTATTACTACATCAAATAGATGGATTTCAGAGGGTAAAAAGTCGATAAAATAGATATTACTATTTAGGATTTTATGCCCCAGCAATGACTCAACTCCCCCCATAATATTCGACAGTTGCCAAGACAATATCACACCTAAAACAACACCCATTAAACTACCAATTAATCCTGATATCACACCATACCAAATAAAGATATGCCGAATTAATCGATTAGTTGCACCTAGCGTTTTTAATATGGCGATATCTCGCTGTTTGTCTTTGACGGCAATGACAAGCGTTGACACAATGTTAAAACAAGCCACGCCAATCACTACAATCATGGCTAAATACATGATTTGCCGGATCATTTGAATATCGCGATACATAAAGCCAAAGGTCTGTTCCCAACTATTAAATGTTAGGGTTTCATCAAGGGCTAATACAGCCTGCCCTATAAGGTTATTAGCTTGATAAACATCATTCACATTGACCATAATGCCTGTAACGCTATCGCCCATACTTAGAAGTTTTTGTGCATCGGTTAAGGGGATCAATGCCATATTGTTACTTAAGCTACCGCTTAACTCTAAAATGCCCACCACTTGCAAACGAACCCGTTTAGGCGGCTTGAGTTGGTTTGGCCCACTCGATACAGGAATTAATAAAGAAACCCATCCCCCTTCATTTATCGACAAGCTCTTAGCTAACCCAGCTCCAATAATCACTTGCTGGCTATCGGGCTTAAAATCTTGCCATTTATTATTCAGGACATAATTAGGCAGTGCGCTAACTTGCACTTCTTGCTCGGGATCAAGCCCTTGTACTTGTACTGCGGCTAGTTTGCTGCCGTTTTCGATTAATCCGGTAAAATTAACAAACGGTAAGGCCGATACAATATGGCTGTTATTTTTGAGCTCTTGTTGAATATGTTGCCAATTATCTAAATTGCCGTATTCAGGATATAGTTGCCCATGTGGCACCACAGATAAAACCCGATTATGTAGCTCGCGCTCGAAGCCGTTCATGGCACTTAACCCTATAATTAAGGCGGCAATGCCAATGGCGATACTAAGTGTTGAAATGATCGAAATCAACGATACCATACCACTTTTACGGCGACCTTTACGGAATTTGATGGCGGTAATTAAAGATAAATTCATACTAATTACCTATTCATTGATTATTTGATGATGCGTTATCAGATAGTTGCCCATCTCTCATCACCATTTGTTTATCAAGTTTATTAGCGAGTTCAAGATCATGCGTCACCACCAAAAACGCGGTGCCATGTTCGCGATTTAGTTTAATAAGTAAATCAAAAATCGCATCAGCAGTTGATTTATCAAGGTTTCCTGTTGGCTCATCGGCCATAACTAGTGCGGGGTTATTAATTAACGCACGCCCAATTGCCACACGCTGACGCTCACCGCCTGATAGCTCAGATGGACGATGATTGGCTCGTTTAGCCAAATTAACCGATTCAAGCATTGCCATGGCACGTTTTTTTGCTTCATTAGGGGATACACCACCAATTAATAATGGCATCGCGACATTTTCTAGCGCTGTAAAATCGGGCAATAAATGATGGAATTGATAAACGAAGCCGATTTCTTGATTACGTAGCTGCGCCTTTTCAACCTCGGATAATTGGTTAAGTTGTTTGGACTTAAACATGATTTCGCCCGAAGTGGGTTTATCAAGCCCACCTAATAGATGTAATAACGTGCTTTTACCTGATCCTGAACTACCAATAATGGCGAGTAATGATTTTGGGTAAATATCAAACGAGACATTTTTTAACACCTCGGTCACCATTTTGCCTTCGTTATAGGTTTTATAAAGGTTCTTGGCGCTTAGAAGTATTTGTGGATTATTCATAACGTAAAGCCTCGGCTGGTTGTATATTGGCTGCACGATATGCAGGATAAATAGTTGAAATTAGCGATAACATAAGCAATCCAATAATAATAAAAACAACTTGTGTTGGCTCAACCAATGATGGCAATTGAATGCCAGCAAACGATAAACCAAGCACTTGCATAATTTCGTTTAGATAACAAGCAAGTAACAGGCCAAATGCACTACCTAATAACGTGCCAATTACCCCTGAACTTGCTCCTTGAATAATAAAAATCAGCATGATTTTAAAACGAGACAAGCCTTGCGTCTTCAAAATCGCAACTTCGCCTTGTTTTTCCATAACGAGTAAACTTAGCGAGGTGATAATGTTAAAAGCGGCAACAATGACAATTAAACTAATCAATAAGCCCATAACATTTTTTTCCATTTTAATCGCTTGAAACAGCTCACCACGTTTAACACGCCAATCATTAAAAACTAACCCGTCTGGTAATGGAGTATTTGTTACAGAAGCAATATCAAGCGGTTTATCTAAAAATAAACGCCAACTTGTTATCATATTAGCAGGGTAACGTAACAAATTCCGAGCATCGGACTGATGAACATAAATTAGAGATTGATTAATATCATGATTAACTGAAAATAGCCCAACAATATTAAATAAGCGCTGTGAAGGAATGCGTCCAACAGGCGTAATTTGACTAGCATCTGTCACCATTAAGCGAATTTTGTCACCAACGGTTACGCCTAATTGATTGGCTAATGTTTGCCCAATAATGACATTATACTGCCCTGCCTGCAAATCCAAAACAGAACCACTATAAATATAATCATTGATTGGGTCATTATCTTCTGGCGTAATACCCATTAAGGTGCTCACAGTGATACTTTGCTCACTTTGCAAAACCACATCACCAGTAACTAAAGGGCTTATATGATTAACGCCTTGAATATGGATAAACTGTTCACGAGTAACAACATTAGGATCAATACGCCCCTGTGGAGTTGTGATCTGCGCTTGAGGTAGAAACTTCAAAATACTACCTTGCATTTGATCTTCAAGCCCATTCATGACCGATAAAACGACAATCAAGCCAATGGAACCAAGCATAATCCCAATCATCGACAACCATGACACAAAGCGACCAAACCCATCCGTTTTTTGCCCATACACATAGCGCAAACCAATAAAAAAGACTAATGGACGAAATATCTTTGACATAAACGTATATATTACCTAAAACTTTTTGACAAAGTTCTGCTAGTTAATTGCAAGGTGCTTATCATACAGGATTAAACAGTTATAGAAAACAACCACGTAATTACGTTATAATCTGTTGATAATTTTTCAGCAATATCAACAAATTCATCATGTCAAAAATACAACCTAGTTCAACATTGATTCCTCAAAAATCGGGTGAAGTAAAGCAAATTGGACAACTTATCGGTTCATCATTGTCACAATTTTGTGCCCAAGTAATAGACGCACACGATGGTTTAGTGGTGATTATTACTGATGATATGCAGCAAACCGCCCGCATACATGGAGAGCTTAAGCAATTTTCGCCGTTTCCTGCTATCTTTTTTCCCGATTGGGAAACATTACCTTATGATAGTTTTTCACCACATCAAGATATTGTATCAGAACGTTTATCCTGCCTTTATCATCTTGGGCATTTAACCAAAGGTGCATTGATTTTACCCATCAATACCTTAATGCAAAAAGTCTGCCCTCAAAGCTATTTAGGCGGGCATGTATTTATAATGAAAAAGGGTCAGCAAATTAGTCGTGAACACTTACGTTTACAACTTGAAAATGCAGGCTATCGCTCAGTCAGTCAAGTCATGGAGCATGGCGAATATGCTACTCGCGGCGAACTGTTTGACATCTATCCAATGGGCAGTGATAAGCCTTATCGTATCGACTTTTTTGATAACGAAATCGACAGCATACGCACCTTTGATGTTGAAAACCAGCGAACGCTTAACGAAATTGAAGAAATCCAGCTACTACCTGCACATGAATTTCCATTTGATAAAGCATCGATTGAGCTGTTCCGCAGTCAATGGCGTGAACAATTTGAAGTCAGATTAGATGCAGAAAGTATCTATCAACAAGTGAGCAAAAATATTTTGCCAACGGGTATTGAATATTGGCAAGCACTGTTTTTTAACGAACCGTTAACACCACTATTTTCTTATTTTTTAGCTAATACCTTAATTATCAATACTGTTAATATTGAGCAATATGCTAATAAGTATTGGCAAGACATTACTCAGCGTTATGAAAGTCGCAAAGTCGATCCTATGCGTCCATTACTTGAGCCTGCAATTATTTGGTCTAAAACTGATGAAATTTTTGCTCATTTCAAAAACTACCCAAGAATAGTAATATCAAATGCGACAATCATAGAATCGAATAGAAATATTAATTTACCTTATTCTGCATTACCTGAAATCGCCATTCAGATCCAACAAAAAGATCCCTATTGGCAATTTCAACAATTTGCTGATAATTTTTCGGGTAAAATCATCTTTTCGGTTGAGTCTGAAGGACGCAAGGAAGCGTTACAAGAAATTCTTGGCAGAATTCGTATTCATCCAACCACCATCAATCAGCTTGATGAACAAACCAATACGGATAACCGTTTTTGTTTAATGATTGGTACCAGTGAACAAGGCTTTATTGATCAACAAAAAAATTACGCTTTTATTACCGAAAACGAACTATTAGGTCGGCGCATTATTCGTCGTAAAAAAGAAAATAAACAAGCGATTAATACCGATTCACTCATTCGTAGCCTAGCTGAATTAACACCAGGAAAACCCGTTGTACATTTAGAGCACGGTGTGGGTCGTTATGCAGGTCTTACAACGTTAGAAACAGGCGGTATTACAGCAGAATATCTAATTTTGTTGTATGCCAATGATACCAAGCTTTATGTTCCCGTTTCGTCATTAAACTTAATAAGTCGTTACTCTGGTGGCGATGAAGAAAATGCCCCACTGAATAAATTAGGCACCGATACTTGGAGTAAGGCTCGGCAAAAAGCGGCCGAAAAAGTGCGTGATGTCGCAGCAGAATTACTCGATATCTATGCTGAACGTGAAAGTAAACCCGGATTTCAATTTCAACAAGACCGTGAGCAATATGAACTATTTTGCCAAGGATTCCCTTACCAAGAAACTGATGATCAACAAAATGCGATTGGTGCAGTAATTGGCGATATGTGCTCGCCTTATGCCATGGACCGATTAGTCTGTGGTGATGTGGGTTTTGGTAAAACCGAAGTTGCTATTCGTGCTGCGTTTTTAGCCGTGATTAATCATAAACAAACAGCGGTTTTAGTGCCAACAACCCTGCTTGCTGAACAACACTACGAAAGCTTTTGCGACCGTTTCGCCAATTGGCCTATCCGTATAGAGAGCCTGTCTCGCTTCAAAACAGCCAAACAACAAAAAGCCATTATAGAAGCTCTTGGCGAAGGCAAAATTGATATTGTGATTGGTACGCATAAATTGCTACAAGAAGATATCAAATGGAAAGATTTAGGTTTACTAATTGTTGATGAAGAACACCGCTTTGGCGTTCGTCAAAAAGAACGCATTAAAGCAATGCGAGCAAATATCGATATTTTAACGCTAACAGCAACCCCAATTCCACGAACGCTAAACATGGCAATGAGTGGTATGCGAGATCTTTCGATTATCGCAACACCACCTGCTCGACGACTGGCGGTAAAAACCTTTGTTCGAGAATATGATGATCTTGTGATTAGAGAAGCCATTTTACGTGAAATTTTACGTGGTGGTCAGATTTATTATTTACACAATGATATCTCTGATATCGAAAAAGTCAGCGAAAAACTGGCAGAACTGGTGCCCGAAGCACGCATTACCATTGGACATGGGCAAATGCATGAGCGCGATTTAGAACGTGTGATGAATGACTTTCATCATCAACGCTTTAACATACTTGTTTGTACTACCATTGTTGAAACCGGTATCGACATTCCCAACGCCAATACTATTATTATTGATCGTGCCGATAAATTTGGTTTAGCTCAGTTACATCAACTCAGGGGGCGAGTTGGGCGTTCTTACCATCAAGCCTATGCTTATTTATTAACGCCACATCCTAAATTACTCACTAAAGATGCTAAAAAGCGCTTAGATGCGATCGCATCCCTAGAAGATTTAGGAGCCGGCTTTGCCCTAGCCACACACGATCTTGAAATTCGGGGTGCAGGCGAGCTATTGGGTAGTGATCAAAGTGGACAAATTGAAACTATTGGCTTTAACCTTTATCTTGAACTGCTTGATGATGCGGTCAAATCATTAAAAGAAGGCAAAGAACCGACACTAGAATCATTACTTAATAGCCAACAAACCGAAGTGGAATTAAGATTGCCGACATTAATTCCTGATGACTTTATTCCCGATGTCAACACCCGACTATCGCTTTATAAACGCATTGCTAGCATTGATGACCTAGACGAGCTAACCGACATTCAAGTCGAAATGCGAGATCGCTTTGGGAAATTACCTGATGCAGTACTATTTTTATTAGAAACCACTAAAATCCGTTATCATGCAAGCCAATTAGGCATTACCAAAATCGAATTTGGCGAAAAAGGTGGTTATATAGAATTCGGCAGTAATAATAAGGTATCAGTCGATTATTTAATTCAAATAATTCAAAAAGAACCAAAAAATTATCGCCTAGAAAGTTCAAATAGATTGAAATTACAAAAATCAGAATTACAACGCATTGATCGCATTGAATATATTAAAAATTTATTGATTGATTTTGCAGAACATCAAGAATAATAATTTAAAATATCATGAATAATTAAGAGAACTATAATGAAAAAACACACACTTGCTATAGGAATAATTGCTGTATTGGGTATGGCTTATGTAGGTACATCATGGTACACCGGTAACATGATTGAAAATCATATCGACAACCAATTAGCCCAAGTCACAAATAAAGTTAATCAGATTCAAGACCTTTTCACATTTTCCGTTACGAAAAGTCATTATGAAAAGGGTATCTTTTCAACTAAAGCACACCTAACTGTGACAGCGTCACTAAATGAATCTACTATCCAAGATGCTACCCCAAAAACTTTATTTGATGACGATGTCACTATCCATCATGGCCCCTTCCCTATTGCTGCGCTTGCCAAAGGGACTTTTGCCCCACAAATGGCTTGGTTAGAATATGAAATGAGCCAACAAGCTAATCCAACGCTTTGGAAACTAGCCGGCAATCGGCCATTTATTAGTGGGCATACAGGTATGAGTTATGGCGAATATATCACCGTTAAACTTGCAAGCAAAGCGATTAAAGCCTCACAGAACGAAATCCAGTCCATTCATGATTGTATCTTAGATATCAGTAACGGCAGTTATACCTTTAGTAGCTATACCAATGGTTCTGACATTAAGGCTGAAATCAAATTGGATAAATTAGTTTTTCTTTCTGACGATACCCATCATTTTAACTTTGATGACTTTAATCTGTCATTAAAGCCACTCAGTACCACTGAAGACATCGATTATGTATTTAATATTGGCAATATTAAATACAGTTTTGATAGCTTTATCTCAAAAGGGAATTTTGATGTCAACAATTTCAAATCCAAAGGTCGGGTTAACTACAAAAATCAAAATATTGATGAGCAAAGCAGTATTGATAAAATCACATTAAATATGAAATCATACACCCCTAAAATCGAATCGGTATCGGTGATTATTAATAAAATCGTGGTGAGTCAAAAAAATGTCTTAAATGACACCAACAATACGATTGATGGTTCGCTTGTCAGTAGCATTGGTTCGATTATTTATGGTCAACAAAATCTGGGCAATGGATCGCTTGATATTAACTTCAAGGGGGTTGATAAACAATTTTTAAATTATCAATTTAAAACACATGCTTCTGACATAAGTAAGAACGACAAACATAATATCGAATTTTCGTTAAATAAATTCAATTGGCACAATGCTGGTGGCGATATCAATGTTAACTTTTTGTTTAATATATCAGATATTAATAACGCAAGTATTAATGAAAAAAATTACGACAAAATCAACACATTTAAATTCAAGCTTGAAGCACCATTTGACGTGTTAGCTCGTTTGTCAGCACAAATCGAAAACCCTAACGCTAGCCATGTTACAGCAGAACAAATTGCAAAAGAAAACTTTGTAATAAAGACCAATTCAAAAAAGCTTTTTAGTCAATCACCATTTTTTACCTTTAATAAAGATCAAACAGAAGGTTTCTACTCTGATGTGCAGTACACAAAAGGCAGTCAAAACGTAAATGTAAATGGGAAATTACTAGATAAAAAAGATTTTTTTAAAAATTTATAATTTGTTTTTGTAACACTCATATAATTATAAATTGTTTCGGTTATTTTGGTTAACTTAGCGATTATTTTAAACTCGAGCATAACGGTTGATAATTTATTGACCATAATACAGTAAGGGATCAATTTAAACTTGTGTTAAATGCGCTTTACAAAAAGTCAAAAAATTATCGCCTAGAAAGCTCAAATCGATTAAAATTACAAAAATCAGAATTACAACGCAATGAACGTATTGAATATATTAAAAATTTGTTGACTAATTTTGCAGATCATCAAGAATGATAATTTAAAATATAATAAATAACTAAGAGAACAAAAATGAAAAAAACTACACTAGCGATAGGAATAATTGCCGTATTAGGAGTTTCTTATGTTGGTACGGCGTGGTACACCGGTAACATAATTGAAAGAGATATTGATAGCCAATTAGCGTTAATCACCAACAATGTTAACCAAATTCAAGACAAATTTACCTTTAATATTGAAAAGAGCAATTACGACAAAGGAATATTCTCAACTAAACTCCATCTAAAAGTGACATCGTCACAAAATCAATCTTTGGATGAAATTGCTACCCCCCAAAAACTATTTGATGATGATATCACCATCCACCATGGTCCTTTCCCTATTGCAGCCCTTACCAAAGGTACATTTGTTCCACAAATAGCTTGGTTAGAATACGAAATGACAGAACAAACTAACCAAAGACTTTGGAAATTAGCGGATAATCAGCCATTTATTTCTGGGCATATGGGAATAAGTTATGGTGAATATGTCACTGCTAAATTGACAAGCAAAGCGATAAAATTTATGGATAACGACTTTGATATTGGCAAAGGTTATTTTACCTTTAGTGGCTATATTGATGGTACTGATATGACGGCTAATTTGCAATTAGATAGATTACCTTTTCTATCAGACGACACATACGACTTTAATGTTATCTTTAGTGACTTGAATCTGTCACTAACACCACTTAGCACACTAGATGAGGTAGATTACAAATTAAATATCGGTAATATAAAATACAGTTTTAGCACATATTCAATAGCAGGTTTGGATATTGATAACATTAAATCAACAGGTAAATTTAATTACAAAACCCAAGATATGGATTCGCAAGGCAGTATCGATAAAATGATATTAGAGTCCCCCCCATCATTATATACCCCAAATATCAAGCCATTGGTTTTTAATAATATCACTATGAAGCAAAAAAGTGTCTTAAATAAGGCTTCTAATATAATTGATAATTCGTGTTTTGCTAATATTGATTCGATTATTTATGGTCAACAGAATCTAGGCAATATTCAGACCGATGTCGAGTTTCAAAGTTTGAATAGAGGTTGGTCCAGTAACCTATTTGATATGAATGATATGAATGATATGAATTTAAACGATATCAATCCCAAACAGAATATCAAATTTTCACTCAATAAATTCAATTGGCACACGCCTGCAGGTGATATTAATATTAACTTAATGTTAGATGTATTTGATATATATGAGATGTCTCTTGTTCAAGACCCTTACGAAAATATTAATGCGATAAAATTCAAGCTCGAAGCACCATTTGACGCATTAGCGCATATATCAGCACAAATAGAAAACCCTAACGATAATAACGTAACACCACAACAAATCACAAAAGCCAATCAAATGATACAATTGGCGGCTAACTTACTTAAATCTAAATCCAGCTTTTTAATGTTAAGCAATGGTAAAACTGATGGCTTTTATTTAGACGTGAACTTAGCTAAAGATAGTGACGAAGTTGAAGTGAATGGTAAAACAATGTCAAAAGAAGAATTCTTAGACAATTTATAACTAATCAGTCAACTTATCTAACTAATCTGATCCGCCAGTCATACTGGCGGATATTATTCAGCTGCCCTTTTCAAAAAAAATAAATTGATAAAAACCGACTTATTACCCTTAAAGAAACTAAAATAATCAAAAAATTATCGCCTATAAACTGCAAATCAATTAAAATTACTAAAATAATACCCAATAAAAAAGAGAAGAAACAATGAAAAAAAGTGTAATCGCTATAGGCATTATTGCAATATTAGGATACGTTGGCTCGTCTTGGTATACAGGGAACGTAATCAAAAACAACATTGACAAAAAAATAGAACAAATTACACAAAAAATTGACAACGACCAAGATGAATTTAGCATTGTAATTGAATATAGCGATTATCAACAATCTATCTTTTCAACCAACCTACACCTTACTGTAAAGGTAATTCCAAAGAATTTTAGTTGGCTTATTGAAGACACAAAAACACTTTTTAATGACGATATCACCATCCACCATGGCCCATTCCCAATCATTGCCCTTTCAGAAGGGAAATTCACTCCACAGATGGCATGGATAGAATATGCAATGAGCGAAGCACTATCGCCAGAACTTTGGCAACTAGCTGGTAATCAACCATTTATTACAGCTAAGCTCGGTATGAGCTACCAAGAAAATCTCACCATAAAATTAGCCAACAAAGCGCTTAATCTTGTTGATTCAGATTCCAATAATAATTCTGAGATTTTGAGTTTTATTGATGGCTCCTTAGAGGTGTCTGATGGTGATATTAATATTGAAGTCAATAAACATCTTTCCGATTTACATGCCCAAGTGAATATAGATAAATTCATTTATAAAAACTATAAAAATTTCTCAAAACCACAAGTCACCCTACAGAAATTTAATTTATCAGCCTACCCAAATTCAGACAAAACAGGAATACATTATAATATCAATGCCGATAAGATTGCATTAGGCTCTCACAATCACTATATCGAACCGCGAATTACTTTTGATAATCTAAAATATCAAGGCGATATCCTTCATAAAACTGGTGTTATAATCCCAAATCATCATACCGAAATGGGAAAAATGACACTTGAATTTAATACCTCTTCAGAACCCGTTCCAGATGATCAAAAGATCATCATTAACAACTTAATGGTCGATCAAGAAAACATCTTCAACCCAACAAACAATACTGTTGATGGCTTATTAAAAGCCGATGCAGAATCGGTATTACTCGGTTTGCCAAATGTAGGCAGTGTTAGTTTAGATCTTAGTTACCAAAATATTCCTGTCACAATGCTATCTAATAATTTTGATTACACCGACTTTGATGACAAACAAACATCATTAAATTCCCAAATTTCACTAAATAAATTCCATTTTAAAAACACCATAGGTGAAGTTAATGCCAATGCTTTTGTAGCTTTATCAGGAATACGCTCAAGACTGGAACGTTTTATAATCAACATTAACAATATTGATAGCCTTAAACTAAACGTCGATGCACCATTTAACGTATTGGCTTATTTCTCAGCACAGCTCAAAACCCCAAATGAAGAAGCATTAACACCTGAACAAATTGAAAAAGAAAATTTATCAATAAAATCATCAATAGCGGAAAATAATTTTATCAAAATCCCACTATTTACCTTTGAAAAAAATAACATTGAAGGGGTCTATTCTGAGGTGGATTATGCCAAAGATAAACAAGAAGCAACATTAAATGGACAAATATTACCAATACAGGATTTTTTACAAAAAGTTTTTGGAGATAATTAATAACAATTAACAAAAAAGCAGCCCACTCATTTATTGGTGGTATATTAATTTAAACATAATAACAATGAATAGAACAAAACGCCTTATGAATACACAACAATCAATCTCATCAAACAAAAACCAATTCAAACGCACCATGAAAACTCGGCATCTTATTATGCTATCACTTGGTGGCGTTATTGGTACGGGTCTCTTTTTTAACACTGGCTACATTATTGCTACCGCAGGTGCAATTGGCACAATTATCGCATATCTAATTGGTGCATTAGTGGTCTACCTAGTCATGTTATGCCTTGGAGAACTCGCTGTCGCCATACCAGAAACAGGTGCCTTTCATACTTATGCCTCGCGGTTCATTAGCCCTGCAACGGGTTATACTGTTGCTTGGTTATATTGGTTAACATGGACTGTCGCACTCGGCTCAAGCATTACCGCAGCAGGATTTTGTATGAAGCATTGGTTTCCAAATACACCTATTTGGGTCTGGTGTTCTGCTTTCTGTACCGTGATTTTGGCATTAAACATCGTTACCGCACAATTTTTTGCTGAGAGTGAATTTTGGTTTTCGATTATCAAAGTAATCACCATTATTATCTTTATTATTGCTGGTGCTGCGGCTATTTTTGGCTTTGTCCCTATGAAAAAT
Source organism: Gilliamella sp. X-46 (assembly GCF_057063525.1). Classification (NCBI taxonomy): domain Bacteria; kingdom Pseudomonadati; phylum Pseudomonadota; class Gammaproteobacteria; order Orbales; family Orbaceae; genus Gilliamella; species Gilliamella sp. X-46. The sequence continues at coordinate 62,021 of NZ_JBXSQH010000001.1, read as the reverse complement.
GACATCCCTGCGCCCTTTTTACACAATATTACCGATAATGGTTGGTTCCCGAATGGCATTACCCCGATTATTATGACGATGGTATCGGTTAATTTTGCCTTTTCAGGCACGGAACTTATTGGTATTGCCGCTGGTGAAACAAAAGAGCCAGAAAAGACCATTCCGTTAGCAATAAAAACCACAATTCTAAGACTTATCATCTTCTTTATTGGCACCGTTTTTGTCTTAGCAGCCTTATTGCCAATGGATCAAGCTGGCGTTATCGAAAGTCCCTTTGTTACCGTTTTTGAAAATATCGGCTTACCTTATGCTGCCGATTGTCTTAATTTTGTAATTTTAACCGCCATTTTGTCAGCTGCAAATTCGGGACTTTATGCTTCTGGACGCATGTTGTGGTCGCTTTCCAACCAAGGTACATTACCCAAATGCTTCAGTAAACTTAATCAGACAGGCGTTCCAGCCTTTGCTATTTCCATCAGTATGTTAGGTGGCTTATTGGCATTACTCACAAGCATTATTGCGCCTAACACGGTTTTTGTTGCCTTGACAGCTATTTCAGGATTTGCCGTGGTGGCCGTTTGGCTAAGTATTTGCGCTTCACACTTCTTTTTTAGAAAAAGTTTAACTCGTGAGGAGCAAAACAATCTAAAATATAAAGCCCCATTTTACCCACTTGTACCTATTTTAGGCTTTATTTTATGTTTAATTGCTTGTATTGGACTAGCATTCGATCCAGAACAACGTATTGCACTTTATTGTGGCATTCCTTTTGTGGTTGTCTGCTTTATTGCCCACCACTTTACCCAAGCCCATCAAAAGAGAGTGGCAAAAAATGAAAAATAACAATCCAATGAGTGCACTGTTAAAGCAAAAAAAGCACATCATTATTGATGGTGCACTAGCCAGCGAGTTACAACGTCGTGGCTGTGATCTTAACGACAGTTTATGGTCAGCAAAAGTGTTAATCGAAAGACCAGAACTGATCCGCCAAGTCCATTATGACTATTTTAAAGCTGGTGCTGATTGTGCGATTACCGCTAGCTATCAAGCTACACCATTGGGGTTTGCTAAAAAAGGGATTACACTAGAGCAATCCATCAAGCTAATAAAAACCAGCGTCGAGCTTGCCAAGCAAGCAAAGAGTCAATACCTAGATGAAACAAAACAAAATAAAACACTACTAATTGCTGGTTCAGTTGGTCCTTATGGTGCTTATCTTGCAAATGGTTCAGAATATACTGGTGATTATCAACTTTCTGAATCAGAATTTATCGATTTTCACTATAACCGCATCAAAGCATTGGTTGACGCAGAAGTCGATCTGCTGGCTTGCGAAACACTGCCCTCTTTTGCTGAGATCAAAGCACTCACAAAGCTTCTCGAAAAATTTCCAACTGTAACAAGCTGGTTTTCGCTAACATTAAAAGATCCCAATCATCTTAGCGATGGCACCCCATTATCTTTGGTCATTGAGCATCTTAATCACTGTCAACAAGTAGTTAGTATTGGTGTTAACTGCATTGCGCTAGAAAATGTCACTGCAGCGTTAGAATCGTTACAAAAACTTACGCAAAAACCGCTGATTGTCTATCCCAACTCTGGTGAACAATACGATCCAACCACCAAACAATGGCACAAAAATCATCACCACAATTGCACCTTTACAAACCAATTACCCATCTGGTTAAAACTAGGCGCAACATTAATTGGTGGCTGCTGTCAAACAACGCCAAACGATATTAACGAAATTGCAACGTTATTAAAAGGTAGCTAAATCACTTAATATTTGGGCGTAATAATTTATGATGTTCAACCTATCACATTCAAAAACGCCCAAAAACCAACAACAAAAAGGCAATAATAATCGGTCAGAAAAGGTATTGATTTTATTCAATTTTTTATTGACATTTAAAGTGCAAAAAAAATCACTCAATATTCGCATGTCGACACTTCATTACCTCTGGGGTCTGTTGTAAGCTTTCCATTAAACTATAAATAAGACTGTCATAAGTCAGTAATGAGAGTTGCTCAAATGTGCTACCCATTGGTTGGTTTAACTTATCAACTTTTATGGGAATAATAACCATATTATCGGCTAATTTTGCCAAGGTCGAAGTACCGTTTGTTGTGAATAATATGACTTTGACACCCAAGTCTTTTGCCTGCTGTGCATAGGCAATTAAGCTTTTGGTTTCGCCTGAATTAGAGCCTAAAATCAGCAAATCACCTTTATTGGCTTTGGGTTTACTAATTTCGGTAATTAAGCTGACCTTTAAACCTAAATGCATTAACCGATTGGCAAACGCACTTATCATTAATCCCGAACGCCCTGTTCCCGCTAAAAATAGATGGTTTGCACTAATAATCGCATTTTTAAATTCGTGTAATTGCACTTCGTTGATTGTGTCTATTTGTGCCGCTATTTCAGTTAATATATTACTTAATATTGTTTTTATACTCATTGCACTTTCCTTAATTAGTTGCCACTTTTAATTTTTCAATATTGTTTGCAATATCATTATTTTTAAAGATAAACCCACCCGAAACAATATTATTAGCCCCAGCTTTTACGCATAGTGATAGGGTTTTATCAGTAATATTTCCGTCGACTTGAATATCATAATGATGATTGCCTTTTTGCCGTTCTAAGCTCAGTTGTTCAATTTTTTGTAATGTGAAAGGCAAAAAGGTTTCGTTTTTTTGTCCGGGATTAACGGTCATAACAAGGACAAGATCAACAAGTGGCAATAGCATTTTAATGTGTTCAACCGGTGTGCTTGGGTTGATTGCCAGACCGACTTTTATATTATTGTTTTTTATTTTATTGATGATAAACGAATGATGAACCGTTGCTTCAAAGTGAAAAGTGATAATATCGGGTTTAGCTTCAATAAAATCAAAAATTGATAATTCAGGTTTTTCAATCATTAGGTGGCAATCTAAAATAAAATGGGTATGCGATTTCAAATTTGATACAAAACCAGCATTAAAACCTAAATTTGGGACATAGTGATTATCCATTACATCAATATGTAACTGTGTGATGCCTAGTGATTCAAGCGTATTTAACGTTTCTTTGATCAAATAAAGATCTGAATTAAACAATGATGGAGACAAAATCATAGTTATCACCTTTATTAGCAGCCCATCAACATAAAATTAACATTACGGATTCGTTCTCGTAATGCATCCCAGTCAACAAAATAAATTCGCCCTAGTTCGCCCATAAGTGGCTTGCCATCTTTGATGATTAATACTAATGAAAAACTACCAAATAGCGATGATTTGATATGAGCATCGGTATTAAGCATTACCCATTTTTCAGCAGGATAATTGGGATCATTTAGGCTTAAACCAAACTCAATATGCTTTGGTCCAGGACTATTGTATTGATTTTCGCTAGTCATTTTAGGAACAATCTGCTCTAACACATTATTAATATCAACATGCAAATATTCATCACCAAAAAAATTGGTGTCGTGCATACATTCATCAAAAAAAAGTGAACATGTCGTATGCGTTGTAGCGATGGTGAGTTGACCATTTTGGATATTTGATTGTGCAATAAACTGGTTTAATTCATTAGTAATATCATGATAAGAGTGCCGGCCAGATACCGTTTCAATTTTTATGGCGTGGTGATAAATGTTCATATTGGTATTATTCCTTATTTATATGCCCCCATTTACTCGTTTGCCGTTGGGCTAAATAGCAATGTAAATGGGGCTTGGTTTTATACACCTTATTTAATTTGATAATGCTAGATGGCTAAACGCTTTTTTAGTTCAGCAAAAAATTCGTTTAAACCAACGCCAGTCAACAAAGCTAAACCATTTATAACTTTACCCTTAATTGATTCTGGTACGATGGTAGTGCTAATAACTACATCATATGTGTCTATTTTATTTAACTCATCGGCTATTTTTGATTGATAGATTTTGACACTTTCTGTTAATTTTTCATCATTTAGCCATTTAGTCACTTTACTAACAGCAATAGTTGATGTTGCATGCCCTGCACCACACATAATAAGTAATTTTTTCATAATCATGTTCCTTTTAGTACATTTCGATTTTTTTGATTTTATTGATATAAATTAGCAAGCATAAAATCACTAGTGCTAAACCTATCAATCCGATATAACCAAGATAGTTTAATAACAACACAAATAAGGTGACTGGCCATAAACCACATAAAATAACTGTGACAATGCCCGCAGTGCCCACATCATAGTTAGCCAAATGGAATACATCAGTAATAACTGGCGCTAGCCAAGTTGCCATATATAGGCAAATCACTAAATAAATTGTGCCCCCAATAATTGATCGAACGATATTTCCTTTAAAAAACGGAACCATCAAACAGATACCAAAAGCGTAGAAGGCTAAATCACCAAAAGGTAACACTTTATTACCCGGCAAGATTAAGGCCAATAGGAGTGAAACCGGCACCATAATTAATGCCGTTGCCATAACAGCGGGATGTCCAACTGTTAATGCCGCATCCATACCAATATTCACTTGCTTACCATTGAGTTTTTTGCTGGTGAATTCTCGAGCAGCTTCAGCAACCGGTAGCAAACCTTCCATAAACATGGCAACCATTTTGGGCATTATTTTCATAATTGCTGCGGTCGAAATTGCTAGCTTACCAATTTGCGGCACATCATAACCGGCTAAAATTCCCACAACTAAACCAATAATTAAACCAATAACGACCGTATCACCAAAAATACCGAATCTTTTGGTTAGAGCTTCTGAATCGGCATTTAATTGATTAAATCCAGGAATACGATCAAAGATCCAATTTAAAGGAATTGCCACAACAGCACCCGACAAGGCCATCAAGTGAGTAATTGAAATACCTGGATAGCCAAAAAATGAACTTATCGGTTTTTGTAATAAGTCGGCTAAGAACCATTGCAACATAACAGCCGTGATACATCCAATAATCCCTACCCAATAAAACCCCGTTACCGAATAAGCCACTAGGCCTAAGAATATCGCAAACCAAAAATTCCAAATATCAACATTTAAAGTGCGCGTCCAACCGAGTGAAATAAAGATAAAGTTAATTATCAACGAAATAGGAATAAGCAGTAATCCCAACGTAGTTGAAAATGCCAATGGTCCACCTACTCCACACCCAATATCCATGATGCTTAATGATGTTCCGTATTGTTCCCCCATTTTTTGAATTGCAACACCTAAAGTGTCAGACAATAACGTGATAACTAAACCTAAACCGACTATACCAATACCGACAGTAATACCGGACATAATCGCTTTAGAAAACGGCACTCTAAAAAATAAGGCGATAATAAAGATAATGATAGGTAAAAAAACAATCCCACCTAAATTTATTAACCATTGAAAAATGTTAATCACACTATCCATTTTAGGACTCCTTTATAAAAGTTAACTTTCTATTTCACACCAGCTACATTTAAAATAGCGATAAATTCGTTAATTGAATGACATTGTTCCAATAATTTTATTTGTTGTTCATTTTGGAATAAGCCTATTAAATTTTGTAAGTTTTCAACTTGTTCATGAGGTTGTTTCATGGCAAGCATAAAAATAAATTTGACGGGAATTTTTTCGTTTTCATCGGTCATACATCTAAAAATGACTGGCTGTTTTAATGATGCAAAACAAATTTGTGATTGATTAACTTTTGATGAATCCGTATGTGGCAAAGCAAACCCAACAGAATTAACCAATAAACCAGTTGGATATTGTTGTTCTCTTTGTAAAATGCCGTCTAAAAAATCTTGTTTAACTATCCCATTGCTAAATAACATTTGTGCCATTTGCGTGAGAACTTGTTCTTGATTTAATGCCTCGATATTTAAAAGGCATAACTGTTTATCAAAGTACATTTTTGATTCCTCTTTGATTATCCAAAAATAATTTTAGTTGTTTAAAGCTGGTGATATTTTTTAATGCTGATATAGCGTGTTTGTTCGAAACAATTTCGTAAATTTCAGTAAATACTTCATTGATACTATTAATGTTTTTTTCAGAAAGGCTAACCATAATAATCACGCTAACATCAATAACACCCCATTTGATGGGTTTGCGTAATGTCATAATGGATATACTGGATTTAGTCACAAACATCGGTGAGCCATGAGGTAAGGCGATACCATTTTCGATAGCCGTGTCGCCTATTTCTTCGCGCTGTAAAACAGAATCGCGGTAGTGAGAAGTGACATAACCTTTATCTTCAAGACGATGTATTAATTGGTTAAGACATTCATTTTTATTATCAATATTGACATTTAATTGAATAAGGTCAGGATCAACAAATTTTGCCGTGGATGGATAACAATTCTGTTTTTCAGAAAAATCAGACTGTTTATTTAATACATAATTGGCATATGCCTGAATAATATTTTGGTAGTCATTGGTATTTAGCAATGATGATATTTTAACAACTGGCTTATTCAGATTATTGATATCAAGTGTAGTAATAAATAAATCAACATTACTAAGGTTGGTCGATGTCAATTTCGAAACCGAATAAACTTCAATATTATCTTTAGACGGTAATATTTTTCGAACTTTATTAAGAATTAGATTTGATGAACAGCAACCATATTGGCAGACAATCACAATATTATTAGCATCAGCAGCTTTATCTAACGCAATTTGAAAATGAATCAATAAAAATGAGATTTCGTGATCATTTAAGCAAATATCAAATTTACGTTCTAAATCGGAAAGTGCATACCACAATACACTAAATAATTTTGAATATTCGTGTTTTATCTCTTTTAATATCGGATTAATAATACGTATTTGTTTTTGCAAACGGGTAATCATGGGTGGAAAGTGAGATAACAATGAATGGAACAATTTGCTATCTTTCGATAAATCGATTCCTTCAATTTCACCAATTTTTCTTATAATCTTGCGGATGATTTGTTCATAAAAACTATCATCAACTTTTACCGATTCATCGATAATTCTATGTGCAAAAAACAACTTACTAAGGTATTTAATATCATTCGTTGAAAACTCAATGGTAAACGCAACCTCAAGCAGTTGAGCAAGGTCGGATGCAATTAAATACGATTGCATGTAACGAATATGGTTAAATAAAAAATCATCTTCTTCATCGATGGTATAACCTAGCGTTAACCGTTTTAACAGTATTGCTATCGATATTAATAATGATGATAAATAATATTCAGAGGATCGCTGAACAATTGATTCGTAATGTTCAAATAATAATTGGCTAATTTGCTCAAAAGAATCATCATCCATCAATGACTTCATAAGTTGATTAAGATAATAACTGTCTTGTTTATGAATATATAACAATAAAAAATGCTTAATAGCGCGTTGAATTTGGTTTTCTTTACCCTCTACAACAATGGTTTTATGCGTGACATTTAGTAAGACATTTTCAGATGCTAATGAACGGTTAATAAACTCAATATCTTTATGTAGCGATGTTTTACTTACAATATAATCATCAGATAGTTGCTCTAATGAGACGTTTTCTTGATTTAACAAACAACGTTTTACAATATCTAATCGGCGATATTCTGGCATTAATCGACGTGAGTTTTTATTAAAATAGCCATGGCTATTATTTTGCTCTAAATAACCAATTATCGAATCAATACTGCCTTTGTTCCCTACCAGCATTAATCCTTTACGGGGGGATTTTTCGATATAAATATCGCTATTTGGGACGGTTAATAGCTGATCATTTAATTTTTCAATGTCAAAATAAATGGTTTTGGTCGAAATGGATAATTTTGAACTAAAATAGGCAGCAGGTTTAAATTCGGATTCATTAAAAAGCAGTTTCAGTAACTCTATTTGTCTTTCCATTACCAAACTCCTTTTTATGTTTTTTGTAAAATATTCATGATTCAATGTGCTAAAGTATAATTAGTTGAATAAATAAGACGATGACATTTTTTTCCAGATTAATCTGGAATCAGGTGTAATTAAAAGAACTAAAAACAGAATCTATTGGGATGCGATAAGGGATGGCGTATTTATCGGGATTTTTGCTATGATGCTCTAGTTTGTTTACGATTTAATCACGACAAAATTGTGTAATGCAGTCATAGCATTTTAAAATATCAAAGATCTAAATACATAAAAACATTTTATAAAAACAATTCACCTTTAATTTTAATTAAAAATCAATTTGTTATCCAATAAAAATCTGACAGAATTTTTCTTAAAAAAATCTATTTTTATCGATATAAAAAATTTGAAATAACGCTTAATTTATTATATATTTGCGAAGCTTTTAATAAATAAGGAGTATTTAAGTGTTAAGTAAAGCAATTAATTCATGGCTTGATGGCTATAAAAAAATATTTTGTTATAAAGGACGTTCAACTCGTAGTGAATTTGGATTTTTTCTTCTTATCCAATTTATAGTAATGTACCTCTCTTTTTCATTGCTATTCAATCTGGACAATATATTACCATCAGCTTTACTAGGGCTCTGTGTAATGTTGATTTTTATCACCACTTTTCTTGCAACATTGTCTTACAATGTTAGACGATTACATGATATAGGTCAAAGTGGTCTGTGGTGCTTCGTTTATCTTCTCTGTTCAGGAGCTATAATAATTGCATGTTTAATAATAAAACCAACTCCAGGTGAAAACCAATACGGACCTAACCCAAGAACATTGTCAAAATAACAAAATATCCCTTCACCTCACAAGGTAGAGGGATTGCAGTTTTATCTATATTCAATTCCTCGTTCTTAACTATTTTAAACCCTTTATTCTAGGTTTTAAAATAAGTCTCACCTTGGCATTTTAATGATTTAATTAATGCAAATTTTTTGTTGCTAATACTCGCTCAACAGTATCAACAATCGCTTGAGTTTGTGAGTCGATTTCGATATTAACTTTATCTCCAACTTTTTTAGCTTTTAATGTAGTAATTGCAAGTGTTTCGGGGATTAGGTGAATATGGAAGCAATTATCGCTAACTTCGCCAACTGTCAAGCTAGCGCCATCGATGCCAATAAAGCCTTTGTATAATACATATTTGCTAAATTGTGGTGGTAACTGTAACGTCATTTGGCAATTGGTTGCAGTTTTTTCAATATTAACAATCGTTGCTGTGCAAGAAATATGACCAGACATAATATGCCCACCAACTTCATCACCATATTTAGCACTACGTTCAATATTGACAAAATCGTGGATTTTTTTATCACCTAATGTAGTTAATGCTAAGGTTTCTTGCATAATATCAAATGACACCCAATCTTGCCCAAAACCTGTCACTGTCAAGCAACAACCATCATTGGCAACAGATGCGCCAATTTCAAGGTGATACATTAATTTATTGGGCAATTTGACTTTATACGTTCTTAATTTATCTTTATCTACAATATCAATAATCTGACCAACGCCTTGCACAATACCCGTAAACATATATATACCTCAATTATTCTTAATATTGAATATTCTATCGTAATCTGATTAGAATTTCCTATTTCTATTTTCTACTGGTATGATCGTTTTATATATTTATTGATCAATTACTATTGATATCGATAACAAATTCTTATTTCAGTGTATGGGCAAGGATATATTATTATGTTAAAACTAATTTTAGCCATTTCAGTCGGCTCTGTGGCGGGTGGTTTATTGCGTTGGTTTTTATCGCTTAAATTGAATATTATCGCTTTTGCAATTCCGCTAGGCACACTACTGTCTAATTTAGTTGCAGGTTATATTATTGGCTTTGCCATTGCCTTTTTTAACCACTCTAACCTTTCTGCCGAATGGCGTTTACTTGTCATAACTGGTTTTTGCGGTGGATTGTCGACCTTTTCAACCTTTTCAGCTGAAATTGTTAACTTTTTACAAGAAGGTCGAATATCTTGGGGATTAGCAACAATATTGATCCATGTAATTGGCTCAGTTTTAATGACATTTTTAGGTATTTTATCGTATCAATATTTACGTTCTTAAGATGATTCAATTGGAAATAATACAAAAAATAATCATAAATAGAGTTTACAACGCCAAAATACTGTATTAATATACACTGTATATAGAAACAGTATTGAGGTTATTATGTTAATTGAACATTCATCGCAACAACTTATGGCTATTCACTTTGAATCTCCTTTCCAACAACTGTTACAACAACAGCGACCTTTATTAAAATCATTGAATAAAGCCAAAAAATGGCAATTATGGTTATCAGATCGTCCAATGTTAAAACGTTCATGGATCAATACTGCTGGCCTAGACAAACAAAAAGTTGTCCATTTAAGTAATTTAAAAAATGAAAATTTAATATCGACGATAGAAAAGGCTTTACGAAGCAAAACTTGTAGTTATATTGTTGCTTGCATTAACGATCTTAATGAACAAAACAAACAGCGATTACAGCAAGCCGTATTATCAAGCAATACCTGCTTGCTTTTAGTTCACGATGAACAGTGTGGACAACTAATTCAATAGCATCAAGCACAAAATATGGTTAAGAAGACAAATACAATTGAGCGAGTTTTTTCCGATCAACTTTACCAATCCCTGTCATGGGTAATTGATCGATAATGACGATCTTTTTCGGCATTTGATAACGGGCAACTTGAGACTTTAACCAATCAACTAGTACTGTTTCGGTTATTTTGGTATTAGATACTAAAACAACAAAAGCCACTAACCGTTGCCCAAATTCTGTATCAGGAACACTAATGATGGCGATATCTTTTATATCGGGATGCGACAGTAAGCTTTGCTCTAGTTCAAACGGATAAACATTTTCGCCACCAGACACAATCATGTCATCTACTCGACCTTGTAGATAATAATATCCATTAGTATCCTTATCGGCTAAGTCTCCTGTTGCTACCCAACGATTACCTAGTGTTGACCAAGCACATTTGATATAGAGTTCGTTTCGCCCTTCTTTTGTCACTAATTTAGCACAAAGACCTCTAAGTGGTTTACCAATTGTAGTTGGCTCGATGGCTAAATCCTCTGGGGTGGCAATCATACAAACACCTGCCTCTGATGTTCCATATAAATTAAACAAAATCTTACCAAGACAATTTAGAGCTTGTTTAACCAACGTTGCTGTAATGGGAGCGCCACCGCTGATAATACAACGTAAGCTTTTAAGTTGATCTTCGGAATATGTTAGCATTCGATTTAACATTAATGGCACTAATGTAACCACTTCGATTTTATTGTAAGAAATTAATTGGCACGCTTTTGAAGCTTCAAATCGTTTGGTTAAAAACATGGTAGCACCTAACAATACTGACATACATAAAGTCGCTATCCCAAAACCATGATAAATCGGCGTTGCAATATAGATTTTTTTATAATGACTAAGATTCAATTTAATTAGCAATTGAAAAAAAGGACTCATAAAATTTTGCGCCTTACTACTACGACCAGCTATTTTAAAGCGCCCTGTCGTACCGCTAGTTAAAACAGTTATTTTTGAAAAGTTGGTCACTTTAATTTTAGTTTGATGCATTAGCGGTAAGGCAGTTAACAAGGAATAAACGGACTGTTTACTTTCATGGTAAGTCGGCAATGCTTTGATGGGTGGCAGATTGGTGATTTCTGGATCATGAATAATCCAATCAAATTGTACATTATTGTTAATATCATTAAGTTGTGTTGCCGATAACTCCGTATTTAATAGATAAATATCAGCGCCAAGCCTTGCAACGGCAAATATTGTATACACAAGATTAACGTGATTACTTGCGATAATAGCAATTTTTTGATGAGGTTTAATACCACAATACATCGCTAATTGCGTTGCCAAATGTTGAGATTGAGAATAAAGCGTATGGTAATTAATGCACACACCATCTTCGTTAATCGCAATTTGCTCAGGGCAAAGCTTTTGACGAACATAAAGTAAAGCCATTAAATTCATACCGACAAGGCGAATACTAGCTAATAGATGCCAAATACCTTTAAAAGTCAACAATTGCGTTTTATACAAGGCTAGAATCGATTTTATCATTGTTTTTTCTTAATATAATAATAATTTAATTTGCACCATACGCCATTAAAAATAACTGAAGCAAGTTGTCCAATAATAACCCACCATGGTTTATATTGACGTTTTTGGCTAACAAGCAAACGGCTAATAATGGTTGCTGCTTGACAGGGTTGCAGTGCAGGTAGTTTTTTATAGATTTTGGTTGGCGCTATCATTCGGGTTTTAACCAAAGGCAAATAAGCTGTAGAAACTTTTATTTGCCGGTTTTCAAGCTCACTACTGGCACAGCGTAGCCACTGATCAAAAGCAGTTTTAGACGCCTGATAAGCTGCCCAATTAACTGTTGGCGCTAACAGCACATTTATAGCCGACACATTAATAATGTGCCCTTTAGATTGTTGTAATTTAGGAATTAACGCCAAACACAATTTGACCGGTGCCAAATAATTTAGCTTGATGGTTCTTTCAAAATCATGCATACGATCTAGTGATTGCATAATTGGACGGCAAATCGATATGCCAGCATTATTAATAAATACATCAACATGGTAAGACGCTAAATAAGCAATAAAACTATCTAACTGTTCAACATCACGCAAATCGGCACAAAACAGATCGATTTTTGCTTTTTTGTTAGATAACGATTGCTCAATTAATTGTAATTTATCTGCAGTTCGAGCTACCAAAATAAGTTGACACTCAATATCGGATAAAAGATGGCACAAAGCTTCACCAATCCCAAAACTCGCCCCTGTAATAATAATAGTTTTATGCCGTAAACACTGCGCTAACTGACAAAAATTAGGTTTGCGTATGGGAAAAAGGAGACAATTAAGCAAGTTAGTCAAAATCTTCATCTATCAATAGTCAGTATTTTAATGTAACAGTATAAAATTAATGTTAAATAAGTCAATATGATAGACCCTTTAACAAGGGCCCATTAAACAGCCAACCATCATCAGTGGAACAAAAATTGGAAATATAATCAATCCAGCCACATCACCTTTGATATCAAGATCCGAATCTATCTCGTGATTTGGTCTAACTAATACAGTTATTGATTTTGGCAATAAATATTGATCAGACAATGTATTGGCTTGCCTATAAACATTCCCTTTTGTTGTAAATAACACTTGATAATAACCATTTTTCAAAATCACATTTGATTTATACTTTTCGAGTAACTTTTTATCACTTAATCTCTTATTTTCTGGGATAAAATTGATATACTGAGCAGTAATTTCGCCATCTAAATTATCTTGATAAAAAATGATGGATACACTTTCAACATCATTTTTATATTCGGCTAAAAAATCACGATAATTTTTCAGTTTTTTTAACGCATCAGGGTGAGTAAATTGGTATGAGTATTGTTCAGACTCGGCAATAATACCGGTGTTTTCATCTACTTTTAATTTTATAATAGTGTCATTGGTTGGCAAAATTTTGACTTGCTTATGTGCACAACCACAAAGACAAAAAATAAGAATAAAAATAAATCCTTTCATTATAACCTTCCTGCTTTCAATATATTATATGCATCATTATTTTGTCCGTTTTTTTACAATCCAAAATAGCCTAACAATATCTGCATAATTTTGATATAAATTATATGAACTTAAAAAAATAATTCAAACAATCACTGTTGTTTTTTCAACTAACTGACCATTGATAATCTTTTAGCTCACTAATCAAAAAATCGATTAAACAACGCGTTCGGAGTGGTAACAATTTACGGCTTGGGTAAACCGCATAAATGTTCAAATCCTCAACTTTATAATCCAACAAAACACGCACCAACCGCCCTATTTTAATATCTTGACCAATAATAAAATCAGGTTGCAACGAAATACCGCCCCCTTGTAACATAATCTGACGACAAGTATCACCATTATTACAATAGATATTCGCCTTTAAATTAACCGACAGATCGACATTATCTTTATAAAAATGCCATTGCTCCTTTTTAGCCCACTGACTATACATCACAATTTTATGATTGAACAAATCATCAGGATCATTCGGCATGCCATATTTAGCGATATAATCAGGCGAAGCGGCAACTATAATTTGCGTGGTTGCCAGTTTACGACTAATTAGCGAGGAGTTTTCTAACCGACCAATTCGAACAGCAAGGTCGTAGCCCTCTTCAAGCAGATCAACCACACGATCTGACAACGTAATATCTAGCTCAATCTTAGGGTACTTATCGATAAATTTTTGCCATAAAGACGCTAAATGTAAAATTCCAAAACTAACGGGCACATTAACCCGAAGTATACCTTGTGGACTTGCGTGATCTAAAGTGAGGCTGTTTTCTGCTTCTGCAGTAGCATTAATTATGGCTTTAGCTTGCAAATAAAAAGTTTGCCCTTCAAGAGTGATAACCATTTTGCGAGTGGTTCGTTGTAACAATCGTACTTGCAAACGATCTTCTAACGCTTGAAGGTAACGTGACACCGCTTGCTTAGACATCTTTAACTTAACCGCAGCATCAACAAAACTATTACAATCAACCACCGTCACAAAGACCATCATTTCTAGTAATTTATTAGATCTATCCATCTGCCTTCACCTACCAAGCAATTGTTCCACTTATTGTGACAATAAGTCACATAATAGCTTATTTATCTATAAAAAATAACTATTAAGATAAACAAATAGTGCTAACCAATCACAATAATTAACTTACAGGAAAAATAAAATGAAACAATATCAAACCGATCTAGCCTCACTCATGTTACGAGTTGCATTAGGTGTCATGTTCTTGGTACACGGATTAACCAAACTACTCGTCTTTACTCCAGCAGGCACAGCACAATACTTTGAATCAATTGGCTTTCCGGGGGTTGTTGGTTATTTGACGATAGTATTTGAAATTGGCGGCGGCTTATTATTGCTTTTAGGCATCTTAACCCGCATTGTTAGTTCATTAACCGTAATTCAAATGGTTGTCATTGCTTTTATTCACTCGGTGAATGGCTGGTCATTTAGTAATGCTGGTGGCGGTTGGGAGTATCCTGCTTTTATGGCGCTAACAGCACTCAGTTTAGCATTGTTGGGAAGCGGTCGGTTTAGTGTGTTATCTAAAAATAGAGAATATTAGTAGGTAAAACTAGCGTTTTTTGGCTAAAAACAACTAAACAAAAACTTTAATAAAATCAATGCCTTTTCTGACCGATTTTTGAATGAAAATAAAGACTTTTTTGTTTGTTGTGGTCATAGTGGATTAGATGCAGCGGTTTCGGACGTTTGTAGTTTAGTGTTCAAAATAGCGACGTCCGAAACTATTACCTTTATTGTTCTATTCGCATTTCCTCAAAAATTGATGTGACAATTTGATGGGCTTTTTGGGCTGCGGCTATTTGTTTGTCCATGTAGGTCTGACTGTAGTTTTGGGGTTGAATTGTGAATTCATCTTTTTGTGTCTCGGTTAAATCGTAGGTGTAATCAATATACGCATTTTTTTGATATAGATAGACCGCACGGCAATATTGGTTACCTTCATAATTAAGATTACAATAAAGAGTAAAAGGCTCTGTTTGTGGATGAAGCCAATTAGGATTATTTATGATTATATTATAGATTTTGTTATATTTATTTCGATCATAAGAAACATATAAAGCAACGCCATTATCAAACTCTTTGTAGTTTTTAAGCTGATGATAATCAAGTGGCGCTAAGTCGGTGTTGCCTTGTGTTAGTTGCTTGTTTAAGTCTTCGTTTAGTTTTGTTTGTAAATCTGGCCATATTCGATGACTAGGTGCCATATTGCTAGTTGCTTTGATTGTGACATCTGATAACAAGATCTCACCTTGTTTTACGTTATCGCAGTATGCTTTTTGATTCGGCGTTTCAGGATGCCTGCACATTTTTTTAAAGGAATATGACAGTTCAACAACGGGCTTCGGTTCTGTTGCTGAAAATTTGTCACAAAACTCTTTAGTTGTAACATCTGTCATATTTACCCAAAATTCATTACCCCGACTATGTTGGGGATAAAGACGATAAACCGCATCATTCGCCAGTGAAATCAAACGTCCATTTTGCTTGCATTCGCTACTTGGGCGGCTGTTCCAGTATTCAATAAGCATCGGCATTCCAAGATAAATCGGCCAAAAAAAGGTTGCCAATAAGGGGAATACAACATAAACAACGGCAAGATTTAACTTTTGTTTTATGCCTTGGTAGTGTTTTTTGTGCATTTGGCAATAACGAAGACCAACTGGAAAGAGCGCTCCAGTTAACGAAAACAAGAAAAAATGAATATCAGTTGGGGGAAAAATGTATACCAACCACGCACCCACTATAATCATAAAGCCGATTTTTACTTTTTTATTTAATTTAGTATAAACAATAATAGTAGAAAGCAGATAAACCAAATAGAAAAAGGGAAACATTAGCGCCCATAAAAAAGGGTATACTTCAATATTATGGTAATAAGGGTGTAACATGATGATTAAGCCTTTCAATATTCTATATATAATTTATTGAATATAAATAACATAAATTAAATTAGACGTCAAAATTGTGTAGCTGTACGGCTGTTTCGAAGTTGTTAAGCTAATCACGCTGACTATTTAAAATAAAAAAACTAGTTGCGAATAGACAAATTCTGTTATATTTTGTTCAGTAGCTTTAATTATCAACTCAGTTAAAGGTTTTTTATTTTTATGAATTGTTTTTGCGTTTTTATTACTAATGCTATTAGTACACATCATCATCACCATCATTCCTGAATAGTCTTCGGGCGATTGGTGCTGGAAGACATTGATCTTCCGGTGATATCGCAAAAGCAAGCAGAGAACCCTCGGAAGATCAAACTTCCGAGGGTTTTTTGTTTGTGGTTTATAAATTTTTAGATAACTTTGGAGAAAGATATGTTGGATAATTCGCGTTTACGCATTGCGATGCAAAAATCAGGTCGTTTAAGTGATGAGTCAAAAAAATTACTGGCACAATGTGGCATTAAGATTAATCTACAAGAACAACGGTTAATTGCTTTTGCCGAAAATATGCCCATCGATATCTTGCGAGTTCGAGATGATGACATTCCCGGTCTGGTGATTGATGGCGTTGTCGATATTGGGATTGTCGGCGAGAATGTATTAGAAGAAGAAGTATTAGACCGGCAAGCCGAAGGCGAAGATCCACAATTTAAAAAATTGCGCAGTTTAGATTTTGGTGGCTGTCGGTTGTCGATCGCAGCACCTCGTGATTTTGAGTATACAGGACCAGAATGTTTAAATGATTTGCGTATTGCCACCACTTATCCTCACCTGCTACGCCGTTATCTTGCACAATATAATGTTACCTTTAAAACCTGTTTGCTTAATGGTTCGGTCGAAGTTGCACCGCGCGCAGGACTTGCCGATGTGATTTGTGATTTGGTTTCAAGTGGCGCGACACTTGAAGCAAACGGTCTTAAAGAGATCGAAGTTATCTATAAATCAAAAGCCTGTTTAATCCAGCGCCAAGGCGAAATGCCACCAGTAAAACAAGAGCTGATTGATAAAATCATGACTCGAATTCAAGGTGTCATTCAAGCACGTGGATCCAAATATATTATGCTACACGCCCCAACCGCCGTTTTAGAAGATGTAGTTGCCCTGCTTCCAGGGGCAGAAAATCCAACTATTTTACCTTTAACCGGTGAACAAAATCGTGTGGCGCTACATATGGTGAGCAGTGAATCACTCTTTTGGGAAACTATGGAAAAACTAAAAGCATTAGGCGCCAGCTCAATTCTGGTCTTACCAATTGAAAAAATGATGGAGTAATAATATGAAACTCTCTTATTGGCAACAATGTACAAATGAACAACAAATAGCGCTATTAACACGCCCTGCTATCACGGCCTCTGATTCGATTAGCAAATCAGTAACAGATATTTTGGCTCAAGTTAAACAAAATGGCGATGAAGCATTAAAAACGCTTAGTAACAAGTTCGATAAAGTCCAGATCACGCAAATTAAATTAACTCAAGATCAAATTAAAGCTGCAACTTGCCGAGTTAATCCTGAATTGAAACAAGCTATGCAACTTGCTGTTTCTAATATCGAAAAATTCCACCAAGCACAAGTAAAACAAGCCATTATAGTTGAAACAATGCCGGGTATAAAATGTCAGCAAGTAACTCGCCCAATCGATTCTGTTGGTCTGTATATTCCGGGTGGTTCGGCCCCTTTATTATCAACCGTGTTAATGCTGGCAATACCAGCTAAAATTGCGGGTTGTCGTAAAGTGATTTTATGTTCGCCGCCACCGATTGCGGATGAAATATTATATGCAGCTGAACTTTGTGGCGTTACCGAGATTTATCAACTTGGTGGAGCTCAAGCGATTGCTGCTATGGCATTTGGTACTGAATCGGTGCCTAAAGTGGCTAAAATTTTTGGTCCAGGCAATGCTTACGTTACCGAAGCCAAACGCCAAGTAAGTCAACGTTTTGACGGTGCCGCCATTGATATGCCTGCGGGTCCTTCTGAGGTGCTGGTTATTGCTGATAGTTCGGCAAACCCTGATTTTATTGCTGCCGATCTGTTATCTCAAGCCGAACATGGCCCTGATTCGCAAGTGATTCTGCTTACCCCTGACGAGGTCATTGCGCAAGCAGTATCAATCGCCGTCGATAAGCAACTTGCCCAACTATCGCGCAAAGAGATTGCGGAAAAAGCCTTAAAAGAGAGTCGCTTAATTGTAACGAAAGATTTAACTCAGTGCATTAACATCAGCAATCGTTATGGTCCCGAACACTTAATTATTCAAACAGCCAATGCGGATGAATTAGTTGAACAAATCACCAGTGCTGGTTCAATATTTTTAGGCAATTGGTCGCCTGAATCAGTCGGTGATTATGCTTCTGGGACTAATCATGTACTGCCAACATATGGCTATACCGCCACATATTCTAGTCTTGGGCTGGCTGATTTTCAAAAAAGAATGACAGTACAAAAATTATCACCAGAGGGCTTAAAAGCAATTGGAAACGCAGTTGAACTTATGGCAGAAGCCGAACAACTGACCGCCCATAAACAAGCGGTTACTTTGCGCCTAGCGGCATTAAATTCAATGGGTTAAAAATAGGTGGATAACATGGATATCAATCAATTAGTCAGAAAAAATATTCAAAAACTAACGCCATATCAATCCGCCCGTCGGATTGGTGGTAATGGCGATGTGTGGCTCAATGCGAACGAATACCCCGTCGCACCACATTTCGAATTGACCGAACAAACTTTAAACCGTTACCCTGAGCCACAACCAGAAAAGGTGATTCAGCGTTATGCTCAATATGCAGGTGTACAACCCGATCAGTTAATTGTTAGCCGCGGCGCTGATGAAGCTATTGAATTATTAATGCGTGCATTTTGCGAGCCTGAAAAAGACAGCATTTTGTACTGTCCACCAACTTATGGCATGTATCAAGTGAGTGCTGAAACGTTAGGCATAAAAACCAAAACAGTCCCAACTAAAGCCGATTGGCAACTTGATCTTGAAGGTATTGAGCAGCATCTTGATAGCGTTAAACTGATTTATGTCTGTTCACCAAATAATCCAACGGGTAACTTAATTGATCCTGAGGATATTAAGGCGTTGCTCAATATTGCCAACAATCGTGCTTTAGTGGTGATTGATGAGGCTTATATTGAGTTTTCCCCTAACTCAACGGTGGTGAGTTGGCTTGCTAACTACCCTAATTTAGTGGTGTTACGTACACTATCAAAGGCATTTGCTTTAGCGGGATTACGTTGTGGTTTTACGATTGCGAATAAACCAGTAATTGATGCATTACAAAAAGTCATTGCTCCCTATCCACTCGCTACGCCCGTGTCCGATATTGCAGCACAAGCGCTTAGTAAAGATGGCATTAATGCCATGAAGTTGCATGTAATCAATTTGAACAAACAAAAAGAAAAATTTGCCAGTTCGCTAGCACAGTTATCAGTTGTTGAAAAAATTTATCCGAGTTCGTCTAACTATTTATGTGTGAAGTTTCAAGATAATAAAGACGTGTTTAATATCTTATGGAATAAAGGGATTATTTTACGCGATCAAAGTAAGTCGATTGGGGAAAATAATATGATTCGAATCACCATTGGTACTCAAGCAGAGTGCGAGGCAGTTCTTTCGGCGCTTAAAGCAATAAAATAGGAGCAAAAATGTTACAAAAATACTTATTTATTGATCGAGATGGCACATTAATTACCGAACCTCCAGTTGACTTTCAAGTTGATCGTTTTGATAAGCTGGCTTTTGAACCAAATGTCATCCCTGCGCTTCTTAAATTGCAAGCCGCTGGCTATAAATTGGTGATGGTAACCAATCAAGATGGACTGGGTACTAACAGCTATCCACAAGCAGATTTTGATGGACCACATAATCTAATGATGCAGATTTTTAAATCGCAAGGCATTAATTTTGAAGATGTGCTAATTTGCCCTCACTTTCCCGAGGATAACTGCGAATGTCGTAAACCTAAAATCCAATTAGTGTTACCTTATCTTACTAGTGGTAAATTGGACAAACAAAATAGCTATGTTATTGGTGACAGGGTCACTGATATTCAGTTGGCTGAAAATATGCAAATCAAAGGGTTACGCTATCATCCTGAACAGTTAAACTGGCTCGAAATCGCCCAGCGGTTAACCACAACAGATCGCTATGCAAAAGTTGAGCGTAATACTAAAGAAACCAAGATTTTAATAGAAGTATGGCTTGATCGCCAGGGAGGGAGTAACATCAATACAGGGATCGGTTTTTTTGATCATATGCTTGACCAAATTGCCACTCACGGCGGAATTAAACTCAATATCCAAGTCGATGGTGATTTGCATATTGATGATCACCACACCATTGAAGATACGGGACTTGCCTTGGGCGAAGCATTAAAAATAGCACTTGGTGATAAACGTGGCATTACTCGCTATGCCTCTGTGATCCCGATGGATGAATGTTTAGCAAAATGTGCAATGGATATTTCAGGCCGTCCTTATCTTAAATTTTCGGCTCATTTTTCCCACCAAAAAGTGGGCGATATGAGTACACAAATGGTTGAGCACTTTTTTTATTCAATCAGCTATGCAATGGCAATTACTTTGCATATTGAAACTGCAGGTGATAATGATCATCATAAAGTAGAAAGTCTGTTTAAGGCTTTTGCTCGTACTTTAAAACAAGCAATTAAAATTGAAAGTGATCGACTACCTAGCTCAAAAGGAGTGCTATAAATGAATATTGTCATTTTAGATACTGGTTGCGCCAATCTTTCATCGGTGAAATATGCAATAGAAAGGCTTGGTTATCAACCCATCATTAGTCTTGATCCTGATGTGGTATTGAATTCAGACAAGTTATTTTTGCCGGGTGTCGGATCGGCTTCATCTGCAATGCAAAAATTAGAAGAGCGCAATTTAATTGAACTGATAAGAGTTTGTACTCAACCAGTATTAGGGATCTGCCTTGGTATGCAACTTTTAGCCGATTATAGTAATGAAGGACATGTGCATACACTTGGTATAATTAATGAAAAAGTGATTGAAATTCCTGATTGTGGATTACCACTACCCCATATGGGCTGGAATCAGGTCTACCCAAAAGCAGGTCATCATCTATTTAGAGATATTCCTGATGGTGCTTATTTTTACTTTGTACATGGATACGCGATGCCACTATGCTCAGCAACAATAGCAGAAACCAATTACGGCGAAAACTTTACCGCAGCCGTACAAAAAGAAAACTTTTACGGCGTGCAATTTCATCCCGAGCGTTCTGGCTCAGCCGGTGCAAAATTGCTCAAAAACTTTTTGGAGATGTAACAATGGCAGTTTATCCAATGATTATCCCTGCACTTGATTTAATTGATGGTAGCGTGGTGCGATTGCATCAAGGCGATTATGAGCAAAAACGCGATTACGGCAATCATCCACTTTTGCGCCTACAAGATTATGAAAAGCAAGGTGCTAAGCTATTGCACTTAGTGGATTTAACCGGCGCCAAAGATCCTAATGCTCGTCAAATTTCGTTAATACAAACGTTGATTAATGGCGTACAAGTTCCTATCCAAGTTGGAGGCGGAATTCGCACTGAGAAAGACATACAATCATTATTATCAGCCGGTGCTGCTCGCGTGGTAATTGGGTCAACCGCCATCAAGCAACCAGAAATAGTTAAACAGTGGTTTAAAAAATACGGCGCTGAAAAATTGGTATTAGCACTGGATGTGCGCATTGATACTAAGGGCAATAAATATGTGGCGATTCATGGTTGGCAAGAAGACTCAAAACAGACATTAGAACAAGTGATTGAGGATTATCTACCTTATGGGTTGAAACATGTGCTTTGTACTGATATTTCGAAAGATGGCACTCTCAGCGGTTCGAATGTTAAGTTGTACCAAGAAATTAGTCAAAAATACCCACAAATTGCTTTTCAAGCATCTGGCGGTATAGGTCAATTGGACGATGTTAAAGCACTTGCCAATAGCGGCGTTGCAGGCGTAATTGTAGGGCGAGCTTTACTCGAAGGTAAATTTACTGTTCAGGAGGCAATTTCATGCTGGCAAAAAGGATAATTCCTTGTTTAGATGTTCGTAATGGTCAAGTGGTTAAAGGCGTGCAATTTCGAAATCACGAAATTATTGGTGATATTGTGCCTTTAGCAAAGCGCTATGCGCAAGAAGGTGCCGATGAGCTCGTTTTTTATGATATTACTGCTTCATCTGACGGCCGTGTGGTGGATAAAAGCTGGGTGGCTAAAGTTGCCGAAGTGATCGATATTCCGTTTTGTGTGGCTGGCGGTATTAAAACCGTTGAAGATGCGGGGCAAATACTCTCATTTGGCGCCGATAAAATTTCAATTAACTCCCCTGCATTAGCTAATCCCGATTTAATTAGTGAACTCGCTGAGTGCTATGGTGTGCAATGTGTGGTGGTTGGAGTGGATACTTGGTATGACAAAACATCTAATCATTATCATGTTTATCAATTTACAGGTGATGAAAAACGCACCGTTGCCACCCAATGGAATACGCTTGATTGGGTAAAAGAGGCTCAAAAACGTGGTGCCGGCGAAATTGTATTAAACATGATGAATCAAGATGGTGTACGTAATGGCTACGATCTTGATCAACTTAAAGCAGTTCGTGAGGTTTGTCATGTACCACTTATTGCTTCAGGTGGTGCTGGCACCATGGATCATTTTTTGCAAGCTTTTAAAGAAGCCAATGTTGATGGTGCATTAGCGGCCTCAGTGTTTCATAAACAAATTATCAATATTAGCGAACTTAAACAGTATTTAGCTCAGAATGGAGTAGAAATTCGATTATGTTAACTCAAAATAGCGATATAAAATTAGATTTACAGCAACTCGATTGGCAAAAAGTGAATAATTTAATACCGGTCATTATTCAGCATTATGTTTCTGGCGATGTACTAATGCTGGGTTATATGAATCAAGATGCGTTAACTCAAACACAAGCTAGCGGTAAAGTCACTTTTTATTCACGCACTAAGCGACGCCTTTGGACCAAAGGTGAAACCTCAGGCAATTTTTTAAATGTGGTGAGTATATCAGCAGATTGTGATAATGATACTTTATTAATTTTAGTCAATCCCGTAGGTCCAACCTGTCACACTGGGTCTAATAGCTGTTTTACAAAGGCGGAAACCGAGTGGGGATTTTTGTTTGAATTAGAACAGTTACTTGCAGCACGTAAAAATGCCGATCCTAAGTCGTCGTATACAGCAAAGCTGTATCATGATGGCACAAAACGAATAGCGCAAAAAGTGGGAGAAGAAGGTGTTGAAACCGCACTTGCTG
This sequence comes from Gilliamella sp. X-46, assembly GCF_057063525.1. NCBI lineage: Bacteria > Pseudomonadati > Pseudomonadota > Gammaproteobacteria > Orbales > Orbaceae > Gilliamella > Gilliamella sp. X-46. Next base: position 38,226 of record NZ_JBXSQH010000001.1, on the reverse strand, counting down.
CGACAGTTCATGATCGAGAAGAGTTAAAAAATGAATCTGCGGATTTGATTTATCATTTATTAGTCCTGCTTCAAGATCAGAATTTGTCATTGCAAGATGTGATTGGCATTTTAAAAGCAAGGCATAAATAATAAAAATAATCAAAGTGCGAATCATATCGCACTTTGATTTATATCTTTTTTATTATGATAAAAATAAATTAACTTAACAAACAGGCAATTTTACCCCGTTAAACATCGCTAATACTTCGGTATTGTTTTCACATAACATCAGTTTGTCTACTGTTTGCCGATCCAATTGAGGCGAAAACTTACCGATAAAATCATACATATAACCACGTAAAAATAACGAACGAGCAAAAACGATATAGGTTGTACTGTAAGGAAAGATATGTCCTGCATTAAGTACGACAAAATCATCATCGGATGTATCACTCACAGCCATTTTTGCGACAATGCCAACGCCTACTCCCAACTTAACATAGGTTTTAATTAACTCTGCATCCGTTGTACTAAAAACAATATTAGGCGACTGACGAGCTAGCAAGAAAGCTTGATTTAAATCGGAACCATCGTTAGAAAAATCATAACTAACTAACGGAAATTTTGAAAGTTCTTCAATCGAAATTAAGCTGCGTTTGGCAAGTGGGTGATCTTTCATCACAATCACTGCTTGGTTCCAGTGATAGCACGGTAACGCAATCATATCATCGCTAAGCTGTGAAATGTCGGTCACGATAGCTAATTCGGCCTGCCCTGTTTGTGCTTGAGATATGCACTGTGGTGATGATCCTTGCTCCATATGCAAAGTAATATTTGGATATTGTTGCATAAACTGCTGGATCACAACAGGCAAGGCATAACGTGCTTGAGTATAAGTTGTGGTAATTGTTAATGAGCCTTGATTTGGCTGACTAAATTCTTTGGCAATAATTTTAATATCGTTAGATTTGTTGAGGATTTCTCGAGCAAGCGCAATAATTTTTTCACCGACAGGCGTCACTTCTGAAAGGTGCTTACCCACTCGGGTAAATATCTGAACGCCAAGCTCATCTTCTAACAATTTTATTTGTTTGCTGATGCCTGGTTGAGATGTATACAGTTTTTCGGATGTTAACGATACATTGAGATCGTTATTGACGACTTCGACAATATAGCGTAATTGTTGCAATTTCATGACAAACAAAAGCTCCTTTAACTGTATGCTTTCTCCCTTTTAATCACATTTCAAAAGGGAGAATTGGTAAGGTAAGTCTTTTCACTGTCTAGCACAAACAATAATAACTATTTTTATACTAAAACATATGCTTTCCTGAAACTCTTTTTGACAAAAGTTTAGTTGCTATTACCTATTTTTTACTATTAATCCATTTGCCATCTACGTATTGCATCACCCAACCTGTCGATTTACCATTAACTTCAGAGGTAACATATTGTTGTTTGCTTTTACGGCTAAAACGAACAATGGATGGATTACCGTCAGGATCTTTACTTGGTGCTTCGGTCAAGTAAATAAACTTTTCTGGCAGGCGATCTTTAAAACGTTGTAACTCTTCAATCAACGGTGCACGAGTTTCTCTTGATTTTGGAAAATTATGTGCCGCCAAAAAGATACCCGCTGCACCATCACGCAATACAAAATGTGCATCAGATTTACTACATTGAAGTTCTGGTAAATCAACCGGATCTTCTTTAGGTGGTGCAACATCACCATTTTTTAAGATCTTACGTGTATTTTTACAATCAGGATTAGTACAGCCCATATATAAACCAAATCGCCCTGATTTTAAATGCATTTCAGATCCACATTTTTCACATTCAATAATTGGTCCTTCGTAACTTTTTACTTTAAAGTTGCCTTTTTCAATTAATGAACCATCACAAATTGGATTATTACCACATATGTGTAATTTACGTTCGTTATCAAGCAAATAACTATCCATTGCTGTATGGCATTTTGGACAGCGTTTACGTGCTCTTAATGCTTCGGTTTCGGCTGTTTCAGCTTCTTCCAAAATATTTAGAGTTTCGTGCTCCGGAATTAAATTGATGGTTTGTTTGCAACGTTCTTTAGGTGGTAACGCATAGCCTGAACAGGCTAAAAATACACCTGTACCCGCAGTTTTAATACCCATTTCACGACTACAATTAGGGCATTTAATTTCAGGCGTTAATACTAATGGATTAAGTTGCATACCACCTTTATCAGGCGCTTGTTCGGCAACTTCAAGATGCTGACTAAAATCACTGAAAAACTGGTCAAGTACTTCGCGCCATTCTTGTTTTTTATGAGCGATTTCATCCAATGCATGTTCCATACGTGCAGTAAAATCATAGCTCATCAAATCATTGAAGTTTTCGCTGAGTCTATCAGTAACAATTTCACCGATTTTTTCTGCATAAAAGCGACGATTATCTAAACGCACATAGCCGCGATCTTGAATTGTCGAAATAATGGTTGCATAAGTCGATGGGCGACCAATTTCACGCTTTTCAAGCTCTTTAACCAATGATGCTTCGTTATACCTAGCAGGTGGTTTGGTAAAGTGTTGATTTGGATTTAAGTTAATTAAATCGAGTTTGTCGTTGACTGATAACGGCGGTAATATTTTATCTTCATTGCTTTTGGCTAGTTGCGGTTGTACTTTAGTCCAACCATCAAAGCGCAATGTACGACCTTTTGCTTTTAAAGTAAAATCGCCAGATTGGATTGTAATGGTAGTTGAGTTATATTCAGCCGATGTCATTTGACATGCCACAAATTGTCGCCAAATTAATTGATATAATTTACAAGCATCAGCATCAATATCACTAATTTTTTCGGCAAGAATGGTGACATCAGATGGACGGATAGCCTCATGTGCCTCTTGAGAATTCTTTTTGCTGCTATATACATTGGCTGACGTTGGTAGATATTTATTACCAAAATTCTTACCAATATAATCACGTACCATTGTCAATGCATCCTGACTTAAATTGGTCGAATCAGTACGCATATAAGTGATGTAACCAGCTTCGTACAATCGCTGAGCTAATGTCATGGTCTTTTTAACACCAAAGCCTAAACGCGTGCTAGCGGCTTGTTGCAAAGTCGAAGTAATAAACGGTGCTGTCGGGTTACTTTTGGTTGGTTTTTGTTCAATATTTGTTACATGATATTGGTTTTTATTAAGTTCGGCTAGGGCTATATCAATTGCAACTTTATCTTTTGGTTCAAACGCTTTGTCTTTGTAATGGGTGACTTGTAATGTTAATTGTTCTTTTTGAGCAGTCGTTAAATCAGCATAAAGATCCCAATACTCTTCAGGAATAAAGGCATGGATTTCACGTTCACGCTCAACGACTAAACGCACTGCAACTGACTGCACACGACCAGCTGATAATCCACGTGCAACCTTTTTCCAAAGTAATGGCGATAACATAAAGCCCACAACCCGATCCATAAATCGACGCGCTTGTTGAGCATTGACTCGATCCATATCAAGCATTGATGGCTCATTAAAAGCGTTTTTGATCGCTGTTTTGGTGATTTCGTTAAAAACAACACGACGGTACTTACTCTCATCTCCACCAATGACATCTTTAAGATGCCAAGCAATAGCTTCTCCCTCTCTATCCAAGTCGGTTGCGAGATAGATCATATCAGCGTCTTTAGCAAGTTTTTTAAGTTCAGAAACTACCCGTTCTTTGCCCGGTAAAATCTCGTAATGTGCTTTCCAACCATTGTATGGATCAACACTCATACGATCAACTAAGGCTTGCTTTTCAGAACGTTTAACTTTTTTCTCGACTTTACTTTTTGTATCTTTTGTGGCTTTTTCAGCTCGTTGGCTGCTACCACTCACTGGCAGATCACGAATATGACCTACACTTGATTTAACCACGAAATCTTTGCCAAGATATTTATTAATCGTTTTTGCTTTGGCTGGTGATTCCACAATAACAAGGGATTTTCCCATAATTAAACCTTTTATTCTGTTGTTTGTATTATTTACTATCTAGCTTCACATCAAGAAGCGATAGTAAATCATCTTTAATTGTCGATACCTTTGTTGCATATTGTTCTTTCTGCTCGGCATCTTCAATTAGTTGCGTAATAGTTTGTGATAATGTACATCCACGACGTTTGGCTAAATTTGCTAATCGTTGCCAAACCAAAAATTCTAAATCAATGGATTTTTTTCGTGTATTTTGTTGCTCTGCATTAAAATGCCGTTTTCGTCTTGCCCGAATAGTTTGCTTCATTCGATTATCTAAGTCGGGATTTAAATGTGCTTTTATCCAATCAACAACTTTCGTTGGATTATGTTCTAATAATAGTAACTCATTGACAGCATGCTCAGCAGCGCTTTTTTCAATATAGCGAGTAATTAATTCGCCTTCTTTATGTCTTTTTACTAAATAGTGCCACTTCCAACCACATTCAAGGTTTTCTAGTTGTTGATATTTCATCGGCTCACCTTGTGACGCTGTAACTAAATAGCTTATTTGTAGCATAACCTTGGCACACAATAAAGAAAATTATTGCATTTGACAAATTTTTTATAAATCTGCTATCGTTCAGCTTTCATTTTGCTCTCTATGTTAAGGAGTCACAAATAATGGCTAAGGCTGATGTCATTTACATTAATGGTTATATTTACACTGCCGATAAACAAGACACCGTTTGTCAGGCAATTGCTGTTGCAAATGGTTATATTATTGCAACGGGGACTACGCAGCAAATAAATAATAGTCAATATGTCGATAATCATACAACTGTTTATGATTTACAAGGCAAAACCATGATGCCAGGTATCATTGATTCGCATTTGCATACTTTTTGGGGAGGTATGCAATTATCGTCATGTAATTTGAATTATCAAAGCTTAACTATTGATGATACGTTAGCTATTATACAGCAATATTTAGATAAAGATTCTATCAGTGATAATACTCATTGGTTACAAGTTCGTGGCTGGCTACGGCAAGAGGTTTTACCAATTGGCACAGATATTACGCGCTTTGATCTCGATAGACTTAATACAAAACGTCCTGTTATTTTGTTTTCAAATGATTGTCATACTTTAGTTGCCAATAGCATTGCTTTAGAGAAATTTGGTTTAGACAGAAATACCCCTGAACCAACTGATGGAAAGATTGGACGTACTGATGACGGTGAATTAAATGGCATATTAGAAGATGCCCCTGCCATGCGTGCGTTTGACAGCATTTCTAAGCTCACCGATGAACAAGCAGTCAACATTGCTAAATTATCGCAAGCAGAACTAAATAAACAAGGCGTTACTGCTGTTATGGATGCTCGAATTACCGAAACCCAAGCCGATGCATTTTTAAAACTACAACAGCAAGACCAATTATCTATTCGCTTATTTGGTGCACGTGAATTACCGCCAGATGATGTATCTTCAATAGAAGAAATTCCAACTTTATTGAACAAAGTTAAACAATTCGCTGCACGTTACGATGACAAAAACTGGCAGCCAAAGCCTGGCATTAAAATATCACATACTAAATTATTTGTAGATGGCGTAATGCAAGCACCTTTAATGACCGCTCGCTTGCTTAAACCATATAATTTAGCCGACGAAAAAGATCGTTATGGTGATCTTTATTATTCCATTGAGATGTTAGATGCGTTAATACTTGAATCCGCAAAATCTGGTTTTCATCCGCATATGCATACAGTTGGTGAAGGTGCTATCGAAGTTGTACTTGATGCCATCGAAAAAATGCGTAAGGCACTACCTAATGCCGATATTCGTCCAAGCACTGCGCATAACGAACTAAGCGCACTACACCAATTTACTAGATACAAACAATTAAATGCATGTGTAGTATTTTCATTCCAATGGGCTGGTTGTAGTTCTGCAATGGTTGAACAATATCAAACCCTATTTGGTCCAGAACGCTATAACGGTTTAGAAGCGCACGGACAATATATTGATGCAGGTGTAACATGTGCTTTTGGTAGCGATTGGCCAATTGATCCATTAAATGAATGGTACGATTTCCAAATTGCAATGACTAGACAAATCGACGCCGATCATCCTCGGTTAAACAGTGATCGCAATCTAACCGCTATTGAAGTATTACGTAGTGCCACTATTAATGCCGCATATGTATTAAAACAAGATGAATACATCGGGTCAATTGAGAAAGGTAAATTTGCTGATTTGATTATTTTAGATCGCAATCCATTTACCATCCCAGCAACAGATATGCAAAATGTCAAGGTACTAACAACGATTGTCGGCGGTCAAATAGTTTACCAGCAAGCATAGTTTAAACTTCAATTATTTTTAACACATTGCTACACCAACCATGATTGGTGTAGCATGAGTCATTATTTAGCCTCTAGTCAACTTCAGCTACTGTCTCTGTTTCTACTGCTGTTGGTTTCGTTAAATGTAAAATAGCGGCAATAATTAATGCGCCAATAAACATATCAATGACATACCACGTGGCAGCTTTGGTCACCCCACCTAACGCCACTAACCCGCCAAATGCCACCAATGATTCAATACCATTAATCATACCTAGCATACCTGCGATGGCAGTGCCAACAACAATAGCTATAATAACACGCTTTGGATCTTTAGCCGCAAAAGGGATCGCACCTTCGGTAATGCCCGCTAATGACAAAAAGAAAGCGGTAATGCCAAACTCTTTCTCTTCTTTGGTGTATTTTGAGCGTGACACAATCAATGATGACACCGCTAATCCTAATGGAGGAATAGCACAGCACATACGAAATACGCCATTTGGACCATAAACTCCCTCAGCCATTGCAGCTAAGGTAAATGCAGTTGCAGCTTTACTACATGGTCCCCCCATATCTAGCGCAGCTAATATGCCAATACCAATGCCTAAGAATGCGGCATTGACTTCAGACATACCTTTTAACGTTGCGACCATGGCTTTAACAAACCAATCAAGCGGATAAGATAAACCATAAATGTAAAGTGGCGCCATCACTAGTATAGTTACAGTTGGAATAATCATCACAGGCATAACCGAAGCTATCACTGGATGAACTTTAACTGTTTTGAACCATTTAACAAAATAACCAATTAAAATACCAAAAATCATTGCACCAATAAATCCAGTACTGACTTGGTTAGAACCAATTGGATTATTTACCACATAGCCCATAATAAATGCAGGTGCTAAAGCAGCATTACCACCAATGGAATAAGCCATATAAGCAGCGAGCACAGGCACCATCATGGCAAAGCCATATAAGGCAACTTGTTTTAAATCAATAAAGAATTGATTACTTGGCAAAATAGTATCGTTTGTTACCTCACCTGTCATTAACACAATTGAAAAAAGTATTCCCGATGCAATGATAACGGGTAAAAACTTACTAATACCCGTATTCAATGCTCTAAATATCTCTTTACCAATACTATCTTTAACCACTTTAGTCGACATAGTTTCTGCATTATTAAAAATATTGGCAGTATTTTTAACTGCTTCACCAGTACTCACTTTTATGACATTTTTATAAGGCTCAAGCCTATCGGCATTTTCAATTGAAATATCAGTCGCTAATAAAATTACATCGGCACTTTTAAAATCTTGTTCGGTTAATGAATTTTCAATACCTGCGGCACCTTGTGTTTCAACTTTGAAATCCCAGCCTCGTTTTTTTGCTTCATTTTCAATTTTTTGCTTGGCAATATAAGTATGCGCCATTCCAGCTGTACATGCACAAATTGCAACAATCTTTTTTCTACTCATATAGACCTCTAATCTTATTTGCTACAGATTCAATATCGCTTTTAAGCAAATCTTCTACAAAATCATCATTAGCTAAATTCGATGCTAATTTAGCAATAATGGATAAATGCTCTTTATTGGCATGTTCTGGAGCACCAATCATAACGATTAACTTCACTTTATTATCATTATTCCAAATGATGCCATCGCTATATTTCCCCACCACAATAAATGGCATTTTAACTGCACTACTTTTTGCATGTGGCAAGGCAATATCAGGTAGCACATCGGTTTCCATTTCTTGTTCATGCGCCATAACATCGTCAAAAAAAGTTTTTACATTGGTTAAATAAGCTTGACTAGTTTCGACCATTAAATGGATAACTGATGATTTTTGATTCACAGCATCACCGGTTAAATCAACCGGTAAAACAGGGATTGACTGCATAAATGGCTCCTCTTAATAATAATAGATTATTAACAATAACTTAATTTCCACTCTATTTGTTTTGTGGATAAAATATACAATAATTTATTTACACTGACACTTATTTTGTCTAATAAATAATAGATTTAGATCACAAATATACAAATAGAAATTTTACGGTTTAACGTAATAACCTAAATTAAATTGAGCTAAAATAACTCGTAAAGCACTTTAAAGCTTATAATTTGCTTGTTTAAGTACCTTTTTACTAAAAATTAACTTGCATAATTATCACAATATGGCAGAATTCCCTGCCGCTTTAAGCGGGTAAAAAGGCAAAACTATACTTAGTAGTTTTTTATTGTTTTTTGGGACAGAGGAGCAAAGTCATGTCCGCAATAAAAATGAAACGAGTTTTAACCACACCTGCATTAATTGCATTTGGTTTAGCTTATATGGTTCCTTTGGGGATCTTTACCACTTATGGGGAAGTAACTGTTGCCAGTAATGGACACTTACCTATAGCCTATATCATCACCCTTGCCATGATTTTTTTCACTGCATTAAGCTATTGTCGTATGGCAAATAAGTTACCTATTGCTGGTTCTGCTTATTCTTATGTACAACGTACTTTTGGTGGAAAAGTTGGATTTTTGGTGGGTTGGGCACAAATCCTTGATTACCTATTTTTACCAATATTAAATTATTTAGTTTTAGGTATTTATCTTCACGATCGATTCTGTTTTATTCCTGCTTACGTTTTTGTATTGGCGTCCCTTTTAGGGGTCAGTGTATTAAACTATCTTGGAATCAAACTAATTAATTGTGTGAACATTACTTTGAATTTATTACAAGTGGTGTTCATCATATTATTTATCATTTTAACAGTGACTAATGTTCATTTGACACCAGAAACAATGCTAAAACCATTATTAGTTGATACAAATGATTTTAGTGGATTGCTATCTGGTGCAGCAATATTATGTTTAGCTTTTTTAGGCTTTGATGCAATAGCAACACTTGCCGAAGAATCAAATGATGCACAAAAATCATTACCTAAAGCTATTATATGTACCGTATTAATTGCTGGTTGTATCTTCTTAGTTGTTTCATATTGTGCACATTTAGCCTATCCTCAGTGGACAGATTTTGTAAATAATAAAGATACAGCAAGTTTAGACGTAGTTCGTCGTGTTGGTGATATTAGTACATTGGGCGGAGAATTTATGTATAACTTCTTCCAAGCTGCTTATATAACTGGCGTTTTTGCATCGGCTATGACCGCACAAACCAGTGTATCACGGATTTTTTATGCAATGGGGCGTGAAGGAGTGCTACCTAAACAGATTTTTTATAAAATTCACCCACGCTTTAGAACACCTTATTTATCGATAATCTTTGTTGCTTGCTTTTCATTGCTGTCATTAGTACTAGATCTTAGTTTAGTGGTTTCAATGATAAGCTTTGGCGCATTAGTGGCTTTTACTTTCGTCAATTTATGTGTGATTAAAAGCTATTTAGGAAAAGGAAGCTCAAAAACAGCATCAATGCTATTTAAATATGGATTACTACCTGCAATTGGCGTGTTACTGTCATTATGGTTATGGACAAGCCTTGATGCGACAGCGATGATTGTTGGTTTAGTTTGGTTGGCAATGGGTTTTCTTTATTTACTTTATCTTACTAGAGGGTTTACACGAATGTTACCTTCGATTGATCATAAAGAACTAAATTCGATAATCAAAGACTAACGGTCTAATTAAAGAAATACGTCTACTCAAAGTATAAAGTTAACGCCTTTTTATACAATTCCGTCGACCTAAGTCGACGGAATCAAGTGTTTAAATTGATGATTAGCTAAGCTAATTTAACAATTATTCACCAAAACCAGTAGCAAATAATTCACGGATTTCGTCCATTGCGGCTTTCTCATCTTCACCATCACAAATGATTTCGACGGTTGAACCACCTTTAACTCCAGCACCAAGTAAACCCATCATGCTTTTTAATTTAATTGCTTTATCATTATAAACAAGTTCAATTGATGATTTATAACGACCAGCTAATTTAACTAGTGTTGTAACAGGGCGTGCATGCAAGCCGGTTGAATTTTTTACTACCATTTGTTCTTTTAACATAATAAAGTCCTTATCTATATCTTAACGTTAATACAATGTCTGTATTTATATCACAAATTAAACTGTTTTGCTCATTTTTTACGGTGGATTTTTATATTCATTCACATAATTTGATTTTTTTGTAATTTATTTAAACTATGGCTATTTAAATATCATGTAAATTCTATACCCAAAAAAAACGTACAACATGAAAAAAAACAGGAGCAGTAAAACAGATAGAGTCTAGACGATCAAGCACTCCACCATGACCGCCGATTAGATTTCCCCAATCTTTTATTCCTCTATCACGTTTGACGGCTGACATAACTAAGCCTCCCAAAAAACCTAGTAAGGTTAGCATAAGTGAAATTAACCCAGCTTGAAAAAAACTAAACGGTGTTATCCAAAATAAGCAAGCGCCAACAAAGCTTGCTGTTAATGTGCCACCAAGAAAACCTTCAACCGTTTTTGATGGTGATAAATTTGGGCTAATTTTATGTTTGCCGAATAATTTCCCAAACACATATTGCAACACGTCTGAAAGTTCAACAACCAATACTAAAAAAGCAATCAAAAGAAGGTTACGATCTTGATAATGGTCGATTGGTAATGTTAATAGTGCCGGTACGCAAGAAATGCTATAAACTGTAATCATTAGTCCCCACTGCACTTCAGCCGTTCGTGCTAAAAAATTATTGGTTGAACCAGTTATTGCTGCCAAAATGGCTAATAATAAAAAACCATAAATAGGAATAAAAATACTAAACAATCCATACCATGACATAGCCACAAAAATAAATTGCAAAGGTAAAGCAATAAAATAAGCAAATATCAGTGCATAAAAATCATAACGATTAGCTGGCGTTAAACTTAAAAACTCTCGAAGCGCAATACCAGAAGCCACAAAAAATAGAAAAATTACAGCTAATTTACCTAACAAAAAAGCGATACCAATAATTACGACCATTATCCACCATGCTTTAATGCGAGTATTGAGATTATTAATAACACTATTTGGGCTTTTCACGTATCGTTTCAACAACAAACCAATTATTGATGCGATAATCAATAACACACCAATACCAACAAATAACAATAAAGTATCGCGTTGATAATTAGACATCCATTTTCTCCTTATTGTGTGTTTATCGCTGACTTAAATTTATAATTTTTAGCGTTGAATTTTCTAGTTAAAATGAATAATGCCACTCATTAATATTCCGATTAACAGCAATATCTGTAAAACAAGCCAGATAACTTGTTTTTTAAATAGCTTTATTGTCCCCTTTTGACGCTCATTAATCGAGCGTACTGGTAGTTGGCGTGATTTGATCAAATTAAATTGTAGTAATGCATCATCCAACTCAATAAGTGTGTTAGGTAACCGATCAATATTAATAACTAAATAATCAAACAGTTTTTTATCAAATTCGATTCGCAAGGCATAATATTTGCTTATTAATCCAAGCAAAAAAGCTACAAGACAACAAATCGTAAACAAAAAAGAGCCTATCCACCAACTTGCCATCATCCCAAAACATAATGCAATTATAGTGAGTAATAGCGACAAACCATTCAATTGTTGACTTATAGCTAGCAAACTACAAAATGTTACTAGTGTAGTTTGATTGGCAGCTTTTGTTGATTCTGTCTTATCACAACTTAACATACTAACTTCCTTTGTCTATTTGTAATAACCAATTCGATAAGATTAAACGTTGTTTATCTGAAATGACGATGGTGCTACGGCGCGCTTTTACCATAGCTATTGCTGTATCTAAACTTGGTACTCTTTTCGTCAACAATAACCAAGCAATAATAGCTGTAGCACTGCGTGAATAACCCAATGCGCAACAAACCAATAATTTTCCTTGCTGGTGATACTGCTCAATGATTTCAGCAACATCTTGGCACTGTTTAATAGTTAATGGAGTCATATCCAATACAGGAATCAGATGATAATAACCTTTAAATTGTGTTATTGGTAATTCAGCACAAAGATCAACAATCGAAATAAAGTGATTTGTCTGCAATGTATTATTGGATGGTATTCTCCCTAAATAAACATTATCACAAATTAAATCTACTGACCTATTTTTAAAGGTCCACAACCGTGAATTAATCCACATAATGATAAAATAAGGCAGATATAAAATAGTAGTAGCCAGATTAAAATGACCATTAACCTGCTTTTGAAAACCTGCGGCACCAAATAATAAGTAATTTACTGAAACCAATAAAAACGCACCTGAAAACCATAATAGCCACAATGCCCAATAATAAAAGTAAATAGCAATACAAAACGACAATAAAAACAGTAAAAAATAGATGCAACTCCAAAGATATTGTTTAGGCCGTTGGCAATTTTTTATTGGTGATAGATCATGATCAGGCCATAACCAAATACAAAAGCACCCAACCCAAACGCCTGTTGGAATGTCAAAAAAATGATGCTGCCAAGTAGTTAATACCGATATTCCAATTAATAAACACCAAATATGTAAAATATAACGCCAGCCACTACGAAAATAGTTAGCATAAAATTTCCACAAAATAACCAATAATGTAACATGAAGCGACGGAGCTTGATTAAAGGGTTTATCAAATCCCATCAAAATATCAAATAATCCTCCAAAAAATCCATCTAATGTGGGACGTTCAAAAGAAAATTTGAGCGGGAACATCAAAAAACAGATAATGCAAATAATCTGAGCGGATAAAAGTCGAAAACAGAGAATTTTAAGAGTTCGACAAGAGTACGCCAATAAAATTGCCAACCCATACATAAGATCTATCGACCAATAAGGTACGATAGTCCAAGGCCATAAAGGAATTGAACGCTCCCATCCAAAAACAATATGCCCTACATCACTACGTGTAGCTGTAAACCAATTGACAAAATTATAGCTAGTAAAAAAGAAAATAGTTAAGCTAACTAACCATACCAACTTATAAATAGTTAGCTTATCAAATCGTCGTTTTACTATATCCATGAATAATTATTTAATTCTTTGCGCTAGTGATACGGTAAAAATACCCCACTGATCAATACGCATTGTGATTTTTTTAAAACCAGCAGCCGCAACTAACTGATCCATTTCACTTTGAGTTCGTCTTCGCATAACCCAGGGGTGACCATCACGATGTGATGTTAATGCTCTTGCAATAAATTCTAATTGAGGATGCCATGGTTGATTAGTATAAATTAAATATCCTCCTTCCGGTATTGACTCAGCAAGACCTGATAGAGAATCACGTAGTAACTGGTTATCACTAAACAGTTCATACAAACCAGATACAACAGCCAAAGTAGGTTTAGGTGATAATTGGGCTAGTTGCTCCCGACTAAAAGCATCACCTTTTTCAAAGCGCGCTATATTCGCTAAGCCTTTTTCCTCTATTAATGCTTGGCCTTCTTGTACATTAATATCGCTATAATCTCGTAATAATACTGAATTAGGCTTATTTGTGATTTGATTAACTGTTTCTAAAATATATCGACCATGCCCTGCTGCTATATCCACAATATCAACAGAGCAATTATGCTCATAAAGTTTATTAATAGCCAGTTTTAATAATTCTTCAAGATGTGCTTTACGTTGCCGAATTCCGCGCCAACCTATAGATTGTAAATAAATATAATCAAAAAAGCGTCCTAGTTTTGATGTTCCTGATGGCTCATTACGATAAACATAATCAAGCGTACTACCCGAATCAAAACCCGTCTCAAAACCAAGTTTAATTCCATCAGAGAGTTTACTTGCATATTTTAAATTGGCTTTAATAAACTTCCAATATAATGGCTTAATCCAACCCGATGGTGGCATTGTTAAATTATCAGCCTCTTGTCTTGTATAACCAACTCGATCAGCATTAACTAGTGATGGAGTACTTAGTTCATTTGCAAAACAACCAACAATAAATCGTCTTGCCCGCTCAATAGCAAACTTTCGATCTTTTTCACCAAAGGTATCATGATAAAAATTAGGCAATATATGAAACTCTTTTTGTTCGGTACCTAAATTATCATAAAATTGTTTTTGTGGTTTACGCCTTACCACATAATCTGAACCCGAGACCAATAACTGTGTTGGAACCCTAATGGCATTGGCATCTTTAACAATACGATCGGACACTTCATATAAATCAAGAAGTAATCGAACCGATATTGGTCGAGTAATTAATGGATCTTGAGTAAATGATTCCGCACGCTCCGTATCATGTGTTAACAATTTAGGCTTAACATAGCTATTAACAAAAAAATTACCTTTTAAATTATATAATAGTTTTAACCCTGATACGGCGAGTGGAACATAAAGCTTAACGCTAAAAGCAGGCGAACCTAAAACTAAAGCCCGAATATTGGGTACATAGTCATGTACCCACGCCGAAGCAATAACTGCACCAACACTTTGGGCAATAATGGCAATATCTTCTTGATGAAGCCCATACTCATATATGATATGCTCAATAAAACAGTTAGCATCTTTAATTAATGTTGCAAAATTAAGAGCGTCACCACGTTCGCCTTCTGATTGACCATTGCCTCTGGCATCCCAAGCAAAAATTTGGTAATCGGGTAGATTTAATTCGTCAGCAAGATGAGCAACACGCCCCGAATGCTCATGCCCTCGGTGAAAAAGCACTATTGCTTTAGAAAGATTTGTATTGCTATCAATGGCAGGCCAATAGCGATAAAATAACTGACACCCATCGTGACTAATAAAGGTTTTTTGTTGCTGTTGGCGCATGTTTTTCTCCTTGTTATTTGTTTGCTTCTTGCATACCTTTTCGGACTCGGTTAATGACTGTATACATAAGTAAAAAACTGATAATCCATAGCAGTACATTGATCCAACTTAAAGGTAATAAATAAGTTGCAATACCTAAGCTTATCACTCCAAAAATAAACGCCCGATCACTTTTCCCCATTGGCCCATCATATCGTCTTGAAGCACCAATCATAACACCTAAAATACCACTATATTCCGTTAGGAACGACAGCAGAACGACAAAAATAACTAAATAAATATTTACATCAACTAGTTGCGTAAAAATAAGTAACAATGCACAATCCGAAATCACATCACAAATTTCATTCAAATAAGCACCTAAGTTTGATTTTTGGTTGTATTCTCGGGCTAACATTCCATCAATAGCATTGAGTGCCATACGAATGAACATCCATAAAGGAATCAAGCCAAAAATCCATTGATATGATGCCAATAATCCAACGATAAAAGCAATCATAACAGAGCCCAAACAAGCAACTAAGGTTACTTGGTTAGCTGTAATATTGGCTTTATAAAGACGATCTGTATAAGGACGGAGTAATGCTTGAAATTTGGGTTTTAATTGATAAATTGATAACATCTACATTCCTGTCGTCAAACCGACTGCTATAATTAAATTTGAAAAATAAATCTAACTATATCATTTTATAAGAATTAAACAATGCACAGTAATTGTGTATTTTTTAAATAAGGAAGCATAAAATGTAAATAATTTAGCTCATGAAAACTGCTAGCTGGTGATCCCAATTGCCACTTTGTCATAAAACATCGGTTCAACTGCTATGAACTTTAGTATACATAAACAAAGTACAACAGTATTATTAAATCACACGCTGTTCTGGACCTTTATATTGCATCAGCAAAATCAACAGAATGACACGGCGTTTTAGGCAATATATACTTTTGAGTATATATTGCCAGATTAAATATGTTAATCGTTTAAAGACTACTTTTGGCTAAACCTTGCTTAGCAATTGTAATCACATTTTTTAAATCAACACCTTGTGCTTTAGCTGCAAAAATACAGCCACAATAACATTGTCGATAAACATCGTACTCTTTACAAAGTTCAATAGAACGTTTATAACCATTATTTTTTTTAAAATCAGAAGGAAGGTAATTGACCGAGAAGATTTCTTGGATTTCAAACCCCAATTCATTAATTTTTTGGCTATTTTTTTTAGGACTAAGAGTTAATGCACTAGCAAAATAATCAAAACCCAGTTCTTGAGCTTTTATTGCAGCTAAATCCAAACGCATTTTATAACAAAGATGACAACGCTCACCACCTTCGGGGGCATCACGTAAATGTTCAACTTGTTTAATAAATTCTGCAGGCTGATAAGGAGCTTCTAAAAACTGAACATTATTACCCGTTTTTTCATTAAAATCAGCAATAAACTTTTGTTGCACTACGCTACGATATTCATACTCAACACGCGGATGAATATTAGAGTTAGCAAAATAGATTGTAATATCGGCATACTGCGCCAAATATTCTAAAACATAAGTGCTACACGGTGCACAACAGCTATGAATCAGCAGCTTAGGTCGAACTTCGCCCGATTGCCAATCAGCAATCACTTCTTTTAGAACAGAATCGTAATTAACTTTATTATGTGGGTTTAATTTATCAAGAATAGTTTTAGCATTAATTAACATGAGGACTCATTTATTTGTTATTTTAGTGAATAAAGCCTTTATGGTTGGCTATGATATAATGATATACATCACCCTTCAAGATGAGCTTTAAATTTTTATATTTATAGTTAATTATCAAAACTTAATTTAGAAAATGAGTTTTTCATCATAGAGTTAAAAAGATAAGCCTATTTTAAAAAGCACTAAACAAATCGATGCAAAACTTAGAAAATACCCTATCAAATCTGTGTTTTTATTTTGATTTAAGCACAGTAGTTTTAATTTTTTTCTTTTTCTTCACTAATATATGCAGACATTGCCTTTTGAATGCAACGTTTTTCTAACATGAATGCGATACAAAAATAAACAATGGTTAATATCCACAAATGCCAATATTGCTGGCTAAATTCAGAAAAGCTTGCTCCCATTTGATTAATTTTTACCGAGCCTACTATGGCAGGTACCGCAGGAAATATATCGCCAATCAAGTAGAACAAAGAAGGCATTAATTCTTTGGGCCAAGAGAGTCCTGTAACAAAAAATATAACCATACTTGACGGTATGATTAAGCAAAACACATCACTCACCGTATGGACAACATGTGATATCACTTTACCTAATAACGCCGTAGAAAAAATAAAGGGAATAATAAATGATAACGAAACTGAAAGATGACTTAGTCGTGGTAACTCATACCAATAATTAGCAAATACGGTATAAATAATAAAATAGATTAAATAGAGTACTAAATAGGTCAATAATTTACCCAAAAGTAGTAATAATGCTGAAGATGAGGAATTATTCTGCTTTTTAATAAAATCTTGTTCAAAATTAGAGTTTTTACTAAATAAACGACATAAAATACTGCCAATAAGTAATGTTTGATATAAGATCAAAATAAAAGCTGCAGGAATAATATAGGTTGCATAACCTGATTGAGGATTAAATAAGCTAATCAACTGAGTATTAAACGGCGAAACATTATTAGTCGCTACCGCAGGATCAACACCTTGAGCTATTTTTCGAGAAATTGAAATGTTAGCGCCAAAATTGCTAGCAACAGTATTAATAGCGGTTGCGACATTACTATAAATTAAAATATAGCTAGCATCACCATAATATAAAACAGAGCTGGTTTTCCCTTCTAAAATATGCTGCTGAAAACGATAAGGTATCAGTATTGCACCATATATTTTACGTTCTTCAATCTGCTTTTTAGCGGTTTGTAAATCCGCAATATGCAAATCTATTTTAATAGATTTATTGGCATCCATTTGCCTTATTAGCTCTCGACTATAGTTGGAATTATCTTGGTCGATAACTGCAATGGGAACATCTCGTATCGCTTCATTTAAGTAAGGTTGTGGATAAAAGAAGAAATAGATAAAAATCCCTACAAACATAACGCTAACTATCGCTTTAGTTTGGAAAATACGTTTTAATTCATCATAGGAAATTAATAGTAAAGATTTAATCATATTAACCGCCTACGGATTTTTCGTAAATGGAGAGTGATAAGAGTGACAACAACGCTTAATTGGATCAATAAATAAACAAATGGTTCTAATGAAGTCATTATACTCGGAGCTCTTAGAGTTTGATCCAGACGAATCTCTATATACCATGTCACGGGTAATAAAGCCCCCCAAACATAAGCAAAAGTATTCATTGCAATACGAGGGAAAATAAGCCCTGTAAATCCAAAACATGGAGATGCAACTAAGCTTGCACTGCCATAAGCTTGCGCTAGTGTTGATCCTGTTAAACCAAAGAAAACACCATATAAACATGAAGTTAAAATAAATTCCATTCCACCGAGTATAAGCAGTATAAAATTCCCATTTAGTGGTAAATGAAAATAAGTGATTAAAATAATATCAAATAAACTGAGGCAAAATAAAAAATAACAAAAATAAGGAAGAATACGTCCCAATAGAAAAATAAAAATATTATGATTAGCTAATTGTAACGTTTTTTGATAACTCGTTACATCAAAGCGGTCACGAGTAATACTTGTTACCATTGCCATCATAATAATTATCTGCAAAATAGTCGGAATGATACCGCTAATTAAGGTATATAGATAATTTAATGTTGGATTATATAGTGGATGTAAACTTGTTGGGACAGTTTGCATTTGACCTTCCGCAACAGGTGCTGCAATTCCCTTTTCTAACAACCCTTGCAAGACTATTTGGCTATTTGCCGTTTTTAATGCAGAACTCATAGCTCGGAAAATAATCGTACCAGCAGACATATATTGGTTATTATAAAAAGCCACAACTTCTGGTTGATGACCGGCTATAAGATCTTTTTCAAACTCAGGCTGAATAAAAAGCACAGCATAAACATCTCCCTTAATTAAGGCATGTTTGGCAGAAGAAAGATCTTGATAACGTTTAGCTACTTGTAACTGCGGTGAAGCGGCAACTTGTTGGATCAGTAAACGTGATGATTTAGTTGTATCTTGATCAACAACAGCGATAGGTACCTGAGTAATAATGCCAGCATGGTACATGTAAAGAAATAAAAAAATAAATAATAAAGGATAGATGAAAACCATTAAAAACAAAAAACGTTGTTTTATTACTTTACTCAGTTCCCACCTAATCACTTTTAATAGCGAATTAGACATCAATGCCGTTTCCTTTTGTGTAAAATAATCGCCACCTGAGTGATTATTTTAATGAGATTGCCATTTTGTTGTGACACTCATTCCCGGACGAAGACCAGACACTTTATTGATTGGTTTAGCACGCATTTCAAAAGTTTTCAGATCAAAATCCCCTGTTGCTTTAGTCGCTTGCCAATTAGCATATTGACCTAATGCATTTAATACAGTGACTTTAACATCAATAATTTGATTATTTAATGCTGGTACTTTTACTTGAAACGTATCGCCGACTTTAAGATTTCCAAGTAAATCTTCACGAATATTAAAGGTAAACCAAATATCATTTAAATCAATAATAGAATAAAGTGGCGTTCCTGGGCTATACAATTGCCCTGTTTCTGCAACACGGGTTGTAATTTGTCCATTGATAGGAGAAACCAAAGTTAATTCATTTACATCCGCTTTTACTTGCGATAACGCAGCTTCAGACTGTTCCACCTGCGCATCAGCTAATTTTTTCTGTTCTATACTACTACCATTTTCGGCTAATTCTAAATTAGCTTTAGCAGCTTCATGAGCTTTAATCGCCGCTTGATATTGGTTAAAAGATTCATCATAACTCTGTTTTGAAACAGTGCCATTTTTAGCTAAGCGATCGATTCTTTCATAGCTTGTTTGTGCTAAAATTAAATCCGAATTCGCTTTATCTAATTGCGCTTTTTGCACATCAATTGTTTCTGGCCTAGTACTATAAGTATTATCACGACTCGCCATTGCTACTTTTAATTCTGCTTCAGCTGTCGCAAACTGTGCTAACAACGCAGGGTTTGAAAGGGTAAGAAGAACATCACCTTGTTTAACATTATCCCCAACATCATAATTAAATTGAATCACTCGCCCCTGCACCCTAGCTGCGACATCAACACGGCTAGATTCAATCTCACCTTGTAATATAATCGTACTAGGTTGATTAGCAAGATATATAATGATAACCAAAGCAATAACAGCAATGATCGCTACAATCAAAGAAAGACGTTTTTTATGCATAAATTATGTTTATAAATGATTAGAATAGAACGAGAATAAGATTATTGGCAATAATATAAAGCCAAATACGAAATTACGCAATAAAATATAGCGTTATATGTGTTAGCAATTAAAAAAAAACATTTATTTTTAGTTAATTTTGAATCATTAATATTTAAAATATTAACATTAAATTATTTATCAACCGATTCCAGATGTATTTTTTAAGCATAAACTTATTTCTGTTAAATAATAGCGTTATAATAAACAGCATATTTTAATGTATAAATTTAGGCCTTAAATTGAATGTTGAAATTATTAGCCGCTTAAAAGAATTTCAAATATATAAAAAAAGACATTCAAATAATGTACTCTTATGGCGAGAAATTTACCCTTTAGCCATTCCTATACTTATTGAAAACCTGTCAGTTATATTAATGGGTATTTTTAGTACATTTTTAGTTAGCTGGATAGGCAAAGCCGAGATGGCTGCCGTAGGTCTAGCTGAAAGCTTTAATATGATTATCATGTCATTTTTTATGGCTGTTGCGCTTGGAACATCAGTAGTCGTTGCCTTTAGCCTTGGACGTCACAACCGAAAAAAAGCCGTTGTTGCCGCCAGACAATCTATTTCTTTACTCATTATTATCTCAATTTTATTATTTATTTTTATTGAATTTTCAGGATATTGGATAATTGAGATTATCGCAGGTAAAGCCGAAGCCAATGTTAAAGAATTGTCATTAACCTTTCTTAGATTAACTGTATTAGGTTACCCTGCGCTAGCCTTTATTTTAATTGGTTGCGGTGCACTACGTGGGGCAGGAAATACTAAACTACCCATGTATTTAAACATTATCATGAATATCTTAAATTTATCGATAAGTTATGTATTAATCTACGGTATATTTGATTGGCAAGGATTAGGATTTATTGGTGCGGGTATTGGCTTAACTATATCACGTTATTGCGGTATGTTTTTTATATTACTAGTATTAACTATCAAACCAAGCCGAGCACTTTTTATCCCTTTTAGAAGCTACTTTCATTCGTTTAATGCAAAAATTCTTATTGATATATTAAGCATCGGTTTACCTGCAAGTGTTGAATCGGTAATGTTTAATATAGGCAAACTACTAACCCAAACCTTTGTAGCAGGAATGGGTACATCAACCATAGCCGCCAACTTTATTGCGTTTTCAATCGCAGGCTTACTTAATTTGCCTGGAGGTACTTTAGGTGCCACATCTACTATCATCGTCGGTAAGCGCATAGGTATGGGACAAATATATCAACCAACCAGACAACTTAAATTTATCTTTCATTTAACAAATTTTCTATTATGCCTTTTAGCTTTTTTATCAATACCTTTTGCGGGCTTATTAAGCTCACTATACACCAACGACCAAGAAGTTATTGATATAGCCAAACACCTGCTATGGTTTAATGCTCTATTCACCCCATTTTGGGCATCCTCATTTGTCTTGCCATACGGTTTTAAAGGCGCAAAAGATGCCAGCTATACCATGTGGATAGCAATAGGTAGCATGTGGATGTGCCGAATTGTAGTTGGATATCTTTTAGGGGTTTATTTTTCATTTGGTGTGATAGGTGTTTGGTTTGGTATGTTTATTGATTGGATAATCAGAAGCCTATTCTTTTATCATCGATTAGCCAGTGGGAAATGGCTATGGCGCTATAAAAAACAAGATAGAGAACTTTTATCTCGAAAAATAAAAAATCCAATATAAAAAATAAAAAGCCTTGATTAACAAAGCTTTTTATAAAATATATCTATTTTTAAATGGAATCACTCCCACTCAATGGTAGCTGGCGGTTTTCCACTTATGTCATAAACAACTCGCGAAATACCATTAACTTCATTGATGATGCGATTGGATACACGACCAAGAAAATCATAAGGTAAATGAGCCCAATGAGCAGTCATAAAGTCAATAGTTTCAACTGCACGTAGTGAAACGACCCAGTCATATTTTCGACCGTCACCCATTACACCAACAGAGCGTACTGGTAAAAATACGGTAAAAGCTTGGCTGACTTTGTGGTATAAATCTGCCTTATATAGCTCTTCAATAAAAATGGCATCGGCTTTGCGTAATAAGTCACAATATTCTTTCTTTACTTCACCAAGTACCCGCACACCTAGGCCTGGTCCTGGAAATGGATGACGATAAAGCATGTCATAAGGTAGCCCAAGTTCTAAACCCACTTTGCGCACTTCGTCTTTAAATAGTTCTCGCAAAGGTTCGACCAAGCCCATTTTCATATCTTCTGGTAAGCCGCCAACATTGTGATGTGATTTAATTACATGAGCTTTGCCGGTATCAGCAGCTGCCGATTCAATAACATCAGGATAGATAGTGCCTTGAGCTAACCATTTTACATCTTTTAACTTTGCTGCTTCTTCATCAAATACAGCAACAAATTCACGTCCAATAATTTTGCGTTTAGCTTCTGGATCTGCTTCACCTTTTAGTGCAGCTAAAAAACGCTCTTCGGCATTTACTGCAATAATATTTAAGCCAAATTTATTACCAAACATATCCATAACTTGTTGTGCTTCGTTCAAACGTAACAGACCATGATCAACAAATACACAAGTTAACTGATCGCCAATGGCTTGGTGCAATAGCAATGCTGTAACTGAAGAGTCAACCCCTCCAGATAAGCCAAGTAATACTTTGTCATTACCAACCTGTTCTTTAATTCGAGCAATAGCATCAGTAATGATTGAAGATGGTGTCCAAAGTTTTTCGCAGTGACAGATATCAATCACAAAACGTTGCAATAACTTGAAACCTTTAACAGTGTGAGTCACTTCTGGATGGAATTGGACACCATAAAATTGTTTTTCGTCATTAGCCATAATAGCAAATGGACAAGTTTCAGTACGACCAATTAGTGTAAAACAATCAGGCAAGGTTGTTACTTTGTCACCGTGGCTCATCCAGACATCAAGTTGATTAATGCCTTGTTCGCTTGTACTATCCAAAATACCATCAGTTAATTTTGACGATCCAATAAGATCCACTTTAGCATAACCAAATTCACGTTGGTTAGAGCCAGTGACTTGACCGCCCTTACCAACTTGAATTGCCATAGTCTGCATGCCATAACAAATACCCAAAACAGGTACGCCAGCATTAAAGACATACTCGGGAGCACGAGGGCTATTAGCTTCTGTAGTACTTTCTGGACCACCTGATAAAATAATACCTTTAGGATTAAATTGTTTAATTTTTTCTTCTGATACATCCCACGGCCAAAGTTCACAGTACACACCAATTTCACGAATTCTACGAGCAATTAATTGAGTAACTTGTGAACCAAAATCGAGGATTAATATGCGCTGTTGGTGGATGTCTTTTTTCATCAATTTTATTCCTAAACTATGAACTAATACAAAATTAGGCTGATATTGTACCATTTACCAATTAAATTGAGAGCATTAATTAAAAACAATTATAAATATTTTATATTATTAATAATTTTGAACTCATCTTATTACAGAATTCAATATCATGGTCATCAAATTAACCTCGTAATAGGTCAACAAATCAAAAAAATTGAATTCTCTTTACTTAATTAATAAGTAAACTTATAACAAGTCAACTTATAAAAAGGAGCCGCTATGAATACCATTTCAATTTCTTTCATATTACCAACCAAAGCTAAACCAACTCAAATTTGGCAATACTATACTGATCTTAATTTAAGAAAATTATGGGAAACTGATCTTGAAGACTTTCGTATATTTGGTGACTTAAAAACAGGGTCTAAAGGTATTTTCAAATTACAAAATATACCGGAAATGGAGGTAACTTTATCAAAAATTATTGATGAGCAAGAATTTACAGAACAATTTGATATGCCTGAAATAGGTTTATTGTTTTTCTCACATCAGATTATTGAAATATCGCATAATCAATATGCATTAAAATCAGAAATTTCTCTAAAACCGGATCCAAAAATGGATACTAAAGCATCCTATGATTTTATAAAACAGATTTCAGATGATATTATAGATAAAACTTACAAATTAAATGGCTTAGTTGAAGGGTAAATTATGACAAAGGACAATAAGTTTTTGACTCAATTCCAAACTGATTCTGAATCTATTGGTTTTATTTTTATGAAAACTTATTCGTCCTGGCATACGAATATCAAAAATTGCTTGAAAAAACAGTCTATCACTCATCCTCAATTTATAGTGCTTGCAACGCTTGCTTATCTATCACAGCAACCAGACGAAATAACACAAGTTATTTTATCAAATAAAACAAATATCGATGTGATGACAATTTCCCAAATATTAGAGAATTTAGAAAAAAAGGATTATATAAAACGCTCTTGCTCAATTAAAGACAGTCGAGCAAAATCCATTCAATTAACACAAAAAGGATTGAATAAAGCAAATGAAACTGTACCTTTGGTTGAACAAATAGATAAAGATTTTTTTTCGACATTACAAGGTGATAAAGAACAATTTATGAAAATGTTATTAACACTATTAAAAACTAACATAGAGGGATAAAATCATTTATAAATTTTTATTATTTATTGTTTTTATCAACTTTGAATGTTTGGACTTGACTTAAAATAAGTTTTTGAAGACCTTGTCTCAAATTTCTAGAACAAAATACTTTAAAACTAAATCGTTATAACTCAAGCTTTTAAAACCCATCACTTAGCTAAATTTAATTAAAAAAAGGTGATATTGCATCACCTTTTATCTATAGTTAAAACGTTTTGCTAAACTTATTTTGCAGCGTTTTGTTCTTGTGCTGATTGAATTGCGGTTAATGCAATAGTGTAGACAATATCGTCAACTAATGCACCACGAGACAAATCATTCACAGGTTTACGCATACCTTGTAGCATTGGACCAATCGAAACAAGATCGGCTGAACGTTGTACTGCTTTATAAGTAGTATTACCCGTATTAAGATCAGGGAAGATAAATACTGTTGCTTTACCTGCAACTTGTGAATTTGGTGCTTTCGATTTTGCTACATCTGGCATTACCGCAGCATCATATTGCAATGGACCATCGATCATAAGATCTGGACGTTTTTCTTGAGCAATTCGGGTTGCTTCTTTCACTTTTTCAACATCAGCACCTTGTCCTGAACTACCTGTTGAATAAGAGATCATCGCAACACGTGGTTCAATACCAAAGGCGATTGCTGTATCAGCAGATTGAATAGCTATTTCAGCTAGCTCTTGTGCATTTGGATCTGGATTAATTGCGCAGTCACCATAAATATACACTTGATCAGGCATTAACATAAAGAATACTGATGAAACAAGTGAACTACCTGGGGCAGTTTTAATTAATTGTAATGGTGGACGGATAGTATTAGCAGTTGTATGTACAGCACCTGAAACTAAACCATCAACTTCATTTGCTTCAAGCATCATTGTACCAAGTACTACGTTATCAGCTAATTGCTCACGAGCAATCACTTCTGTCATACCTTTATTTTTACGTAATTCAACTAAACGAGGTACATATTTTTCACGAATTAATTCAGGATCAACAATTTCAACACCTTGACCTAAAGTTACGCCTTGAGAAGCGGCAACTTTACGCACTTCGTCAGGATTACCAATTAATACGCATTTAGCGATATTACGCTCAGCACAAATTGCAGCTGCTTTAACTGTTCTTGGTTCATCACCTTCTGGTAATACCACTACTTTTTTCGCATTGCGTGCAAGTTCAGTTAATTGGTAACGGAATGCAGGAGGAGACAAACGACGTGCAGAATTCACCACTTCATTTAATGATTTAACCCATTTAGCATCGATATGATCAGCCATATAATTTTGGGTATTTTCCATACGTTCTTTGTCATCAACAGGGATTTCTAAATTGAATTGTTGTAAGTTAATTGACGTTTGGAAAGTGTTAGTTTTAACTGTAAATACAGGTAAACCAGTATCAAAGGCAGGTTGGCATAATTTTGCGATTTTTTCGTCGATTTCATAACCACCAGTTAAAAGCACACCACCAATAGCCACACCATTCATAGCAGCTAAACTAATCGTCACTAATACATCAGCACGATCGGCAGAAGTCACTAACAGTGCATTTGGTTGTAGATGACTGATAATGTTAGGCACACTACGTGAGCAGAAAGATATATGTTTAATGCGACGGTTTTTGATATCACCTTCATTAATAATTTTTGCATCAAAATGCTTAGCAATATCAACAGAACGACAAGCACTTAAATCCATATTCCAAGGAATACATCCAAGTACTGGTAATGGGCTGTGTGCATTTAAATCATCGATAGTAATTTTTTTATCATCAAATTTAGGTGTGTGATAAATTTCAGCAACATCAGGACGAGCAAGGCTTTGTTCTTCAACTGGCGCATTGACTTTATTAACAATCACACCAACGATTTTTTCGTTTTTAATGCCACCAAAGTTAGATCGAGCAATTTCAATGCGATCTCTAAGTTGCTCTGGCGTATCTTTGCCCATATTGACCACAAAAATAATTTCGGCACCAAGAGTTTTAGCGATATTATTATTGAGTTCATTAGCAAAAGGATAATCAGACGTTGGTACAATACCTTCAACCAAAACAACATCAGCACCTTTCGTGTTTTCAGCATAAAGAGCTACAATCTCTTCCATTAACACATCTTGTTGATTTAAACCTAATAGATTTTCAACATGGCTCATTTTAAGCGGTTTTAGTGTTGGGATTGAAGTGTTATGACTAACTAATGTTGTCGTATTGTCTGGTGCATCGCCACCCGCTCTAGGTTGTGCTACTGGTTTGAAAACGTTTAAGTTAATACCTTGACGTTCCATAGCTCGAATAACACCAAGACTCACCCCTGTTAATCCAACATTGGTACCGGTAGGAATCAGCATAATAGTACGAGACATAATTGTTACCTCTTAATTCTTTTATATAAAAAAACAAACCGCCATTTAGGCGGTTTTAAATATTTATTACGCAGTTAGACGCGCAGCATCTTGAGCAATGACTAGTTCTTCATTGGTTGGAATCACCATCGCAATAGCTGAACCATCTTTAGTAATTGTTCCACCTTTACCAAAACGAGCTGCAAGGTTACGTTCTTGATCAAGTTCAAACCCAAGAATACCTAATTTTTGTAATGCCATACGACGCACTTCTTCTGAGTTTTCACCGATACCACCAGTAAATACTATAGCATCTAAACGACCGTCTAAAAGCATAGCATAACCACCGATATATTTTACTAAGCGATGAACAAACACATCTAAAGCGTTTTTAGCGTTTTCATCTGTTTCGTAATTATCGGTTACATAACGGCAGTCACTGCTCACACCCGTTAAACCTAATAAACCAGATTTTTTGTTTAAAAGGTTATTAATATCAGCAACAGACATTTTTAAATTATCGTGTAAGAAGAACATAATCGCAGGATCGATATCACCACTACGTGTACCCATGACTAAACCTTCAAGTGGTGTTAGACCCATTGAAGTTTCAACACATTTACCGTTTTTAACTGCAGTGATTGATGCACCATTGCCTAAGTGACAAGTGATCACATTAGTTTCTTCAACTGGTTTATTTAATAATTTGGCTGCTTGTTGGCTTACATAATAGTGACTTGTACCATGTGCACCATAACGACGGATACCATGTTTTGTGTATAATTCGTTAGGAATCGCGTATAAATAAGCTTCTTTTGGCATTGTAGTATGGAAAGCTGTATCAAATACTGCCACATTTTTATTTTTTAAATGTGGAAACGCAGCAAACGCCTCACGAATACCAATTAAATGCGCAGGATTATGTAATGGAGCAAAAGCAGCGGCATCTTCAATACCTTTTAGTACTGAATCATCGATAACAACTGATTGAGTGTATTTTTCACCACCGTGAACAATGCGATGGCCAATAGACTTAATACTATCTAATAATTCTGGTTTTTGTGGGAAGATACTATTAACAATAAATTTAATTGCTTCACTATGTGCAGCACCTGCACCTAAAGATGCTTCACCTTTAACCCCATCAAGTTTCCACTTAATACGTGCATCAGGCAGGTTAAAACATTCGGCTAATCCAGAAAGAAACTCATCACCGTTTTCAGGGTTTATAATAGCAAATTTTAATGATGAACTTCCGCAATTAAGAACAAGAGCGTTATTACTTGATGACATAGTAATTCCTATAGATTGAATAAAAAGATATATACCAATCAAAATTGGTAACTCTGCACATGATTTAAAAATCAATGTGACTACGCTAAGGTGACTTCTGATATCTTACTTTTTGAGATAGAATAAAAAGAGTCCCCAATTTGAATAGTACTATTTTAAGATAATAAGAAGTGAATGTCGAGGAGTCACAAAAATATGAATCTAATAAACACATATAAAGCTGGGCAAAGGTATATGAAGCTTTGCCCGACAGACAAACAACTAGCACATTCATTTCCTGAAGTAAAAATCATTAACCACATAAAAACCACAACTAAATACTTACCTCCTATCGTGGTTAGTTTGCTGGTTTGGCAATATTACATGCCAGCACCAATTGCGGTCACGGCAATAACGATACTATTTACCTTAAGCCTGCCGCTACAAGGAATATTTTGGTTAGGTAAACGTGCCCTATCGCCCTTACCACTTAACTTAGTTGACTGCTATAATCAACTAAAAGGAAAATTAATTACTAAAAAAGTCATTGCCGAAAACGGTACCGAAACCAATACATTAACATTTGAATCATTTATGAAAATCATAACATTAGCAAAATTGCACTTAGGCGATTATTTTGGTCAAGATAATGATACTCCCACCTTATAACAAAGACTAACAACAATGGCAAATTTACTCGCTACACTACAAAAGCAAATTGACCAATTACAACAACAAGTTCATTTGGCAAACGAACAGAAATTTAAAGAGCCTTATTTTGACGAACAACTTTTTCATACCAATAAAATTGTCACAGATAAAACGTTTTACCTTGAAAAGGTCAAACAAACGTATCAAGCATTAGTCGCAAATATCGAATCAGAAAAAATTGAGCAAATTACTTTTTTATCAGAAACATTAGTCAACCAAATGGCTGCCCTAACGCGCGAACTTGCCACCCACAATTTGCGTCAAAAAGAACCCGACACCATTATTGAAGAAACCCTAGCCCAAAAACACATGCGCCATTTAGATTATTTACGCCGATTGCAAGAGATGAAATACGAGCTAGAACTATCGCAGGACGTCATCAACCAAAGCAAAATAGCCGCACTTGATAATCGTATTTATCGCTGTGCACAGGCGATTAAGAAGATCGAATTAGAGATGGAAAGTGATGTTGATGGATGAATTTAAAAAAAGTTTAGATATTGCTCTTTAAATTTAATCCCCTCATAAAATTATGCCTAAATCGGTAAATTGCTAGATTTTAATACAATTAAAAATAGGTACACAGTACTATTAAGAAAGATATAAAAAACATAATTGACTATGCTTATGACCAAAACGAATATTGTTATAATTATTAATTAGTATCATCTTTTTGAGTTATCTTTATAATACTAATTCATAAAAATTAGCAAAAATTTTAAGGCTATCCGTTTAAAAGTTATTGATAAGGATACATACATGAGCAAAATATTTGATGATAATTCACAAACCATTGGTCATACCCCACTTGTTCGTTTAAAACACTTTGGTCATGGCAATATATTAGCTAAAGTTGAATCGCGCAACCCCAGCTTTAGTGTTAAATGTCGCATTGCATCGAACATGATTTGGGATGCTGAAAAGCGAGGATTATTAACTTCAGACGTCGAACTAATCGAACCAACCAGTGGTAATACAGGCATTGCGCTAGCGGCAGTTGCTGCTGCTCGTGGCTATAAATTAACTTTAACCATGCCTGAAAGCATGAGTATTGAACGTCGAAAACTGCTAAAAGCCTTAGGCGCCAATTTAATTTTAACTGAAGCAGCCAAAGGGATGAAAGGCGCAATCGAAAAAGCCGAAGAAATTGTGGCAAGTGATCCTAAAAAGAATCTCATGCTACAACAATTTAGTAATCCTGCTAACCCAGAAATACACGAAAAAACAACGGGACCAGAAATATGGCAAGATACCGATGGGCAAATCGATATTTTTATTGCTGGTGTCGGAACAGGCGGTACATTCACTGGCGTAACACGTTACATAAAAAAAACACAAGGCAAAAATATTACCGCAGTTGCCGTTGAACCGACCAATTCACCCGTCATTAGTCAAGCACTAGCAGGCGAGCCTATCAAACCAGGACCGCACAAAATTCAGGGTATTGGAGCTGGTTTCATTCCGACAAATCTTGATTTAAGTTTAATTGATATAGTCGAAAAAGTATCGAACGAAGACGCTATCGAAACAGCTCGCGAATTGATGGAAAAAGAAGGCATATTAGCGGGAATATCATCGGGTGCTGCTATTTTTGCCGCGGATCGCTTAGCAAAATTACCTGAAAATACCAACAAAACCATTGTGGTGATTTTGCCATCTTCTGGCGAGCGTTATTTAAGTACCGATTTATTTAGTGGCATTTTTACTGAAAAAGAACTCGGTTAAGCCAAAATTAGCAATATAACATCAGTAAATAAAAAAACGTGACTCATCTAATAGTCACGTTTTTTTATGAAACTTAAGTTTCTCACAACTTTAACCTAATTATCCTGAATAATGCCAAAATGGCGATACGCATGTGGTGTTGCGATTCTGCCACGAGGTGTTCGTTGAATATAACCTTGTTGAATTAAAAAGGGTTCGAGCACATCTTCTATCGTTTCGCGCTCTTCACCAATGGCAGCGGCAATGTTATCTAATCCGACTGGACCACCCATGAACTTTTCGATAATAGCCAGCAACAATTTACGATCCATATAATCAAAGCCTTCGTTATCAACATCAAGCATATCAAGTGCTTGAGTGGCAATTTTTTTGTCGATAACCCCTTTTGATTTTACATCGGCATAGTCGCGTACACGACGCAAAAGACGATTGGCAATTCGTGGTGTACCGCGTGAACGTTTAGCAATTAAATGTGCACCTTCGTCTGACAAATCCATCCCCAAAAATTTAGCGCTACGACTAACAATATATTCCAAATCCTCAACTCGATAAAACTCAAGGCGCTGCACAATACCAAACCTATCCCGCAGTGGTGAAGTTAACGATCCAGCTCGAGTTGTTGCACCAATTAACGTAAAGGGGGGAAGATCGATTTTGATCGAACGTGCAGCAGGGCCTTCACCAATCATAATATCTAATTGGTAGTCTTCCATCGCAGGATATAAAATTTCTTCAACTACAGGGGAAAGTCGGTGGATTTCGTCAATAAACAGCACATCGTTAGGCTCTAAATTAGTCAGCATAGCCGCTAAATCACCAGCCTTTTCTAAAACAGGACCAGAAGTGGTGCGTAAATTGACATTCATTTCGTTCGCCACAATATTGGCTAAAGTTGTTTTACCAAGTCCTGGTGGACCAAATATAAGTACATGATCGAGCGCATCACTACGTTGTTTAGCTGCTTGAATAAAAATCTTCATCTGCTCCCGCACTTGCGGTTGCCCAATATATTCGTCCAAACATTTAGGGCGAATAGCACGATCAAGTGACTCTTCTTCCTTTTGTGCTTGTGGGGCAATTAAACGATCCGCTTCAATCATAATAAATTCCTATTTATAATGCTGATTTTAAGGCTTCACGAATCAGCGTTTCGCTATCCATGTCTGGCTTAATGACTTTATTAATAATGCGACTAGCTTCTTGCGGTTTATAACCTAAAGAAATTAAAGCTGAAACCGCCTCGCCTTCAATTTGATTAGCCGATTTAAGAATATTACCTGTATCAACAATTGTACTAGCGCTTGATAATTGCTCTCCAAAACGCTTAATACGATCTTTCATTTCAACAATTAGCCGTTCAGCCGTTTTATTACCTACGCCCGGCAACTTAACTAAGGTTTTAATTTCGCCTTGTTCAACCGCACTAATAAATTGCGATGCAGACATACCCGACAAAATAGCTAACGCTAATTTGGGACCAACACCATTAACCTTAATTAGCTCACGAAATAACTCACGTTCCTGCTCTTGATTAAACCCATAAAGCACTTGGGCATCTTCACGCACAGCAAAATGAGTTAACACAATAACTTCCTTCCCGTTTTCAGGTAATTCATAAAAACAGGTCATCGGCATAAACACATTGTAACCGACTCCACCAACTTCAATCAGTACTTTAGGAGGTTGCTTTTCAATAATAGTGCCACGTAAACGACCAATCACAATATATCCTTAATAATAAAGCGTAATAATTAAGCAAATGATTAAAGTAGTTTACCTGATAGCAAAAAAATAATAAAGAAAAACTGTATAAATAGACAGGCATAACTAAAACATTGCCGAGTTGATTAACAAACTCGGCAATATAAAAGGGTTAATTGACTAAATGAATGCGTTAACTTAAAACGGCATTTTAAAGCCTGGAGGTAGTTGCATACCACCAGTTACTTGCGCCATTCTTTCTTTTTGTGCGTCATCTAAACGACGAGCAGCATCGTTATAAGCAGCGGCAATAAGATCTTCTAACATCTCTTTATCGTCTTCTGCTAATAGTGATGGATCAATTTCAACACGTTTACAGCTATGCGTACCGTTAATAGTGACTTTAACCATACCCGCGCCCGACTCGCCAGTTACTTCTAATTTAGCGATCTCTTCTTGAGCTTGTTGCATTTTTGCTTGCATTTGTTGGGCTTGTTTCATTAAATTACCCAAGCCGCCTTTTCCACCTGAAAACATAATAATTCCTCGTTAAAAA
This sequence comes from Gilliamella sp. X-46, assembly GCF_057063525.1. NCBI lineage: Bacteria > Pseudomonadati > Pseudomonadota > Gammaproteobacteria > Orbales > Orbaceae > Gilliamella > Gilliamella sp. X-46. The sequence continues at coordinate 5,010 of NZ_JBXSQH010000001.1, read as the reverse complement.
ATATAGCCACGATTATACAGGACGAACACTTGCTTCATCAATCTTGGCATCAAAATATCGGCAAATTGTTGCCACTTTTGGATCTTCGGCAATGGTTATTTTTGCCTGAGCTAGTTTTTGTTGATACAACTCTTCACGCATTTCGATTGGCGTCTTACGATTTTGATCATCATCAATAACAATCTTCACATCAAGATCTTGATTATGATATTTACAAAGTGCTTTTTTCACTTTAATCACATTCCCTGCTGAATTAATTAAGTGTTTAACTGCCGATCGCATATGCAACACTATCGTTCCATTATCTACTTGCTCAAAAGCGGAGTTAACCACAATTTGTTTAATTAAAGGCGACAAATCCAACTGTTCAATTTCAGCACACCATGCATCTTTTTGAGCCATTTCGGCAATCAGTTTTTTGGTCATTTCGGGGGTCTTTTCGCCATTAAGTGACTCGCGGAATGCTTTTGTATCAACCACGATCTCATCTTTCATAGCAATTAAACCACTGGCTTGCCATTGATAATTTTCCGCTGTGATTTCTTCTTCGTTATCACGACTATCTTCACCACTACGGGTATTGATAGACTCAACAGGAGCCTTATTTTGTTTAATTCGTTTAAGTGATGAACTGATTACTGGATTTTTTGGTTGGGCCACATTAGTCGCGCCAACCGCGTTAGACTTTTTTGGATTTTGTTCCTCTTTCATCAACTGCATACGCATTTCTAAAATACTCTTAGTCACCGATGAAACATCTTCAGGAATCGCTACATCGCCAGTGGTTGATTTAGTATTAGCCGTTTGCTCAACCTTTTGGGTTATAACAGGCGACGTATCACTCATAAGTTGCGAAGAGTTTTGCGGTTGTTTTGATAAAGGTGAACTAAGCTCTGATTTTTGCGAATCAAGGGCTGATGATGTAGTTTGCTCTGAGTCAGCAACTGGGATATTCTCAGGCTGACTTACTTGTGGTGCACTTGTTGCTAGCGCAGGGATATCATTCTGAGTTTGCGAATGCATTTGCCCTTGTGGCTTCGTATTGCTTTCAACAGAAACAGGACTAACTACGACGGGGGGAGTGACCGCATCAACCGCCTTAGGCATAAAAGCCAAAGCACGTAAAAAGCTCATTTCAACACCGATTTTTTTATCGGGAGCAAAAGCAAGCTCTTTACGACCCATCAACAAAATTTGATAAAACAACTGCACATCATTCGGCGACATATATTGTGCTAAAAAGCGGATACGGTCTTCGTTATCGGTATAATCACCTAATGCTGTTGGCACTACTTGTAATAACGCAATTTGGTGCAACAAGGTAATGGTTTCGGCTAATAAATTATCCCAATCCGCCCCCTGCATAGCAGCGGCTTCGATTTGTTGCATTAGTGCATTACCATCACTATGATGCAATGCCTCAACAAACGAAAACGGAATCGATTTATCAAGCGTACCAAGCATAACCGCCACCGAATTAGCATCAACCTTACCATTACCAAGGGCAATGGCTTGATCGGTCAAACTCAGTGCATCACGCATACTTCCATTAGCGGCTTTTGCCAACATCCCAATCGCTTTAGGTTCGCTGCTAATTTGTTCTAACTGTAAAATATGAGCTAATTGTTTGCTGATTAGCGCTGTATCAAGCACATTTAAATGCAAATGCAAACAACGCGACAAAATAGTAATCGGTAATTTTTGTGGATCCGTTGTCGCCAATAAGAACTTAACATGCTCGGGCGGCTCTTCTAGGGTCTTGAGTAGTGCATTAAAACTACTGCGTGACAACATGTGGACTTCATCAATCAAATAGACCTTAAAACGCCCTTTGGTTGGCAAGTATTGAATATTATCAAGTATTTCGCGTGTATCTTCGACCTTGGTACGCGATGCAGCATCAATTTCAAGTAAATCAACAAATCGCCCTTGCTCAATATCACGACAATTATCACAAATCCCACAAGGCGTTGCTGTAATGCCAGTTTCGCAATTAAGCCCTTTAGCTAACAAACGCGCAATTGACGTTTTACCCACGCCACGCGTGCCTGAAAACAAATAAGCATGATGAACGCGACCAAGTGATAGCGCATTAGACAAAATTTTAAGGACATGTTCCTGCCCCACAACTTCAGAAAATGATTTTGGTCGCCATTTGCGTGCCAGAACTTGATAACTCATAATCACCATAACTTATTGTCGTTGAATTTGGCGATAATCATACCATAAACCAATAAAATAGTCTTTAAACTGCCGATAATTGATGCAATATTAAACAATGCAAATTATCTCACAACGAGGGGAAATGGTTTATTGGTAAATTAATTTAAATAAGGGGGGATGTAGACAAGCTATTAGCAAAAAGTAGCAGTGAGTAGGTTATCAATGCAAATCGATAGGTTTTTTAAATGGTTGATTTTACTTAAAAAAACAAAAATAAAAACTTTAATAAAATCAATACCTTTTCTGACTGATTTTTGAGCGGAAAATCAAGCCTTTTGGGGTTGGTGAATAGAATAAATTGGGTGCGGTGGTTTCGGACGTTTTGACCTTGGGTGAATAAAATAGCTACAGTGACCACGTCCGAGTCAGGGAATTAAAGCGAATTCCCTGACAACCCACGCTTTGGCTGCAGAATGTGGCCTGCGGCTACCCTCCGCAATTACTCGTATCATCCTGATACTCGCCTCTTCGAGGCCATCTTCGCTTTGCTCAGATGTTCAAATTTGTTCCAGACAAATTTGTCCGCCGTCGCTCGGTCTTAACGCACCGTTTGTGGACGCGCTCCAAGCGCACCACAAACACGCCAAACATCCCTGTTTGGCGTGCTAACCTCGCTCTGTTGTCGGCACATTCTGACGCCGGAATAGGACAAATAACATAATCATCTTTTTTGGGAAGAATTGTTGTGTTTTTATTAGGCGGTTTTTGTAAAAAAACAGCCAGAAAAACTTTAATAAAATCAATACCTTTTCTGACCGATTTTTTGTGAGTAAATAAGGTGTTTTTTTTGTGAAATAAAAACGTTTAAATTAATGCGCTTTTTTAATTTTGTTTTTGTTTTAGCCTTAGCTTAAATCCTCATCATTCATCTGCGCCATAAACCAATGTTGCCAACCCGTGGTCTGCTTTTGGATGTTGTCGATGGATTGGTTGAATAAAGCAAAAGCACCGTGTGATATCATTTTCATTTTCCAACCTACACACAATAGCCCTTTGATAACATCTAACGAGGCGCGAATATGTTGTAACTGTTTAATGGCGGATTGGCATTCTTTGATGTTATCTCGGTCAACGATATTAGATAATACTGCAGAACGAATTGCCTCAGTTAGCTCGGTCAATATCGCTTCGCCAGTGGTAAATTTAAAGGACTTTGGTAAGTGGCAATGCGTTTGCCAATAGCATTGGTATAATGTCACTAAATCATTAAATATTTTAGGTTGAACAAAAGTTGATTTAATAGGATTAGGCAATTCATTATGCATAATAACCTCACAAAACAATTATTAAATGCAGCCACACAAACCGCACAAAGTTTACAAAAATCGTTATCACTGTTGAACATTGCTGAACTTTGTAACGAGTTAGCAAACGATGTACTGAACCAAAAGTACCAACCAAGCACCTATACACGTTTTGCCGTTTGCGACCCAAAGCTACGCGAAATCTATGCACCAGCTTATCGTGACAGATTATTGCAATGTTGGTTAGTAAACCAAGCTGAGCCAATTATTAGTCCTCACTTTATTGAAGACTCTTACTCTAATCGTATTGGTAAAGGTACTTTATATGCCGTAAAGCGAGTACAACAATTAATGCGTAGACCCAATAATACTTACTATTTACAGCTTGATATTCAAAATTATTTCAACTCAATCCATCGCCCAACATTACTCAATAACTGGTTAACCTTATTAAAAAAACATGCACCCCATAACCAATCATTAATTGCCTATGTATCAAGTAAAATATTACTACAAAATGTCGCACAATCTGCTTATGTTGTTAGCGGTAGCAGAGCATTATTAGCAACCATTCCCAAACATAAGCGATTAGCGTCATCTCCTCCGGATACAGGGATTCCGATTGGTTCAGCAAGTAGCCAACTTTTTGCTAATTTATATTTAAATCCGCTTGACCACTTTATAAAACATCAATTAAAAATAAAAGGTTATGTGCGTTATATGGATGACCTTTTTATACTTGGCAATTCGGCTAAACAATTATTAGCATGGAAACAACAAATTAACCAATTTCTTACCACACAGCTAAAATTACAACTTCATCCCAAAAAACAACATTTACAACTATGTCGGCAAGGTGCTGATTATTTAGGTTATAAGGTTTACCCTCATTACTTACATTTACGCAGTCGCAACATTAAAAAACTCAACAATTATTTGCGCTTCTTTAATCAGTTACTCACAAGCAACAAACAATTTAGTTTTATTCCTAATAACGCCTATTGGCAATCTATTATTGAGCAACCTTTAACAGTTGATTACCCATTACTCAAAAAAATGGAAGCAGTCATCAATAGTTATTTAGGTTTAATGAAACATGCTAACCACTATCGACTGCGTAAACAGGTCATTGAGCACCATTTCAATAGACTCAATCACTACTTTGTGCCAAGTAATAGTGCCTATACAGCGGTGCATGTAAAAAAACAATTTTTACATCAATTTATTCAAACACACCCATAGCAGAGCACACTGTAATAAGGCCTCGGTGCAAAGGCCATAGCGGGAGTTGCTGGCACTGTTGCTGTTGACGTTGCCGTTGTTCGAGTTGACATTGAACTGGTTGCTACCTGTTGCGTCACTCGTCCAGTAGTTGTTATTGACGAAGCCCGCATCAGCGTAGTTGTTCATGTAGCCCGTTTTTGCACCTTAATCTTAATACTACCAGCTTACTGCGTTGCCGCATTCGCCCTTAAATAACGTAAAAAGCCGTTTGTAACTTTTCCTGACTTTTCCCGTGAAAGGTGCTGACCTTATTTGTAGC